>PLZZ01000261.1 GCA_003153585.1 Acidobacteriota bacterium | reverse complement strand
TCCTTTCCGGACGGGAGAGCAGCCTCTTGGGGCCGATAGGTGCTTACGCTTCTTGTGATTAGTCGCATGCGCACTTAGGATTGCGAGGCAATTAGGGCCTATGGGATCTCGAAAGTTGGAGGCGAGATGAGGGGATTTGGACTCGGCTTAGCCATTATTCTCATGTTTTTGCCCGAGACGCTCAGCGGTCAAGAGCCTAGCGCGACAGCCTCCTCGGTCACATCGGCTCCGGTCGCTTCCGCGCCCGACAAAGGCCAGATCGACTCAGATCGACCCGCGCTTCAGCATCGATACCCACGTTACAAGGTTCAACGGGATGACGTTCTGTCCATATCGTTTCCGCTTGCGATGGAGCTCGATCAAAGCGTCACCATCCAGCCGGACGGATACGTCAACTTGGCCGGGGTGGGCAGCGTCCACATCGAAGGAATGACCGTGCCTGAAGTGGTGGACGCAGTTAAGAAGGCATATTCGACCACACTTCACGATCCCATCGTTGACGTCGACCTTACCGATTTTCAAAAACCCTTTTTTGTCGTCAATGGGCAGGTGGGGAAACCCGGTCAGTATGACCTGCGCTACGACACTACCGTGTCAGAGGCAATCGCGATCGCGGGAGGATTCACGCCGCAGGCCAAAACGCAGATTTTTCTGTATCACCGCGTCTCGGAAGGCTGGGTTGAGGTCCGTAAACTCAGTCTGAAAGATATTTTGCACGGGAAAAATGTGAACGAAGACGCGCAGATGCAGCCCGGTGACATGATTTTTGTGCCAGAAAAGTTAATCACCAATTTCCGAAAGTATGTTCCGTATTCCGTTGGGATGTATCTGAGTCCCCAGCTACCACTGCTATAGCGTCGCGACGGCTTTGAACGCAAGACGAAGAGGAGGTGAGGATCATGGCTGAATCTGAGATGAAGAATTCCTATCAGAATTCGGCGCGCTTGAGCACGCTGCGCGACTGCCTTGCCGTCGGGTTCAATCGCCGCCGGCTTGTGATTCTCACGTTTTGCGGTGTGTTCCTGGGCGCGACGTTTTTTGCTTGGTTCTGGGCGGCTAATTATTATGAGTCGTCAATGGACATTCTGGTGGAACAGGATAGATCCGACCCCGCGATCTCTTCGGCGCAGAATGCGGCAATACTTACAAACGACCTGGTGACTCCGGACCAAATCAACTCAGAGGTGGCTTTAATACAGGGTGGAGACATGCTCGCGGCTGTGGTGTCTGCCTGTGGATTAGATGAAAAATCTCTTAGTGACTTCCTTCTTCCCGCTGACCCTGCGCAACGGAAGGCAATGAAGATAGCCAAGGCGACGAGGCGCCTGGCAAAGGCTTTAGATGTGGAGGTGGAAAAGAATGCTGACGTTATCCAAGTGACCTACGGAAAACGCGGCACTCCGGAAACGCCGCAGTGCGTTCTTGCGAAGCTGAGCGACCTCTACCTAGGGAAACATCTGCAGTTGCGACGGCCAAGCGGCACTTCTGATTTTTTTGCGCGCGAGACGCAGAAGTACCAGGAGGCGCTATTTAGCGCCGAATCGCGCTTGGCTGGCTTCGGGAAAGAAGAAGGAGTCGTCGCTCCCGACGTTGAACGCACGGACATGGCCCAGCAGGTTGTGAATTCTGTTGGTTTTCTGCATCAAACTCGGGCTGCCATTGCGGCGGACGAGCAACGCATTGTAGCCAGTGAAAGACAAATGGAGGCGATACCCAGCAGATCCTCGACGCAGGAAACTTCCAATTCAGCCGACGTCCTATCGCAACAATTAGGGACAAACTTGCTTGCGGCGCAGCTTAAGCGCACCCAGCTGTTGCTGAAATATGAGCCCAACTATCCGCTGGTGAAAGAAGCCGACGAAGAAATTGCCGAAACCGAAGCTGCCATTTCCGAGGCTCAAAAAACACAGTACGTGAATCACACAACGGATCGCGATCCGACTTACGAGCTGTTAAGAGAAGACGCGGCCAGAGCGCGATCCGATCTTGCAGCGCAGAAGGCAACAGCGGCTTCCTTGCAACACACCATTGGAAGCATGCAGTTACAAATGGTGGATTTGGATCAGAAGGCAGTGAAGCAAGCGGACTTATTACGCGAAGCGAAGGCAGATGAATCAAATTATCTTCTCTATCTCGCGAAGCGGGAGCAAGAACGCACGGCAGATGCGCTGGACAAAAAGGGAATCGCGAATGTGGCGATCGCGGTGCCCCCTTCTCTGGCGGCCTTGCCCGCTCACAGTCCGTGGTTAGTGATGTTGATCGGATTTGTGCTGGCGATCTTCGTGAGCGTGGCGGCAGCACTTACGGCGGAGTACCTTGATCCGTCATTCCGGACTCCCGCGGATGTCGCCGAAATTCTAAAAGTTCAAGTACTTGCTTCAGTTCCCAGACAGGTGGCCTAAGCGAGGCAGGGTGTTTCTAGACTTTTACAATCTGAAGGAACAGCCGTTCGGCGTGACGCCGGACTCGAGCTATCTCTATCTGAGTCCGACGCACCGAGAGGCGCTAGCTTCGCTCGTGTGTGGTGTGAATTCCGGGCGAGGATTCATGGCGCTGATCGCCAAACCGGGCATGGGGAAGACGACGCTGTTATTCCGGCTCCTGGAGCTTTTGAAAGAGTCAGCCAAAACTGTTTTTCTTTTCCAGAGCCAGTGCACCCCTCAAGATTTCCTTCGAAGCCTGCTGGCGGACCTGAAGCTGGACGATGATGGCGGGGATCTTGTTCGAATGCACGCGAAGCTGAATGAAGTACTGCTGCACGAATTTCAGTCGGGGAGGCGCTTCGTAGTGGTGATCGACGAGGCGCAGAACCTGGGAGGACCCGTTCTCGAAGTCGTGCGGATGCTATCGAATTTTGAGACCCCGAGCGACAAGCTGATTCAAATCATACTCGCTGGGCAACCACAGCTGGCAGAGAAACTGGTTTCTCCTGATCTCATCCAGCTGCGCCAAAGAATTTCTATGGTTTGCAGGTTGAAGCCGTTTATTCCTACAGAAACGAAACTATATATCGAGCATCGCCTAGGCGTGGCCGGCTACGACAACAAGGCCCCGTTATTCACGGATCGAGCGCGAGCGATGATCGCCAAACACAGCGAGGGCATTCCCCGCAACATCAACAATCTTTGCTTTAATGCCTTAGCTTTGGGGGGCGCATTAGGGAAAAAGGTGATCGATCACGAGATCATTGCCGAAGTGCTGGGCGATCTCGACCTTGGATCACTCCTTGCAGGGTCCGCAGTTGACCTGAACCGTGAAGAGACGCCTCGCTTCACCATAACGCAGTCCGTTCCCTTAATCACCGCCGAGCCGAGACGCAAACATCGGGCGGTAAAATTCGCGCTCGCGGGTGCGTTTCTATTCACCCTCGCGTGGCCAATCATTGATGCGAACCGAGGGGGAGCAAAGTTTCCCGGTGTACAGCTTTCCGGATCCCTCGGCACTCCTTCGTTGGCTTCTATTTCCGATTCGGACTCTCCACCTTCGGCGGAAAAGACCGAGCCAGCGAAAGAGCTAGCAGTCTCGCCGGCAAATACGTCTTCTGGTAACGCGGCTCAGACAGATTTAGCGCTCGTACATCCTTCCGATCAGCCGGCAGGTACTGGCCAAACGTCCCGGCCAATCCAAGTGGCCGCAGGTGAGACGCTCTATCAAATCTGCGTAGAGAATTATGGAAGATTTGACAACGAAATACTGGCCAAGATTTACGCGTTGAACCCGTGGTTGATTCATGCCGAGGACCTTCGCCCTGGCCAGGTGCTTTTCATTCCTTCCGCGACGAATATGCCACCGGGTCCGCGAACCGAAGAGAAGGGGACTTCCGGCGAATTGCCACAAAAGGCGGAAAAACTTTGAGCAGAAATTTCGAATTACTGAAACAGGCGGGAACGACACTTGAGGTTGAGCCAGTACCCAAGCTGCAGACCGCGCCAGCAGTCGTCAAATCAAACGGGAATAGCCACCGAAACAATTCCGGCCTGAATATCGATCGACTGGTGAACGATGAATCCCTGAAACTGGTGCAACGACTGTTTCTGATGCAGATGGGAGTATCTCCGCGCTCCGTCGTGTTTGCCGGGATCGACCAAGGTAACGGATGCAGTCGCATGTGCGCGACTGCCGCACAAACTTTGGCGGAGAACGTCTCTGGCTCGGTTTGCGTGGTGGATGCCAACCTGCGCGCTCCCTCACTAGCCCAATTTTTCGGCGTGGCCCACCATCGAGGTTTGGCAGACTTCGCAGTCGGCGAAAATCCTATCCAAAATTTCACGCAACGCCTCCGGCCCGACAATCTCTGGCTGCTCCCGTGTGGGTCACAGGCATTTGATTCGGTGAACCTTCTGAAGTCGGATCGATTGAAGACATGGTTGCCGCACTTGCGCGACGCGTTTGATTACATCCTCATTGACGCACCGCCGTTGAATCAATATGCCGAGGCAATCGGTCTCGGTCAGCTTGCAGACGGACTCGTTCTCGTTCTGGAAGCAAACGCGACGAGGCGAGAATCAGCGCTGAGAGTGACGGAGATGCTGCGGGCGGCTCAAGTGCAGGTCCTGGGTGCGGTTTTGAATAAGCGCACGTTTCCGATTCCACAGTCTTTGTACCACAGGCTATAGAGCGCCGGCTGCAGGCACTGTGACGGTTTACTAGAAAAAGATTTGGTCCGAAACCTGATGAGGCAACCAGGAAGCCTGGCACCTCAGAACTGAGGAGGTCAACTGTACCTGTGACTCAGATTAGCGGAGCTATGTTGAATCTCGATCCACAAATTCGATACGCAGCCGTTCCGGCGGACCTATCCGCCGAAGCGTCCTGGTTTGCAATCCAGACGAGGCCGCGCCACGAAAAGAAAGTAGCGCTCAGTCTTCAAGAGAAGGAGATCGAGGCCTTTCTTCCTCTGTTTTCCTCGATTCACTGCTGGAGTGACCGGCGCCGCGTAATTCATGCTCCGCTGTTTCCGAGCTACTTGTTCGTGAAAATATTAGACTCCCAGGATATGCGCGTTCCCATTCTGCGGACGACTGGGGTGCTTGGAATCGTGGGAAATCGTGGCGTAGGCGCCGCGATTCCGGAAGAGCAGATTCGAGCTGTTCAGGCTATCCTCCAAGAGGGCATTCCATTTACATCGTTTCCATTTCTCGATGCCGGACAACGTGTCCGCATTCGAGGTGGTAGTCTTGACGGCCTTCAAGGAATTTTCCTCTCAAGAAACGGCGACGAGAGCCTGGTTGTTTCTGTTGAGATCATTCGGAGATCTCTCTCCATTCAGGTCGCCGGCTATCGCGTAGAGCCAATCTAATCGGGCATATCGGTGCACGTCATGCCCGTGATTTAACTGTCCATTTTAATTCTCGTGAGAAGAAAGCACTCCCTGGTTACATGCCTCGCGCAATCCGATCGAAAACGGCATTTTCAGCTTCGACGCAAAGCAACCTGAAACAAAACAATTAGAAATCTTCTTCGAAGGCCCAATAATGCAAGAAACCAAACGCCGGCTTTTGTTGAGCGTATACAAAATGTTCGATCTGTGTGTCGTGGTCCTTTCATTTGGACTCGCGATGCTCCTGGTTGGTTCTGAATCTCCCGCTCACTCGCTCGCGGAATTCCTCTCGATGAAGGTCAAGCTCTGGAATTTCGTGATCTTCGGCGTGATGCTGGTTGTATGGCATGTGCTCCTTTCTCTCTGCGGTCTATACGAATCGAAAAGGCTTGCCACGCGACGCTCGGAGATCACTGAAGTTCTGAGGGGCACTACCCTCATATGTATAAGCGTGATTGCGGTTGCCAGAGTGGTCACAATTCACATGGTCACACTCGCATTCCTGGCGCTCTTCTGGGCCGTCAGCTCTGCTTGTGTCGTCAGCGCCCGGCTGATTGTCCGGCGCCTGCTCGAATATATGCGCCGTCGCGGCAGGAATCTGCACTACATACTGATCTTGGGTACGAACCAGCGGGCGGTCGCATTTGCGAGCAGGATCGAAGCGAGACCCGAGCTGGGCTATCGGGTCCTCGGATTCGTTGATGACGACTGGGAGGGAACGGCAGGATTTCTAACCACGGAATACACGCTTTGCTGCGATGTCGAAGGCCTATCGGATTATCTCCGCAAGAATGTCGTTGATGAAGTAGCGATCTACCTTCCTCTTCGTTCCTTTTACGAAGATGCTTCCCGCGTGGCGGCATTGTGCGAGCAGCACGGGATTATCACGCGGTTCGATTCGGATATTTTTGACCTGAAGAATGCGAAGCCGCGCACCGACAATTTCGACGGCGAGGCGCATATCGCGGTTTGTGGGCACGCGCTAGAGGCGCAGTCACTCCTGCTTAAACGCATCTTGGACTCCGCGATCTCATTATTCTTGCTGATTTTTTTGGCTCCGCTGTTTTTCGCCGTGTCGGTCCTGATCAAATTCACTTCGCCCGGGCCTGTGTTTTTCTGCCAGGAGAGGGTAGGGCTCAATAAGCGAAGATTCAAAATCTATAAATTTCGCACAATGGTCCGTGACGCCGAGCAATTGATGGCGCAACTGGAAGCTCTCAATGAAGTTTCCGGGCCGGTGTTCAAAATCAAGAACGACCCGCGACTAACGCCCCTCGGGAAATTCCTCAGGCGCACAAGCATTGATGAATTGCCCCAGCTCTTCAACGTTCTCAGAGGCGACATGAGCTTGGTGGGCCCGCGACCCATGGCTGTTCGCGACTTCGAAGGATTCAACGAAGACTGGCAACGGCTTCGATTTAGTGTGCGGCCGGGCATCACTTGCCTGTGGCAGATAAGCGGCCGCAACTTGGTCCCTTTCCAGAAGTGGATGGAGCTAGACATGCAATACATTGAACACTGGACGCTTTGGCTGGATCTGAAAATTCTGGCGCGGACGATCCCCGCCGTGCTGAAAGGTACAGGTGCCGCGTGAGTGAAAAGTGCCAGGAGGCCGTTTCTGTTGCGGAGTTCAGCCACGCTCTGCCTGACGCAGCATATGGAGTTGATCAGAAGAAATCAGATACTGCATTTGTGATGCAAGTGGAGAACACCTGCACTCTACCCGATTTCTTGCGCGGCTTGTTCAGGCTTCTGGACGAATTGGAAGTCCGCTATTGCGTTTTGCACTCCTGGGACCAGCTTCCTGATGAATTACACAGCGACTTGGATTTGGCTGTCCATCCTAAAGATAAGTACAAGCTTCCGGCCGTCTTTGAGCGTCTTCGGCGGAAAGGCTATACCTGCTTTCAGTGTCTCAATCATTCCGTAACTGGTCACTTTTTCGTCTTTTATTGGGCCGAAGGTACAAAAGTGAAGACCGCAGCTGTGGACCTTGTTTTTGATCACCGGCGAAGCGGATTGATTCTTTCGACCAGTGAGGAAATGCTAGACCAGCGCCGGCGCCATGGCGAGTTCTGGATACCTTCACCAGAGGTCGAGTTTGCCTATCTTCTAGCAAAGAAATCCTGGAAAGGACGAGCGCCTGCTGCCCAATCTACTCGGTTGAAACGATTGGTCGAAACTTTAGGATCGGCGAAGGCCGAGAAGATAGCGGGAGAAATATTTCCCGGCAAATGGGGGAAGGTCGCTGTACAGGCCTGCTTGAATGAATCCATTGCAGACGATCTGGTTCACGCCCGGACGAAATTCTGGAAGACAAGTTGGTCTCGGAGACCGTTGAAGTTGATGAGATACCTTGGTACGCAATTCTTCTGGGGCATTCGGCGATGCGTCCAACCGACGGGAATTCTTATTGCGGTACTGGGACCCGATGGCGTGGGTAAGAGCACTGTGATCGCAGGACTCACCGAGACGCTCAAGCAAGGATTCTGGGGACGAAGCCGGCTATTTCACTGGCGACCGCAAACACTTTTTCAAAAAAAAGACACCGGAATTAATCTGACGCCCCACGCGAAACCGGCGCGAGGGAAACTTTTATCCATGGCTTACCTGTCCGCTTTTTTCATGGATTACTGGGTTGGATATGCTGTCGCGATCCGTCCTTCATTGACGAGATCGAACTTTGTTTTATTCGATCGCTACTTCCATGACGTGGTGGTGGATCCTCTACGATACCGATACGGAGGACCGACGTGGTTTTCGAAGGTACTGTCCCGCCTCGTTCCCGAGCCTGATCTGGTGATCCTTCTCGATGCCGCAGGGCCGTCGATTTTTTCGCGAAAAGAAGAACTCCCGGTTGGCGAGATAGAGCGCCAGCGCGAGGCCTACCAGCAACTCCAGTTCAGAAGAACACGAAAAATAGTGATCGATACGGACCGAGGAATTGAGCCCACGGTGCAATCAAGCTCCGGCGCCGTAGCGGAATTCATGAGGCAACGGCTGGGTGTCAGGATGCGCGCGTGGCGGGCGGCGACGCTGTGACAAGCGCCGCGCAGGCGATTGAAACGGTTTTTCGAAACTCAAACGGCGCAAGCACGCTCGAAGATGCCTTGCGTCTTTTCGTCGGCGGCGCTCTGGATGTTCCAACCATGGACGAAGTCGAATTGCTGAAAGCAGGTTGCAAACTTCCGGAAGTCGTAATTTCCTGGAGTCCCACGTCGGAGTTCCTGAAGCACTTGGCAATTAATGGTTATACGCGGATGCACCGTTTCGCGGCTTTGCCGTCACGCAAGCGGCCTCGTTGGTTTCTACCACAAGCTCACGGAAGGCATCCGGTGGACGGATTCGAGATCTACGCGCCTTTTTCGCCGTCGGGACGACTCATGAAGGCCATTACCGTCAAGTTGAGAAAGACCGCCTGGCAGGGATGGGTAGGTGACAACGTCCTGATCGCGTCCAGAACGGCTTTGCCGATCGAGAGCCTCGTGAGTGATATCACCGGGGAGAGTCAATTGATATTTTCGCTTTCGTTGGGCACACCGGGTACGTTTCAAAAATTGACCGTGCAGGTCATGAGGAGCGACGGCTCAATCTTGGGTTACTTGAAGATGCCCCTCACGAATGGCGCGCGGCAGAGATTGCGGCACGAGGGGACGTTTTTGCGAAAGCTATCCGGTTTTCCAAAGCTGCAAGCTCATATTCCGCGGTTGCTCTTCGCCGACTCCTGGCGCGGCAACGACATCGTGTTTCAATCTGCGCTCGAAGGTGAAACGGGACCTGTTAGTTTCACGCAACTTCACGAAGATTTTCTACAGAAATTGCAAAGCTGCCAACCGAGCGTTTCGCCCGGGGAAACTGTGATTCGGGACACGGCGAGCAAGTGGGAGAAAATAGCGCCGCACCTAGGAGCGAGGTGGCAGAACCTAGGTAAGGAAGCTTTGCGAATCGCTGCTCGAGAGCTCCGCGCAATCGCCGTCCCTTGCGGTATTCAACATGGCGATTTAACTCCTTGGAACACACGGCTGCATCAGGGAAGGCTAGCCATATTTGATTGGGAATCTGGCTCCTCGAACGCCCCCAATTTGTGGGACCGGTTCCATTTTCTCGCTCAGACCGAGTGTGTTCTCAATAAAAAACCCGAAGTGAGAGAACAGCCTGATCTTCGGGAACAAAATCGCGGGCTCTATTTGCTTTATCTTTTGCACTCGACGGCGCAAACGGCGGAAGAAGAAGCGAAACAATTCGCGATTGACTATCGCGAAGAGCAAATGATCCGGTACGTTTCGGCCGCTTCTGGCCGATTGCCAACCTAGAACCAAGCAGAGATTCGCTCGATGAAAGTACTCGTCTCCGCATACGCGTGTGAACCGGAAAGGGGCTCTGAACCCGGCAGCGGCTGGAACTGGGTGTGCCAGATTGGACGGTTTGAAGAGTGCTGGGTGATCACGCGAATCAATAACCGTGAGTCGATCGAGAAAGCGCTCAACGCTCACCCGATGCCTCGTGTTCATTTCGTTTATTACGACTTGCCGAGGCGGATGCGTTTTTGGAAGAAGGGCCAGCGGGGAGTTTTTATCTACTATTATTTATGGCAGATTGGCGCATATCTTCTGGCCAAGGAACTCTTTCGAAAGGTCCATTTTGACTTAGTGCACCACGTAACTTTCGGAAGCTATTGGCGCCCGAGTTTCCTCCCGCTGTTGCCCGCGCCTTTTCTTTGGGGACCTGTCGGAGGGGCCGAATCAGCGCCCAGCAGCTTTCGTAGATCTTTGAGTTTGCGCGGGACATTCTACGAGGTAGTGCGCAGCGCGGCGCGATACCTGGCGGAATTTGACCCGTTCGTGCGAATGACAGCTCGCCGTGCGGTCGCAGGTCTGGCGGTAACTCCTGAAACGGCGCTTCGGCTAAAGGCATTGGGTTGTCGCGACGTTTCATTCTCCGCGACAGTAGCCTTGACAAGCGAAGATTTGTCAATTCTCTCGCGAATTCCGCTCCGCAACGAGGCTTGTTTCCGAATTTTGAGCTTGGGCCGTTACCTTCATTGGAAGGGTTTTGAATTGGGCTTGCGGGCATTTGCTGAATTTCATCGTGAGCATCCAAGCAGTGAGTACTGGCTTATCGGTGACGGTCCAGAAAGAGAGCGTTGGGAACGGATGGCAAAGACTCTCGGCATCGAAAACAACACGGTCTTCTGGCACACACTTCCGCGCACTCAAGTGCTGGAGAAGATCTCGGAGTGTGACGTCCTCATGCATCCCTCTCTACACGACTCGGGTGGCTGGGTGACGTTGGAAGCGATGGCAGCGGGGCGTCCGGTGATCTGTCTGGATCTCGGCGGCCCGGCGTTGCAAGTATCCGAGGCCACAGGATTAAAGATACCAGCGATTAGTCCCACGCAGGTCGTAGCGGACTTGGCTTCTGCTCTGAAGCAACTTGCCGGCGATCCGCCGCGTCGTGCACGACTCGGCGAGGCGGCACGGGCCGCAATGCAGGAAAAGTACAATTGGGACAGGAAGGGAGAGCAACTCGCGGAACTGTACGCTCGATTAATGAAGCAACGAACGCTTGAATTCGCGGAACCTGACTCGGTTGGACATATTGCTCAGCTAATGAAGGACAATGACTAGAGTTCTCTGGATCGTCGAGCTGTCGGCTCTCAGTGTATTGACGGTAGCCGGATTCTACGCAGCAGCTCCGTTTCGTCATACGTTCTTGGACACCCTGCTCGTTCTGGCGCCGGTGTTGATCGTGTTTGCGGCGTTTCCCGCCGTTCGAACCATCTCTCGCGAGTCGGTCAGCCTTACGAAGTCATTCACGTGGTGGCAAGCACTCTGGCTGATAATGTTTCTTAGCGCACTCGTGTTTCGAGTTCGGGATGAGTATGACATCCATCAATCGGCCCTTGATGGATGGGCTATGTTCAGGATCGGGCTGGACGCAATTGTTGGGTTGATTCTGGTCCAACGCCTTCTCTCAGGAAAGACATACTGGATTCGCTCGCTTTTCAGCGGTCTGATCGGAATCATGGCGGTGTATCCGCTGATTTGCCTTGTCTCCACCTCGTGGTCGGTTGTTCCAGGGTTTACGCTCTTCAGGTCGGTGGAATATCTTCTCGATCTCTCGCTTCTGGCTGCGATCGTAGTGACTCTGGATTCGGTCGAGCAATACGAGAAATTCGCAAACTGGACTTGGATCTTGCTTGCATTGCTCGTGTTGTCCGCTTGGATTGGAGCGATTGTCGATCCGAGTGACGGGCTGATGGAAGGTTACGCGTACGGACCGCTTCGTTTCCGACTGGAGGGTGTGTGCCCGACGCTTGATGCCAACAGCATAGGAGAGTACTGCGCGATTCTCGCGGGAATCTCTCTCTGCCGGATATTGGACGATCCCGAAGGAAAATACGATCGGCAATGGTATCGGCTCTTATTGGTAGCGGCGTTGGTCACGCTGATTTTCACCCAAACGCGAGCAGCCGTCGGTGCTTTTCTCTGTTCCTTCGTGCTGTTATTCATCTACCTGCGAAAGTACCTTTTGGGAGCGGCCATCGCGATTACCGCCTCTTTTGCGGGCACGATTTTGTTGTTCTTTACGCATTTCGGTAACACGGTGTGGACATTCCTGCTGCGCGGTCAGACGGCCACAGAGGCTGAGGGAATGTCGGGCCGTTTGCAAATGTGGCAGTTCGCTTGGGAGAAGATCTCGGAAAGGCCGTTGATCGGCTATGGCGGGTATGCGGGCGGAAGGTTTGTCGTGCTGCCGGGACTCGGCATTCTGGGCAAGTCGGACGTCTTAAGCACGCCGATCGAAGCCTTTCTAGATATAGGCATTTGGGGGCCGCTCGTTCTTGTTATCGTCCTGGCTGGAATATGGTGGAGTCTGCTGCGTTCTTCGCGCTCCCCACTTTTGACGCAGCCCGAGCGGCACTTGTCCGTTGAGATTCTCATGGCGGCAACAATTGTTTCCATACGCTGCGTTGTAGCGGGAAATATAACGAGCCACGCTTCAATTGCTTTTCTTACCGTTCTCGCGTGCGCCGAGTTTTTACGCCGCAGAATGAAATCGCCCAGTCAGCCCATGTCAGCATGATCTTGAGTCGATTCAGATCGAGGGCGGCAAGCATGAGAAATGTGGCGATCTGCACGCTCTTTCTTTTTTCTGTCGGCAGCAACGGAGCGCGAAATCTCTCAGGCCGATCATCAATTGCTCAACCTCTTCATCCCACGGCTGCTGTCGAGATTTTTGTGGATGGCTCATCCGGATTGGACACCAACCCGGGAACAAGCGCCAAGCCTGTGAAAACAATTAGCCGCGGCGCCTCAATTGCTTCCGCAAATCATCGGAACAATATCGCAACGACTGTCACGATCAATCCAGGCACATATCGGGAATTCGTTCAAATCTCGGGAGTCAATCCCAACGTTGGCGCTCCTGTTACTTTTCAAGCTTCAAAAATCGGCTCGGTAATCATCTCCGGCTCGGACGTTTGGACTGACTGGCGGGCGGATTCTGCAGCACCGGGCAGCTTTGTGCGCTCGTGGCCCTACGCGTGGGGAACTTGTTCGGTGCCCGCTGGGTGGCCATCGCTTAAGGAAATCGTGCTTCGCAGAGAAATGGTGTTTGTGAATGGAAAGCTATTGGTTCAGGTGCTTTCTCCGGATCAATTGCGGGAAGGGACCTTTTATATTGATGACGCCACCAAGCTCGTGCACATTTGGCCGGAGCGGGTTTCGGACATCGCGAAGGCAGTCGTTGAAGTAGGCGTTCGGCCTCAACTTTTCGAGAGTTACCAAGTCCCACATCTCACCGTGCGGGGCATTGTGTTTCAGTACGCCAATTCCTGTATTTCCACTCCGCAAAGATCCGCGGTCGCAATCGTCGGCGCTACGGACCAACTTCTTGAAGACTCCACCATTCGATGGAACAACTGGACTGGCTTGACGCTATTCAATGTCACAAAGTCTTCGGCCCGCCGAATGGCCGTCAATAATAACGGAGAACTCGGAATCGACGGTTTTCGGATTAAAGACCTGACCATGGAGGATGTCGAGGCTTCCTCAAACAACTGGCGCGGGGCCTGGGGCCAATTCCTAACTTGGGAGACGGGCGGAGCCAAGTTCCTGTTCGTGCACGGAGGTACCTTCAGGAACTACAAAGCCGTGAGCAATCAGGGACGTGGAATCTGGTTCGACACCGACAATGCGGATATCACACTCGATCAGGCCTACCTGGCACATAACATGGTAAACGGGATATTGCTTGAGGCGAACATGGGGCCGTTCACGATTACCAACAGCCGGATATGCGGAAACAATCAGGGAGGAGTTGTCACCAATCAATCGCAATCGGTAGCGCTGACGGGAAATGTGATCTTCGATAACAAAGTCGCNNGCCAGCCAGTTCTTGTTTGCGATCCATCAGTCTTCCACCGTGTTCTTCAATACGTTGAGTTCGGACAACAATACTTGGTACAACGCCGCGACCGCTAATGCTTTTCAGTTCGATACGGATGGGCATTCCTGGAGTGGAGATTTTTCGCACTGGCGATCGGTCACGAATCAAGATTTCAAGTCCACGTTTGGCGCTCCACAAACGGATCCTGCCACTCTGTGTGCAGTTCCCTAACACGCGCATTCTGATTCCCAGCTATTCGCGGAACGCATTGTCGAACTTCACACCGCAACCGAATCAAGGAAGCCGATTACGACGGCATTGCGAACTAAGGAGAATGTTATGACGTTACTCCCGCGGGTTTCCGCAACCGAAGAACGCCAATTTCAAAGTAAAAGTATATCGCAGCAGCGGGAGCGATATCTGTCGACGGATGTGCTCCAGAAGCTTCAGATGGACACCGGCTATGCCGAAAAAGTCCGCCAAGTCGAAAGGGCGCTGGATTCTCCCGGCGGCTTGATTGTTGATATCGGCTCGAATACCTGCGGCGAATCGGAATACTTAACGACCCGCGGATATCCCATCCTTTGCACCGACATCAACGAGGTGGCGCTACAGCTCTCGCAAGAAAGATGCAGGAAATACAAACGGAAGTCGCCGTCTTATCTAGCCTGTGACGCTCATCACCTTCCACTCAAGAATGAATCCGCCCAGNNCACGAAGTAGAGCGTGTGCTGGCTCCCGGCGGCCGGATCTTCCTCTACGAGCCCTACGCCTACAATCCGTATCGGCGTCTTTCCGAGATACGCGACCGCTTTCTCGGGACCATCGAACGCAGCTTTGGCGTCTCCCAACTTCGCAGGCTATTCCGGGATGCGGGGCTATCCGTGGTTTCGATCGATCGGCACACCTGTGCTCCGTCGCAGTGGAAGAAGGACGCCATGGGTGAAACTCATCGAGTGCTCAAACAACTGTATTATTCTGCTGCGAAAGCGTTGCCGTCGATTTTCGGAAACCTCGTAGTGCTTGCGGAAAAACCGGGGCGAACTCCGACGACGCATCGCGTCACCTCACTTGAATCCATTACGCGGTGCCCCGTCACAGGTTCACATCTTCTCAAGATCGAAGAAAAGGGATATTTGAGCCTGGATCGTGATTTCCGGGGACTCTTTCCCATTCGTCAAGGCATTCCGGTGTTAATCCGGGAGGAAGCCCTGCTACTCGATAAAATCGTGTGGCAGGCTCTCGTCGATTCCAACTCCCCAGCGGCCGAACCAGGAAACGGAAACAAATCTCCACTTCATCTGCGCGTGCCGGTGTACTGAAGCACATCGAACAGCCTGACCTTTGATTCTCAAAAGATGAAAATCCTTCTGGTCCACAACATCTATCAGCAGGCAGG
This sequence comes from Acidobacteriota bacterium, assembly GCA_003153585.1. Taxonomy (GTDB): domain Bacteria; phylum Acidobacteriota; class Terriglobia; order Acidiferrales; family UBA7541; genus Palsa-295. The sequence goes on along the minus strand of PLZZ01000261.1, from coordinate 6,217 downwards.
AGGAGAAGATGTTGTTTTTAACCAAGAACTCCGACTCCTTGAACGCCACGGACATCAGGTCATTACCTATTTGCGAAGCAACCACGAGCTGGAGCAATTGTCAGCAATCGGGCAGATCGGACTCGTGAGCAGAATCATCTCCGCCGAAGACAGTAAGCAGGATATCCGGAAGATTCTTCGCGAGGAAAAACCGGATCTGGTCCATGCGCACAACACTTTCATGATGATTTCTCCCTCGATCTTCGAGATGTGCAAGCAAGAGAGAGTTCCTGTCTTGCAGACTCTGCATAACTACCGGCTGTTGTGTCCTGCCGCCACGTTCTTTCGCGATGGCCATGTTTGTGAAGAATGCACAAAGCACGGTTTGATGCGAAGTGTAACCCACGGCTGTTACCGTGAATCGCGCGCTGCGACCGCCGCCGTTGCATTGATGCTCCAAGTTCACCGCGCCCGTGGGACCTGGGACGATTCGGTGAGCGGTTTCATCGCGCTTACTCAGTTCGCGCGGAACAAGTTCATTGAACGCGGACTACCTGCAGAAAAAATCCACGTTAAGCCGAATTTTGTTTATCCCGATCCGGGTGAAAGAAACATCCCCGGGAACTACGCGCTCTTTGCCGGCAGGCTTTCGCCGGAGAAAGGCGTTTCTACGCTTCTGGAAGCATGGGACCGTCTGCGTAGTCCGATCCCGCTCGTAATTGTGGGTGATGGGCCGCTGCGCGCCGATCTTGAAGCAGAAGCCGCAATAAGAAATCTTCAGCACGTCACATTTCGGGGACGTCTGACGACCGGCGAGACTCGCGCGGCTATGAAGCAGGCTGCGTTTCTAATTGTCCCGAGCCTCTGGTACGAAGCGTTTTCGTTGAATATCGCCGAGGCATTCGCCTGCGGCGTTCCCGTGGTTTGTTCGCGCCTTGGGGCCATGCAGGAAAACGTTAGCGATGGTCGCACGGGGCTTCATTTCAATGCGGGCGATGCCGAGGATCTGGCAGCGAAAGTCGATTGGGCTCGAACTCATTCCCTTGAACTCGCCGCGATGGGACGAAAAGCTCGTCGCGAATACGAACGAAGATTCTCTGCGGAAGTGAACTACTCGCAAATGATGGAAATCTACGAACAAACGGTAGGTGCATATGCTTGAAATCGTTGGATCCAAGATGAAAACGATCACGCCGAGCTTTAGAGTCTTGGGCGTCCGAATCGACGCCGTGAAAACGTTCGAAGCAGTCGCCAGAATGGAGCGCTTAATCGAAACGAGCAAAACCTGCTATGTGGCAGTCACTGGCATGCACGGAATTGCTGAAGCTCAGCAGGACCCGGGGTTTCGGGAGATTCTCAATCAGGCGGACCTGGTGGTTCCGGATGGAATGCCGCTCGTCTGGCTGGCGCGTTGGCACCGGCACCCGCTGCGGCGCCGAGTGCCCGGCTCAGAATTGATGGAAGCATTCTGCAAAAAAACGGGGCCGCGTTACCGCCATTTCTTTTATGGAGGCACACCGGAAGTTGCCCAGGATTTGGCCCGGCAACTCCGCGATCGCTTTCAAATCACCATCGCAGGTACCTACACACCACCTTTTCGTCCGTTAACGACGGAAGAGGAAAAGGAACTAGCCTCTCTAGTCGATAAATCCCGTCCGGACGTCTTGTGGGTCGGCTTGAGCACTCCGAAACAGGAGAGATGGATTTACGAGCATCGGGATAAGTTGAAGGTCGCCATCATGCTGGGGGTGGGTGCCGCCTTTGACATGAATTCCGGAAGGCTCCGGCGAGCACCCCGATGGATGCAAGACAATGGCCTGGAGTGGTTATTCCGGTTGCTTGCGGAACCGCGCCGGCTCTGGAAGCGATACCTCGTAACAATTCCAAGCTCTATGTGGGCCGTTTCTCTCGAGTTGTTCCATATCCGAAAGTTCGAATAAAACCAGGAGGATAGAGATGAATTGGAAAAACCGCAAGGTATTGGTAACAGGTGGAGCTTCCTTCATAGGCTCCGGTTTGGTGCATGCACTTGCCGAGAAAGGAGCCAGGATTCGCGTGGTTGATGATCTAAGCAGCGGGAAAATTGAGAACATCCGCGATCTGATCGGGAACGGAAAAGTTGAATTCATCGAGGGCGACCTGAGACAACACGGCGTTGCCTCGCGAGCGGTCGCTGACATGACCACCGTGTTTCATCTCGCGGCCGATCACGGCGGGCGCGGCTATGTCGATCTCCACCAAGCCGCTTGTGCCGTAAACCTGATGCTCGATGGGTTAGTCTTCCGCGCGTGCCTGGAAGCAGGAGTCGAAAAGGTAGTTTATGCCTCGTCAGGTTGCGTTTACCCGAATCATATCCAGACCAATCCGAACGAGATTCTTTACCTCACCGAAGACATGGTGGGCCCCCCTTATGATGCGGACCACCTCTACGGCTGGGCGAAATTGATGGCGGAGATGACCCTGAGGGCCTACTACGTAGATCACGGAATGAAGTCGGCATGTTGCCGTTATTTCACGGTCTATGGTCCTCGCGGAGTCGAAAATCACGCGGTCATCGCCATGATCGCTCGGGCGTTCATCAATCAGGATCCATTCGTTGTGTGGGGAACAGGGGAACAAATTCGCAACTGGACCTACATTGACGACATCGTGCGCGGGACGATTCTGGCGGCGGAGAAGATCGATGACGGGACGGCAGTGAATCTCGGCACGATGGAGCGGATCCGAGTGATTGACGCCGTTCACGAAATCTTGCGCACGTTCAAACGAAAACCACAGATCGAACTGCACCCGGAAATGCCCACAGGACCTTTGAATCGAGTAGCGGATAACTCACTCGCGAAAGAGCTTATCGGTTGGGAACCTCAGGTAATGTTCATGGACGGCCTGCACCGGACCATCGATTGGTACGTCGCAACAAAAAAACAAGAAGAGGTTTCCGCCAAGCTCGAATTAATGCTCACGGAGCGGTAAATCGTTTAGTGCCTCGTGAGCGGGGGAAGTCTCGGCGGCTTACATTAGTTGGATTGGGGCCGAGCCTTTCCCAGTGAGTTTGGTCTAACTGAATGATCCCTTCGACTCGTAACCGGCACATTCTGCAATCCACGGGGATTGTGATGGGCGCCATTCTAGCCAGTAGGATGCTGGGATTCGTCCGCGAATGGACAGTCGCACATCAAATCGGCTCGAGCGCAGTCACTGACGCTTACTATGCGGCGTTCACTCTACCCGATTTCTTGAACTATCTGGTTGCGGGTGGTGCGTTGGGGCTGATATTTATTCCTGTATTTACGAAGTATCAGGTTGAAAATCGAGAAGACGAAGGCTGGCATGTATTTTCCACGGTCATGACCCTCATGACCCTGGCTCTTGTCGTGCTTGTCGGGGTAGGTGAAATCTTTACCGCGCAGTTGGTCCGTTTTATTGCGCCTGGTTTCGATCTAGCGCAAAAGGCGGAAGTCGTCTTTCTGACTCGCGTGATGTTGCCCGCTCAGCTCTTCCTCTATCTGGGCAGCGTTATGGGCGCTGTACAAAACGCCAAAGCAAGATTCCTCGTACCGGCTCTTGCCGCCGTCGTCTATAACATCGGGATTATCTCGGGCGGGTGGCTGTTATCGTCCCGAATTGGGATCACTGGCTTTGCAGTCGGACTATTATTTGGCACCTTCCTCGGATTTTTCGTATTGCAGCTAGTTGCGGTCTGGCGTTTGGGTGCGAAATTTACCCCCAATCTGGATTTTCGCCATCCCGGTTTCCTGATGTTCGTCAAACTAGCGATTCCCATCATGCTCGCGCTGTCGATCGATTTCACCGACAACTGGATGATTCGTTGGTTCGGTTCATATCTTGCTCCGGCATCCATCACATGGCTCACTTATGCTCGAACGTTGATGGCCGTGCCTTTGTCTACCGTGGCCTATGCTTTGGGGATTGCATCCTTCCCGTTCTTGGCGCAGTTACACTCCGAAGGTAAATTCGACGAGCTCAATCACACGCTAAATGCGACATTGAAAGGGCTGGTCCTCGTCCTAGTTCCGATCTCGGCGCTCACGATCGTTCTAACGCAGCCGATAATCTATTTCGTTTTTTCACATACTCGATTGCGTGCGACAGATTTTCTTGCCACCGCGTCAGCTCTTGCCATTTTCTCTGTTGGGATATTCGCCCGGGGAGCACAAACCCTGGTTTCACGGGGATTCAATGCCACGAATGACACAGTGACTCCCGCGGTCGTCGGCACGGTGTTCACATTCTTGACGTTGCCCTTGTATTGGTACTGCGGGCGTCGCTGGGATTACCTCGGGCTGGCGGCAGCGAGCTCACTTGCCATCATCTTCTATGCCGTAGTTCTTTTCGTCTTACTCGCTCGCCGCACGCGCAACCGCAGAGTCGGCGAATTTCTGACCTGCTTAGCGAAGGTTTCATTAGCTTCAGCCCTGGTGGCGATGTTCTGCTCGCGCCTGACGGCATGGCTTGAAATGCGCGTCGCATGGCATACCCCCCTCGGCTCCCTCAAAATCTTGGTGATTGTGACGGCTATCGGGCTGCCCTTCATCTTTCTGCTCGCCAAAACAATGGGCGTGGTCGAAATAGAAAATTATTTTAAGAAACTGATTCCCGTCAGACTGGGCCGCGTCGTCGAGGCCCCCGAGTGACGTTCCCTTGGAATTTGATCACGCTGCGAAGCGCAACGCTTGGTGGCTGAAGGGTAAGGCCAATCTTCATTCACATTTGAAATCAATGTGGACCTCGATCAAGAAGCTTTTAGATGACACATATCTCCACCCGCGGCATATTTCCCGTCGCGAAATCGCGAATTTTGTGCGTGCGGAAGGGCCTTGGCTGAAAGGCCGCCTACTCGATGTCGGCTGCGGAAAAAAGCCTTATGGACGTTTACTGCCCAATGTTCAACAGCATTTCGGAAGTGATATGCCTTCGACCATGCATGGCCTGGAACACGCGGATCTATTTGCTTCCGCCCTGGCTCTTCCATTTCCGGACCGTACATTCGATAGCGTTTTGTGCACGGAGGTCTTGGAGCACACTCCGGATCCGGCTACAGGATTGCGAGAAATGGCGCGCGTTGCCAAGCCAGATGCCCTGCTTCTCTTGACTGTCCCCGCAAGCGAGCAACTTCATGAAAAGCCCTACGACTACTGCCGGTTCACCTGCTATTGGCTTGAGTATCTGTTGGATGAAACTGGCTGGGAGATTCTGCGGCTGCGCCCGCGAGGAGGCGCATGGCTGGAAATGGGCTACCGCTTTTCAAGTTTTTTGTATACCGCTCTTGGCGCCACTTCTGATCCTCACGGCAAGCTGACTCCGCGAGCGTTGGCTAGCTGGTTTGTCGTGCCTGCTTGCACCTGTGTCCAATTACTCGCTGCCCTGTTGGATAAACTGTGGCCGAGCAACGTGAGTACGATGGGCTATGGAGCAATCGCTCGAAGAAAACTTGGGGTGGTATCCCGGGCCCACTCGCTCCCGGGTAGTGACTTGAACGCCGCGATAGTCGAGCTTGAACCATGCGAGCAACGGGCAGGCGATGACTGAGTACATTTCCGAAATGCCATTTGATGTGAATGTTTGCAGAGTTTTGCAGGAGCACCGTTATGATTCTCTCGAATAATAAGCTACTTCTAAAAAAAGTGCGCCTTGCCCTGACGCCGCGTTCAGCGCTGGTTCGCACGCGATTGGAAAACGGAACAATCGTCGCGGGATACAACGGAGCGGGTTGGGGTGGCCGCGGCGTTTACCTTTACGGAGACTCTATTGAGCCCGAGCTCTCTTCTCTGCAGCGTTTCCTGCGGCCAGGTTCCGTCTTCGTCGATGTCGGTGCGAACGTCGGTGTCTATAGCCTTAAGGCCGCGAAGGAAGTTGGAGACGAGGGCTTGGTGGTCGCTGTCGAGCCATTCCTTGAGACCGCAAGCCGGCTCTTCGAAAACGTCCGCGCGAATGGATACCGCAACGTGCGGGTCCGAAATTTATGTGTTGGCCGCCATACTCAACAGGCGCAACTTTACCTGAACAATGATAAACCGAATTCGTTCGGCCTCCTGAGAGTCGGGAATGCGGAATCTGTATCTGTCTTGTGCGTATCGCTCGACGACCTGTGTCGCTGGGAGAATATCGAGCGTCTGGACTATTTGAAGATTGACGCTGAAGGAGCCGAAGGCGCCATACTCGAAGGCGGCGCGCAAACGATCGCGCGGTTTCGACCGATCGTTCAGGTGGAGATAAC
>PLZZ01000003.1 GCA_003153585.1 Acidobacteriota bacterium | reverse complement strand
ATCGTTCTTCCTCTGGGAGCGTGGGCATCCAGCGTTATTGGGCGCAAGCGTTTCTTTCTTACGTGCATCGCAATCTTCACCGTTTCAAGTTTCCTCTGCGGCATCTCCTTCTCACTGCCCATGCTGCTGATCTGCCGGGTCGTCCAGGGCGCGGGAGGCGGCGGTTTGCAACCCATGGCGCAGGCCATCATGGCGGATTCGTTTGATGAGAAGAAACGCGGGCAGGCCTTCGCTTTGTACGCGCTGGTAACCGTGCTGGCGCCATCCATCGGGCCCACGGTCGGCGGCTGGATTACCGACAACTACTCCTGGAGATGGATTTTTTACATCAACATTCCAGTCGGAATTCTCGCGACCGTCTTGGTTATGCGTTTTGTCGAAGATCCACCGTGGATTAAAGCCACTCTGGCTAATTTCAGGAAGCTCGATTATATCGGCCTCGGCCTGCTTACCGTGGCCATGGGAGGCATGCAGATCATGCTCGACAAGGGAGAGGAGAATGATTGGCTGGCCTCGAACTTTATTCGAGTTTTCGCCCTGCTATTTGCGGCCGGAATGATCGGTCTTATCTGGCGGGAGTGGCAGTCCAAGAACCCAATCATGAACCTAAAATTATTCAAGTTTAAGAACTTCGCTATTTGCGCATTCCTTATGCTGCTGGTCGGCGGGCTTCTCAACGCGAGTACCGTGCTACAACCGCAATTCTCCCAGCAGCTTCTGGGCTANNATCGGTGGTTTCGCCTTCTTTGCCTTCGCCTTTTACTACAGCTCCACCCACCTCAACCTGACCATGAGTTTCGGCTTCGGTTCCTGGCTGCGGATGCTGCAGGTGGCTGCCATTCCGGTTTGCTTTATCGCCATCACGAACGCCGCATACGTGGGCCTGCCAAAAGAAGCCAGCAATCAGGTCTCGGGAATTATCAACTTCGCGAGGAATGTGGGAGGAAGCATCTTTATTGCAGTGACTGGAGCTATCGTGACCAATCGTTCGCTGTTTCACCAAAACCGGCTGGCGGACCATATGCAGGCTGGAAATCCAGTCTTTACGCAGCGGCTCAATGCGCTCACCAACGCGTACGCGGGTGTGAGCGGTGGCCAAGGGGCGGCGACCATGGCGCGTGGAGAGATTTATAGTGAGCTCAATCGACAAGCTTCGGCGATGGGATATGTAGATGTCTATCGCTTGCTGGGCTGGATGTCGCTGGGGATGATGTTCTGCGCCTTCCTGTTGAGCAAGAAGAAACCCGGCGAGGCAGCCCCCGCTGCAGGATGAGCGGTTGGACACGCATTCGTAAGGGAGACCAAGTTTTGAAATTTGACATTAACGAATATGCTCGGAGCGGAGGATGCCTTTCCGGGGATCGCATTCCGCAGGAGCCAACTTCTGCACCAAGGAGCACGGGCATGAACCCGCAGCGCTTTACCATCCATCTTATTCGCTTTGGCATTTTAGCGATTTCTGTCGCCGCGCTTTCCGGCGCCTCTTTCGCCCAACAAGGGTCGCAAGGCTCGACGTCCGACGCGTCTTCGCTTCCGAAGGCCCAGCAAGTGCCGCCTTCTGGCAGGGCAACGAGCGGCGGCGGCGTTCAGGCGCAGCAGTCCGCAAATGGAAATGGAGGGACTTCCAGCGTCAACACGGTCAACAGCACCATCCAAGTCTCAGGCCCTTACCAAGGCAGCATTCCCGACCCGAACGCACCGCACGGCCCGCTTACTCTGAATATCGCGGACGCGATCGGGCGCGGCCTTCGCTTCAACCTGGGCGCCATCAGCGCGAACTCGTCGGTGAGACAGTTGCGCGGCCAACGGCTGGCAGCGCTCAGCCTGATGCTGCCGAATATTTACGCCACCTTGTCTGAAACCGGCGCGAAAATCGATCTTCAGGCCCAGGGACTCACCGTCATCGGAACCACCACACTGCCGACTACTGTTGGTCCCTTCCACTATTACAGTGCGTTTGCCAACGTCGCCGAAAATTTCAGCATTACTTCGCTGCACAACCTTCGTCAAGCGCAGGCCTCGGCGGACGCAGCTCAAATGAGCGCCCAGGACGCGCGCGAACTCATCACTCTCGCGGTGAGTGGCACCTACCTTCAAATTCTCGCCAGCAAAGCAAATGTCGCGTCGCAGGAAGCGCAGGTGAAGCAGGCGGAAGCGACCTTCAAGCAATCCGAGGACCGCTACGCTGCGGGGACCAAACCTGTGATCGACCGGAATAGAAGCTTTGTGGAATTTCACACGGAGCAACAACGGCTCACCTCCTTGCGCGGCGACCTGGTGAAACAGACCATGCAACTAGCCAGGCTCATCGGTCTGCCTGTGGGGCAATTACTCACTCTGACCGAAGACCTGCCCTCTCACGTGCCGGAGGCCATCTCTTTAGATGATGCGATCAAACTCGCGCTCGATAATCGTTCAGATCTCAAGGCTGCCCGGATGCAATTGAAGGCCGCCAGCGAAGCCCACAGAGCCTCGAAGGCGGAGTATCTCCCCGCCGTCGCCGTCGATGGAGATTACGGGCTCCAGGGAATAAACCCGAACAAGGGAGCCTCTGTCTTTCAAGCTTCCGGTACCGTCACGATCCCGATTTTTCAGAGTGGCCGTGTGAGAGCAGATATCGAACAGGCCGACGCTGCCCTCAGCCAGCGACAAGCGGAATACGCCGATGAAGCGGGCATCGTCGAACTTGACGTACGGCAAGCCTACGTCGACTTGCAGGTGGCCACCGAACAAATCGCCGTCGCCCGCGAGAATCGCAGAGTGGCCGCCGAAACTCTCCGCGAGTCGCTCGACCGCTTCGCCGCCGGCGTTGCGGATTCGGTAGAGGTTGTGCAGTCGCAGGAGACCGTGGCCTCTGCAGAGAGGGATTACGTCAGCAGCCTCTTCTCACTGAATCTTTCCCGGATCAGCCTCGCCAGGGCGACCGGACAGGCCGAACAGTTCATTCCAAACATGCTGAAAGGAAATTGACGATGCCCACCGAAGAATTGAAAGATCAAGTAGCGCCTGCGCCCGCCCACCAGAATGGTGACAAAGCGGTCCAGCAGAAGCCGGCCGACCAGGAAAAAAAACCGGAAGACGCGAAGCCTGCCGATGGGAAAGCAGAAGGTGACGACCCGAACAAGAAGGGCGCCGAGGCGGGCAAGAAGGACGACGATGCCGAAAAGAAGAAGCCCTTGGATCCCGCTACCAAACGGCGCCGAATCATCATCGGAGTCGTCGTCGGGATCGTTGTGCTAGCGGCTGTCATCGCATGGTGGCTCTACTCCCGCACCTACGAATCCACCGATGACGCGCAAATCAATGGGCACCTCAACGCCATAGCCTCACGCGTGGCTGGAACGGTTAAGGGCGTCTACGTCGAAAACGACCAGCCGGTGAAGGCCGGCCAACCCTTGGTCGATCTGGACCCGAGCGATTACGAGGTGCTAGTCGCTCAGGCCCGCGCGAACTATGAACAAGCCGTCGCTCAGGCGGCTGCAGAAAGCCCCAATGTACCCATCACGGAGACGTCCAACCGAGCCATTGTGGATACGGACGCGCAGCAGGTGACCAATGCGGAGGCAGCAGTGACCAGCGCTCAACGCGACTTCGACAGCAATGTCGCGAAACAGCGCCAGGCTGAGGCGACCGACCGGAAAGCCCAGGCCGATCTGGTGCGCTACAAAAAATTGGTCGACCAGGGAGAAATCGCCCTATCCGACTATGACCAATATGTGGCGAGTGCGGGCGCGGACCACGAGGCGGTCGAGGCGGGCCGATTCGCAGCAGCGTCTTCGGCGCAAATCGTCGAGGAGCGAAAAGCCCAGCTCCTTCAGCAGCAAACGAAACACTCCGAGGACCAGGCCAATTCGCCCCGTCAGGTCGCAATTCATAAGGCAACCGTCGATTCCCGGCGAGCCAACGTCGATTCCACGAAAGCGCAGCTCGATACAGCTCTCCTCAACCTGAGCTACTGCCATATTGTGGCCCCGGTTGACGGGATCGCGAGCCAGCGCAGTGCGGAAATCGGCTCCAGAATTTCGCAAGGGCAGCAACTCATCGTGGTGGTTCAGGTTGACAATGTCTGGACCACCGCGAACTTTAAGGAAACACAACTCAAAAAAATGCACGTTGGCCAGCGTGTGAAAATCAAGGTGGATTCACTCGACGAGTCGTTTGAGGGCGAGGTAGAGTATATGCCGGCCGCTACGGGAGATCGATCCAGCCTCTTTCCGCCCGAGAATGCCACCGGCAACTACGTCAAGATCGTGCAACGCCTGCCCGTGCGCATACGCTTCAACCCGAATCAGCGGGACCTGGATAGGTTGCGCCCCGGCATGTCCGTCGAACCCAAGGTTCACCTGGATTGACGAGAGACGAATTTCCGCCCCATGAGGAAATACGCGTCACCAACACTCGAAAGCAGAATCCAAGCCCAATCGTCGCAAGCGTTGCGTCTTCTCACAGGCCATCGTCACGCGAAGAGGGGAATCGCAAAGCTCTCCCTCCCTCGGCGCTCGGCCTCGTTCCGCTCGTCGATCCGCAAAGAAACGGTCGGACTGGAGGATGTAAGCTGCGTATCCAAAATCACTGTAGTGAAAATTGTAGTGACCGTCTGAGCAAGCGCATCCATTCAGCTACAAGCAGCCACAGTGCCAATTTTGCGCCAAAACCTGATGTTTAAAGCGTTCTGTCTGCAACTGACTGAGGAGAATGGTCGGGGCGTGGAGATTTGAACTCCAGACCTCCTGCGCCCAAGGCAGGCGCGCTACCAGGCTGCGCTACGCCCCGACATGATTGAGTTTTATTCTAGCTTAATTTGCGAATTTGTGGACTCCGAGCCGGTGGCACGCGGGGCGCCCCGGCAAAATGCATCGGCTCGTTTGAGTTTCAGATATTTACGGGTAAAAGTTCTGCGCTCGTGGTCCATTGGACACCTCACTGCGAATCCGCTTGTCCTCGCATAAGGCTGGTATAGAATTAAATTCCCTTCCAAAAAATCGGCGCCCGGCTACAGGCTGCCCTCTTTCAGCCTTCTGGGTCGTGTCCCGAATAGAATTTTCATTCCCAATCTAGTGTGAAATGAAAAACAAATCTCCGTTGAATCGGAAAGTGAAACTCGCGTTCGGGTTAGGGACTTTCGCCCCACTGACGGCAAGTATCCAGTGAAGTCAATCGATGGGGCGCGGCACATCAAACAGGTCATTGAGCACCTGTTCACATTGCCATGGAAGCCGCGAAGGGAATCTTGATGACAGCAGCGACCCGAGACATTAGCGAGCGCAAGGCTGCGGAAAAGCACCTTGCGCAAATGGAGGGCGGCCGCCGGCTTGCGGAGGAGGCGCTCCGAGAAAGCGAAGAAAGATACCGGATGCTTCTTGACGGGGTCCGGGAGTACGCCATCTTTATGATGGATCCGCAGGGTCAGATTGTCAGTTGGAATGCCGGTGCCGAGCGAATTAAGGGCTACCGAGCCGAAGAGATTATTGGTCAGAACTTTTCACGCTTCTTTCCTCCGGAAGATATCGAGCGGGGCAGGCCGGAGGAGGTGCTCCGGATGACTGCCGCAAGCGGCCGGCGCGAAGAACAAGGCATGCGAGTGCGAAAAGACGGCTCGCGATTCTTGGCGAGTGTGACCTTCACAGCCTTGCGCGACTCAGCCGGCAATCTGCGAGGATTTTCGGAGTTCAGCCACGATCTTAGCGAGAGCGAGGAGTCGGGGGCTAAGTACCGGGGGCTATTGGAGGCGGCACCGGACGCCATGGTGGTGGTCAATCAAGCCGGAGAGATCGTTCTGCTCAACGTTCAGGCGGAGAAACAGTTTGGATACCGCCGCGATGAACTGGTTGGTCAAAAGGTGAAGAACATTATTCCGAAGGGGTTTGCGGAACGGCTGGTCGCGGACGGTCTCCGATCCGCGGAAGACGCG
>PLZZ01000198.1 GCA_003153585.1 Acidobacteriota bacterium | reverse complement strand
TACGTCGCACTCGGCATAGACATGATGGATTGCGTTCTGCCCACGCGCAGCGCCCGGCACGGGTGCCTTTATACTTCTCAGGGACGTGTGCTGATTAAGAATGCGCGGTACTCAAATGATTCGCGGCCGATTGACGAAAAGTGCGGCTGTGCAGTATGCCAGCGATATTCCCGCGCGTATCTGAGACACCTTTATTTGGCGGGCGAAACTCTCGCAGCCATCTTAAACACCCACCACAACATCTACTTTTACCTTGACATAATGCGTGGAATTCGCGAGGCTATTCGTTTTGGGAAGCTCGAAAGATTCCGCTCTGACCTTCAGGCCCGCCTCACATAGGCAAACCTAAGCAGATGTTGGGCGCCGTAAAAGGCGGAGGAGAGTCTTCGGAGCGCGGTTTGTTGGTTTGCCATCCTTGGCCGGCGTGCCCGCTTCAGCGGGAAAGGCGTAAGCATCGTGACAATGAGTTTAAGGACTTCTGAGCTCCTCGCGGCGACTTCAGTACAAGCAGCCCCGAGCGGGATCGCGCTCTTTCTTCCGCTGATCTTGATAATGGTCATTTTTTATTTTTTGATGATCCTGCCAGCGCAGCGCCGCCAGAAGAAAGTCACGGACATGCTTAAGGCCCTGAAGACCGGCGACAAAGTGATCACCAATGGCGGAATCTACGGCACCATCGTCGGCTTGGAAGACGAAGCGGTGCAATTGCGGGTCGCCGAGCAAGTAAAGATGAAAGTGGCCCGCAGCGCAATTGCAGGACTTCAAGCAGAACCTCCGAAGGAGAGCTAGAAAGCCGGCATGAATTCCCAGCTCAGATGGAAATTTATTTTTATCGCTGCGGTCATACTCCTTTGCATTTACGGACTGATAGGTGTCCCGACGTTTCCAACATCTTGGTCGCAGATTAAGCAGAATCTTGCGGATCGCATCAAACTTGGTTTGGATTTGAAGGGCGGCAGCCACTTAGTGCTTCAGGTGCAAGTTGACGAAGCCATAGGGCAGCGCTGCGACCAGGCCGTCGATCAGATCACGAAGCAAGTTCACGAGAAGAACATCACCGTAGGTGAGATTAGCCGAGTAGACGACACGCACATACTGGTACGCAACGTTGACCCGAACACGTCGGGGGCTTTCCGCGACCTGGTTAACAATCAATTTACGGACTGGGCTTTGTCCCCGGCCGCCGGTGAAGCGAACGGTTACGTGCTCGCGATGAAGCCGTCGATCGTGGCCGATATTCGCCGCGATACGATGGATGAGGCGCTGGAGACCATCACGCGGCGTATCAACGCGCTGGGCCTCACGGAACCGACCATCGCTTTTACCGGTCGCGGCGACAATGAGATTCTCGTTGAACTTCCTGGAGAAGGTGACCCCACTCGAGCCAAATCCGTCATTCAAGCCGGCGGACAACTTGAACTCAAGCGGGTAGTTGACGACCAAACATTTCCTTCGGAAAGCGCCGCGCGAGCCAGTCATGGCGGAGTCTTGCCCCCCGGCACCGAAATCGTCGTGGGCAAAGCCGAAAGCACTCAAGCGGGCCAGCCGACACAACAGGTTTATTACATCCTTGATCGCGCGCCCATTATCACTGGCCAAGACTTGCGCGGGGCGACTCCGGCGCCAAGCTCCAATTATCCGGGCCAATACGAAGTTCGTTTTCAGCTTTCCACGGCCTCAGCCGCGCGGTTCGGTCCCTTCACGGAAGCGAACATCGGNNCGCATTGAGGACTCCGGAATTATTGAAGGTAATTTCAGCCAGGAATCTGCGCAAGATCTGTCACTCGTGTTGCGAGCAGGGGCCTTGCCGGCCTCGATCAAATACCTTGAAGAGCGCACAGTGGGGCCGTCTTTGGGGGCCGATTCCATCCGCGAAGGTGTCCGGGCATCCATCGGGAGCATCATCGTTGTGATGATATTTCTAGTGATCTACTACCGTCTAAGCGGTGTCAATGCGGTAGTGGCTCTCGCACTTAACCTGCTAATCCTGCTGGCGTTCATGGCTTATGCGGGAGCGGTGCTTACACTGCCGGGTATTGCAGGCGTGATCTTGACCATTGGCATGGGCGTGGACTCCAACGTTCTGGTATTTGAGCGCATCAGAGAAGAGCTGCGCAGTGGAAAAGCTCCGGCCTCGGCGGTGGCTGTGGGGTTTGACCGGGCATTTCTGACGATCATTGATACGCACGTAACCACCATCGTTTCAGCAGTTTTCCTGTTTTTGTTCGGAACCGGGCCGGTGCGCGGATTTGCCGTTACGTTGGTGATTGGGTTGCTCTCTAACGTGTTTACGTCGATTTACGTCTCGCGCGCCATTTTCGATTGGCATCTGTCTCGAATGGACCGGCAAGCCGGGCTAAGTATCTAGTTTTGGGAACATTCCGGGATGAAGCGGTGTCAAATAAAGGCGGATAGGACTCGATGGAATTCTTTCGCAATGTAAACGTCGATTGGATGGGAAAGGCGAAGTATTTCGTCGCGCTCTCCCTGATCCTTCTGGCCGTTGGCTGGATTTCAATTCTGCGAAACGGCGGGTTGCGCTACGGAATCGATTTTCGAGGCGGCACGCTCGTTTATGTAAGGTTTTCCGGGCCCGCTCCCGTCAATCAGATTCGGAAAGGCCTGCAGGACGCCGGGCTGCCCAACAGTTCCATTCAAACCATCAGCGACAACGTGTTGAACGGTAATTCACAGAACGATGTGGTGATTGGCATCGAGAAAAAGGGCGAGGGTGATGAAGCCCTCGACGCGAGTAAGCAAGCGATCCTGGATGTTTTGCACCGGACGTTCGGAACGGCAAACACGGCTGGAAAGCAAGACTTCAACTCGATTACGCCTTCTAGTCTTGCTGCCTATTTGACACAGAAGGATCCGCTTTCACTGGGCACGAATGCCAACGATCGTTACAACCAGCTCGCGCAGCGACTTACCAGCGCGCGGGACAAAGAACATGGCGGGATCGTTACGAACTTCGATGATTTGAAAAACGTCGATGGCGCGACACCGGGCGTTTTGGCTGCGTTGAAAGACGGTTTCGCCTTGGATAATTTTACGATACGAGACGTTGAGGTTGTCGGACCGAAAGTCGGCGCTCAGCTGAGGCGCCAGGCGATTCTTGCAACCCTCTATGCTCTAGCGGGCATGTTGTTATATATTGCCTTCCGGTTCGAATGGGTGTACGGAGCGGCGGCTGTTATCGCCGTTTTTCACGACGTGCTAATCACGCTGGGCTTCTTCTCGATATTTCATTTCGAGATTTCGTTGACGGTTATCGCAGCGCTGTTGACTCTGGTCGGCTATTCGATGAACGATACGATCGTCATCTTCGACCGCGTGCGAGAGGATCTGAGGCTGATGCGGCGCGAGCCGTTCGCTCAGGTGGTGAACAAAGCCATCAATCAGACTCTGTCGCGGACGATTTTGACTAGTGGACTCACTTTTTTAACCGTCCTGGTTTTGTTCCTGATGGGCGGAGAGGTTCTTCGAGCGTTCTCTTTTGCCATGGTGGTAGGAGTTGTGGTAGGTACGTACTCAAGTTTCGGAATTGCGGCACCCATCGTGGTGCTGTGGAACAAGTACAGAGGACAAGGAACTGCCGCTCGCGCCGGATCCGCAGCCGATAAACGCGTGGCGGCAGGTGCAAGGAGGTAGCTATGTTTGATGATCTGGTCATTTCCAGTGCAAACCCAGTTAAGACAAACAAGCCCTGGACGGTAGCGTTGTCGTTTGCTGTTCAGATTGGGATTGTGCTCGTGATGATCCTGATTCCGCTGATCTACACGGAAGCGCTGCCTAAACAATTGCTTACTACTTTCCTTGTTGCGCCTCCTCCGCCACCCCCGCCCCCGCCTCCTGCAGCAGCGATACAAAGGATCGTTAAGCCTGTGGCGCGCTTGATTCACAACGGGCAGATGACAGCCCCAACGGTGATCCCCAAGAAAGTCGAGATGATTAAGGAAGAGGAATTGCCGCCGGACGTAGGTGCCGTGGGTGTGACCGGTGGTGTACCAGGCGGAGTTCCGGGCGGACAGGCCGGAGGTGTTCTCGGTGGAATCATCGGTGGTACGGGTGCAGGATTACCGCCTCCCCCGAAGGTCGCTCCATCTCGCATTCGCGTCGGCGGTAACGTGGCGCANNGCGCATATTTCCGGAACCATACTGCTTCATGCGATTATCGGGAAGGACGGGACGGTGCAGAACCTCCAGTACATCTCTGGCCCACCGTTGTTGATGCAGAGCGCGATGGACGCTGTCAAGCAGTGGCGCTATAAGCCTACACTGCTCAATGGCGACCCGGTCGATGTGGACACTACAATTTCGGTTGTGTTTACCTTGGGTGGTTAGGAAGGGCACGGTTCGGGCATCCTCTTGGGGGTCTGGGCTGATTAGCAGTTAATTCCGACCGGCAGAATATCTCTGCCGTGATCGTTTCGCACGAACGGAGGAGCAAACTCTATGCTTTCGAATTTTCTTTTGGCCAGTCTGGTGATGTTTCAGCAGCAGGAGGTTGGGTGGGATTTGCTCACGATGTGGCACAACATGGGCTATCCAGCCAAAACGGTCGTCTTCATTCTCTTCATCATGTCCGCATGGTCGGTGGGCATCATGATCGACCGCGCGCTGATGTACAGCGCAGCGCGGAAGCAGTCCCGCGTATTCGTCCAGCAGGTCGCGGGCGCGCTGAAAGACAACAAGCTTGACGAAGCAATTTCGATCGCCGAGCGGAACAAGAAGAGCCACATTGCCAAGGTAGTGGCGACGGGCCTCTCCGAATTTCAAGCAGCTTCGGCGCAAGTAGGCGACGAAGAAGTGATCGAGGCAGCCAAGCGCGGACTTGAGCGTTCGGTGGCCATCGTTCACGCTGAAATGAAGCGCGGCCTTTCCGGACTCGCCACGATCGGATCAACGGCTCCATTCGTCGGGCTGTTCGGAACGGTCATGGGTATCATCAACGCGTTCAAAGGTATTTCGGCGTCCAAGGCGACCGGACTGTCGGCAGTAGCCGGCGGTATCGCGGAAGCCCTGGTGACCACGGCGCTCGGCCTGCTTGTCGCGGTGCCCGCGGTGTGGACGTTCAACTACTTCACGAACAAAGTGGAAGCATTCGACGTCGAGATGGATAATTCCTCGATGGAATTGATCAACTACTTCATCACCCGCCGGGGCGGAAAGAAGTAAATCATGGGATACAAACCCAAAGCACCAGCAGTGATGGCTTCACCCAACGTGATTCCGATGGCGGACATCATGCTGGTGTTGTTGATTATTTTCATGGTGGTGACGCCAATGTTGCAGAAGGGCGTGTCGGTGGATATGGCCAAGGCAAATAACGCTCAAGACATGCAGGATGCCGACAAGGACGATGCCATCATCGTGGCGGTCACCCGGGACGGCCATATGTATCTGGGAAGCACGCAAGTAAACCTAGACGAGATCACGACCAAGGTAAAAGATTTGCTTGCGAACCGGCTCGACAAGACCGTCTTCGTTCGTTCCGATCAGCGCGCGAAGTACGGGGAAGTTGTCAAGGCGGTTGACGAAGTTCGGTCCGCAGGCGTGGACAAGATCGGTTTGCTTACTGAAAAGAACAGGTCGAAGAGTGGTGCTCCCGCGGCTCCGCCTCCACCAGGAGCCGACTAGCAGGGCGGAAACATCGTAAAGCCGTAAAGGAGTCTTTCCATGGGAATGGCAGTAGGAGGAAACAAAGGATCGATGTCGGAACCGAACATCGTTCCGCTTATTGATGTGCTGCTCGTCCTCATCATTATATTTATGGTGATCACGCCTACGACGCCGCAAGGTCTCGATACGCTCGTGCCGCAGCCATCCCCGCCCAACCAACCGGAAAACAAGGAACTGCTGGCTAAGACAATTGTGGTCCAGGTCACGGCAAGCGGAAAAGTACTGATCAACCAGGATGAGGTTTCTTGGGACGATCTCGGATCTCGCTTGGACGATATCTTCAAGTTGCGTGCAGAAAAAGTGGCTTTCGTTAAAGGTGACGACGCTGTTGACTTCGGCCAAGTCGCGCGTGCGATTGACATTATGCGCGGAGCGGGGATCGATAGCGTAGGCTTGATCACCGCCAAGGTCGAAGCGGGTCAGTAGCGATAGTCCTCAAGAAGATTGTGCCAGCCTCGTCGGCTCAGGCGATGGGCAAACGGCTGGCCCAGTTTTCATCAAGGAGAGCACGGGATGCAGCGGAAGCTTCACACATTTTTTGTTCTAGCCATTGTTTTGATTTCACTCGCGTCTGGAGCCGGATGCGACAAGCTCCGCGCACGCGACAAGCTCAACAAGGGCGTACAGGCCTACAAGGCTAACCAGACTGACCGCGCTATTGAAGACTTCAAAGAAGCCAAGGAGTTCGATCCTTCGCTGACGAATGCGAGGCTCTATCTCGCCACAGCATACGCAACGCAGTACATTCCGGGCGCTCCCTCCGATGAAAATATCCGCATGGGCCAACAGGCCATGCAGGAATGGCAAGAAGTCCTGGATAAAGATCCAAACAATCTGAATGCAATTGATGGCATCGGCTCAATTCTCTACAGCATGGCCAGCACCCCTTTCGATCCCAAGAAGATGGAAGAATCGAAGGCTTACCACGAAAGGCACATCCAGATTAAGCCTTCCGACCCGGAACCGTATTACTGGATCGGCGTGATTGATTGGTCGCTCGCGTTCCGCGGAAATAAGGACATGCGCGAGGAGTACAACAAGACTGCCAAGAAGACCATCAAGGATACGGACCCGATGCCGGCCGCCCTCGCTACTCAGTTTCAGCAGAAATATGGAGCGATAGTGGACGAGGGTATCGCGGACCTTCAAAAAGCCATGGGATTGCGCCCGGATTATGACGACGCAATGGCTTACCTGAATCTCCTTTATCGCCAAAAGTCTGATATGGAGACCACTCCCGAGGCGCGCGACGCCGACATCAAACTGGCGGACGACTTGGTGGATAAGGTCAAGGCCATCAAGCAGAAAAAGATGGAGAATCCGGAGCCGAGTTCTTAGGTCAATCCTGAAATTTCTTACTTGCGCCGGCGCCCCGATCAAGGCAGCCGGCGTTTTTTTCTCAGAGTGTTTTCGGCTAACGCGTCCATCAGTCCGCGACCTTCAATTCATACACAGGTTCTCTCACTAAGCTTCGAACGGATTGTTCCTCCGAAATTCAGCCCTTAAACGAACGTCAACAAGCAATTATAGAAAACTCGCGGCGCGATGACCGAAGGGCTAGAATAACGGCTATATGGAACCGGCAGGCAAACCCGCCATTTCGCAGGCCGCCAGACGCGCAGTCGATTTGCGGTTTGTCGAGTTGATGGACAAGTTGCGCCGCAATCGTCCCGGGGATGATCTTGAACTTCTGCGCCGCGCCTACGATTTTGCAGCCGAACAGCATAAAACGCAGACGCGCCTGTCCGGCGAACCGTTTCTGTCGCATCCCGTCGAAGTAGCGCACATTCTCGCGGGAATGAAACTGGATGTAACATCCCTCTGCGCTGCTCTTCTTCACGACGTTGTCGAAGATACGAAAATTCCTCTGAGCGAGATCTCTGACCATTTTGGCGCCGACGTGGCGCAACTCGTCGAGGGCGCAACCAAAATCAGCCGCCTGGATTTGCTGGCGCCGGAAGCTCGCCAGGCAGAAAACGTTCGCAAGATGCTTCTGGCCATGGTGAACGACGTACGGGTCGTGGTCATAAAGCTTGCCGATCGCTTGCACAACATGCGCACGCTTGAATACCTCGATACTGAGCGCCAGCAGCGCATCGCCCGCGAAACTCTCGATATCTACGCGCCCGTTGCCAATCGTCTCGGCATGGGTTTGATTCGCGGCGAACTCGAGGACGTTTCCTTTCGCTATTTGGAACCGGAAGCCTTTTTCGAGGTACAGAAAAAGCTGGCCTCGAAGCAGAAAGTTTTCGACAAATTCTTACAAGAAGTGCAAAGCTCGATCCGCGACAAACTCGTCGAGAACGGAATCCCCGCCGAAGTCCAGGCGCGCGTGAAACGTTTTTATTCCCTCCACCTGAAAATCCAAAAGCAGCAACGCACTTTCGACCAGGTTTTCGATCTTTTGGCCGTGCGCGTGATCACAGATACAGTAAAAAACTGTTACGCGGCTCTCGGCGTGATCCACCAGATCTGGCCACCCGTTCCCGGCCGGTTTAAGGACTACATCGCTATGCCGCGGCCGAACCTTTATCAATCGCTGCATACCACGGTGATTCATGGTGGCCAGCCGTTTGAAGTTCAGCTTCGGACGCAGGAGATGCATCGAATCGCCGAGCAAGGTGTGGCGGCCCACTGGAAATATAAAGATGGCCGTGAGGTATCGCAGTCCGACGACCAGCGAATCGTGTGGATGCGCCAGTTGATTGAATGGGTGCAGGAGATGCAGGAGCCCAGCGAGTTTCTCTCGACACTTCGCGTCGATCTCTACCCCGAAGAAGTTTATACGTTCTCGCCGAAAGGCCGAGTTGTGGTGCTTCCTCGCGGCGCCACACCCATTGATTTCGCATACGCCATCCACACCGAAGTAGGACATCAATGCGTGGGCGCCAGAGTGAATGGCGCGATCGTCCCGTTGCGTCACGCGCTCGCTAATGGAGACGTTGTTGAGATCGTCACGCAAAAAGGGCACGAGCCCTCTCGCGACTGGCTTTCGTCCATTCAAACTTCGCGTGCGCGAAGCAAAATCCGCCAGTGGATCAATCTTCATGAGCGTGATCAAGCCACCGATGTGGGGCGCCGACTGCTTGAGAAGGAAGCTCGCCAGACCGGAGCAAGCCTGAAAAAGGTCTCGGACGAGGACTGGGCGCGCGTTGCATCCGAATACGGTTGCAGCCGTATCGAAGATCTCTACGCTGAATTGGGCTATGGAAAATGGTCCGCGCGACAAGTTTTTGCCAAGGCGACCGGCCAGCCGCTCGCTGAACCGACCGAAGACAAGCAGCCAAAACTCGTTTCCACCGTTAAACGCATGCTCGGAATGGACGATTCGGCGATCCTTGTCCACGGAAACGACGGCCTGATGGTCTTTCGCTCAAAATGCTGTAATCCGATTCCAGGAGACGACATCGTCGGCTACATCACCCGTGGCCGCGGTATCGCAGTGCACAGCAAGAATTGCCCGAACGTACAGAATTTGCTCTATGAGGCGGAGCGGCGAATTCCGGTGGAATGGGCCGGAGAGTCAAAAGCTACGTTTCCAGTTCGTTTGCGAATTTTCACGGAAGACCGCCCTGGAATACTGGCCGGCATCACCGCTGTGATCAGCGACAACGGCGCTAATATCCGCACGTTTGAAAGCGGTGGCAAAGATTTGCGTGCGCGCATCGAAGTAGCGCTCGATGTGCACGATCGCAAACAGCTCGAGCGAATTTTGAACGGGATCAAACGGATTCCCGGCGTGTTTGACATCGAACGCGTTTATAACGTCTGATCGATATCTCCGGATGGCCGTCCACCACTTCAAAAACGGTTAATCAGTCGGCGACAGCTCTGCGCGGCTCGAACCTCGTTTCTTGTGGCCGTAGGTAGAATCAGATCAATGGAAAGTGTTCGAACGCATAAATCTGCAAGTGTGCTTTTCCGCGGCGCAGGTCACGTATTTCTCGGCATTTCCGCAATTGTATTTTTCTCGCTAATGCTTTCGGTCGCCGGCTGCGAGCGCATGATGCCGCTTGATACCAAGCCCCTCGACGTCGCAGGAATGACTTACCCCGCGATCAAGCAATTACAAGCGATGGATATCACGAGGGCTGAACTTGCCGAGATTGCGAAAGCTCGCGCCGCCGGACTTCCGGACGATACTTGCATCGAAATCGTGCGGATATATCATGTCCGTGACCGTCCCTTCGACGCGGGCGACACGGTCGCAGGCCTAGTTCAAGCGCATCTGCGCGCGGATACGATTCTCGATCTCGCGAGTCTCGATCAACTGGGCGTTAACGCAGGAGAATTGCGATTGATACGTCTTGCCGGTCTCTCAGATTCTATCGTCCTCGAGGTTGCTCGCCACGAGGCCGCGGGGAAGCCGGTTCTGTCCGGAGCTGCCCTTTCGAACATGAGAAACGCCGGGATGCGCGAATCCATATTGCTTGAACTTGTACGGCGGGGAGTTCCTGATTCCGAAGGCCCCACGATTATCAGATTGCATCGTCACGGTGCCAGCGAAGCGGACATTCTTCGCCGTTATCCTGCTGCCTAAGCGCGAGCTAGTTCACCTGAGATTCCCGTTCGTTCTTCCATTTCTGCCTTTTCCCGCTCGAACTTGCTCGGTAGAATCTCTTCACCTTGAAACGACCGGTCAGCAGCACAGCGAAACATTCTGCCCCGCATTCACTTCTGAACGGCGCGCTCGCGCTTTGTTTCGTTTTATGCACTGCGAGTTGCACCGTCTCCGTGGCGCCCGCTTATCGAATTATTAAGCAATCGCTTGAGACGCAATTCGTCCCTAGCCAGAATCCTGAGCTTCGCGTGCGCGCGAGCTACACTCTCGAAAATTACGGTACGGGCGGTTTAGCTTCTNNTTTCGAATTCCGCTTGATCCTTCATGGAATCAGAAACAGAGACTCGACCTCGTCATCGAGTATTCTTTTGCCGTGCCCGAAGATTCCGGCGTGAACATCGGTCTGAGCTCCACATCCTTCCATGTCGTTTCGCACGCGTGGTTTCCTTTGCTGCAGCCTCCTAACCACGTGCTGTCTCCATTTCCTGCTAGTCCGGAGCGCATAACCTATACGGTCCAAGCTCCGGGTAATTTTCTTCTGCTGGCGCCGGGAAAGCGGGTGGGTCGAACGAAAAATGGCAAAGAAGTTAAATCTCGATTCGAATTGCGCAGCAGCGATCCGGCGCCTTTCATCGTCGCTGGACGATATGTAGATTCCTGCTCGAATGGCCGGGAGTGCGGGGCCTCCTTCTGGACTCTCGAACCGCTTAAGGGAGATTGGGCGTCCGCCGAGGAACAAATTGCATCAGACTGGAATATTCTCCAGAAGAATTTCGGGCCTCTTGGGAAAACGAAACTTGCTCCCCACGTAGTCGAATCTCCAGGACTGCGTCACATTGGCGGCGACACGCCGTCAGCTGTTCCTTTTTTCGGCGGCGTGCTCGTCGATCCGCAAGCGATATCACAGGGCGTCCATAGTGGAGAGTTCTTGGAATTGGTTGCGCATGCACTGGCGGGCAATTGGTTCGGGGTTCAGATATATTCGTCGAATTCAGTAGTAGGCATCAGCGAAGGCTTGTCCGAATATGCCGTTATCGTAATCGATGAAGCGCGTCATGGCGATTCCGCGCGGAATAGTCGCATATTGAAATTTCTTCATGAGTACGACGCCGCGTGCGAGGAAGCGGTTGAAAAGCCGCTTATTGCGACCACCATTTCTGATTCTATCGAGCAGCGCCGCATCGCCCTAGCAAAAGCTCCGTTGTTTTTTATCGCTCTTGAAGACGCTTATGGCGAAGCGTCCGTGCGACAAGCCCTAGCGCAGGTAGTCAGCTTGTTGCGCGGTCAGGAAGTTGGATTTCAAGAACTCCGCGCAGCGCTCGAGAATGTAACGAATAAAGATCTTGTCCCGATATTCCGCGCGTGGCTTTACAAACCGGGCATTCCCGCGGAATTCAGAGAAAAATACCAGCGGGCGGCAGTCGGCAAAAACTAGAACAAAAGACGTGGTCTCAAGGAGGCGTGGTGAGGGAAATTATCTCGACCGACAAAGGGCCTAAGGCGATAGGCCCGTATTCACAGGCAATCAAGGCAAACGGCTTCGTGTTTATTTCCGGCCAAACGGCATTCGATCCCGCTGCCGGCAAACCGATAGAAGGCGACACCGCGAAACAAACCGAGCGCACGCTAGAAAACCTGAAAGCGATCCTAGAAGCTGCAGGCTCTTCACTCGATCGCGCGGTAAAGGTTAGCGTGTTCCTAAAAGACATGAACGATTTTTCAGCCATGAACGAAGTGTACGCGCGCTACTTTCCGGCGAATCCTCCGGCGCGATCGACGGTCGAAGTTGCCCGGCTCCCTCGCGACTTCCGCGTCGAAATTGACTTGATCGCATTAGCTTAGAAAGAATCAGCGAGTATTGATGACACAAGATACGCAGATCGGCGGCCCGAGCGGCAAGTTTCCGGCTACGCGATGGTCGGCGGTTCGCGCCGCTCGCAGTACAGATCTAGCCGAGCGAAAGCGGGCGCTGGAAACCATCATCGTCGCCTACTGGAAGCCAATCTATAAATACACTCGCATTCGCTGGGGAAAAACCGACGAAGACGCGAAGGACTTAACCCAGGAATTCTTTGCCCGCCTGATCGAAAAAAACTACCTCGCTGATTTTGATTCGTCGAAAGCACGTCTCAGGACTTTCCTGCGGGTTTGCGTCGATCATTTCGTCGCAAATGAAGCCAAAGCCGCGAGGCGTCTGAAACGTGGCGGCTCGGCAGAACACATTTCGCTGGACTTTGCGGTCGCCGGGTTTGAGATGGAACAAGCGAAGGTATCTCTAACGAACTCGGCTTCACCCGAACGTATCGACGAATTCCTTGAAAAGGAGTTTCTTCGCAGCCTGTTTGGTTTGGCGGTCGAAGACCTGCGGAAGTTTTGCGAGAGCCGTGGAAAGAAAACGCACTTCCGTCTGTTCGAAATACACGATCTTGAGGATGCCGATTCAGAACGTCCAAGTTATGCTGAGTTGGCAGCGCAATTTAAAATTGCTCTCACAGACGTGACCAATTATCTCGCTTTCTCCCGACGCGAATTCCGCCGCATCGCGCTGGAAAAATTACGCGAGATGACTACATCGGAAGACGAATATCGTCGCGAGGCTCGCGCCCTGCTGGGAGTCGAATCCGAATGAATTGGCTCTCTGACGACGCAATTTCGCGCCTGCAAGCCGCGAGCGCCATGCCGGACTTTGCCGGGACGCGTTATCGGCTAATGGAGCGGGTTGGCAGCGGAGGCATGGGCGTAGTTTATTCAGCCGAAGATTCTATTCTTGGACGGCGGGTGGCTCTGAAGGTCCTCGATTTCCCGGACGTCTCCGGGGAACTTGCGACGCGTCTGCTGCGGGAAGTGCATATCCTTGCCCGTCTGGAGCATCCGGGCATCGTTCCGGTCCATGATGCCGGTACACTCACCGACGGCCGTGTTTTCTATGCTATGAAATTCGTAGAAGGCCGCCGCCTCGATCAACTTGATGCGCGGAAAGACAGGCTATTCGATCGTCTGCGCATTTTTCAGCGCATTTGCGACACGGTTGCTTTCGCTCACGCCCACGGCATACTCCATCGTGACTTAAAACCCGGCAATGTAATGGTTGGGTCGTTCGGCGAAGTGTTAGTCATGGATTGGGGCGTCGCAAAAATCATTCGCTCCACGCCAGAAAGTGCCGGCGAATGCCTCTCGGAGGGAAATGCCACACACGCAACCGATTCGGAAACGACTGCGCTTTTGGAGACCGGACATGGCGCTGTCCTCGGCACCGTTGGATACATGTCTCCCGAACAAGCTCGCGGTGAGATCGAAAATCTTGACGCGCGCTCGGATATATTTTCTCTGGGCGCGATACTCCAATATCTTTTGACCAACCTTGGCGGCACACCACTGCAGCCCCTTTCTGCGATCGCCCGCAAGGCGATGGCGCCGGAGCGGGCTAGCCGGTATGCTTCCTCAATCGCGCTGGGTCAGGATATTGGCGACTATCTGGACGGCTTGCCGGTTTCGGCTTATCCGGAGAACATCTTCCACAAGTTGGCGCGCTGGGCTTCCCGGTATCGGCTGGCAATCGTTCTGGTCCTGACCTACCTCGTCGTGCGGGTGCTATTGCTATTGTGGTTTCGGCGCTAAAGGAATTCAGTTCCGCGGTTAATAGAATGGCGAGGGCGTGAGGATACTGCGACCCGGGAGGAAGTAATGAATAAAGTCGTATATGGATTGATTCTCGGCGGAATTCTGGGAATTTTTGACGGCCTTACCTCGTGGTTTACGCCGGAGGTCAGATCGCAACTCCTAATGATCGTAGTAGGCTCGACGATTAAGGGAGTCATAGCAGGCGTGCTGATTGGATTCTTCGCGCGCAAGGTACATTCGTTAACGTTGGGAATTCTCTTCGGACTCGCCGTCGGTCTCTTGCTGGCGTTTTTCGTTGCGCACATGCAACACGGATATTATTTCGCCATTATGCTTCCCGGCGGCCTGGTGGGCCTGATTGTGGGCTATGCCACACAGAAATATGGAGAGTCCAGACTCCCAACGCCCTCCCGGTCTTGAATCTTCAAAGTACCGAAAAATCGGGATCAAACAACAGCTCGCAAAGTAGTAGTCAGCCGTTAACCCATTCGCCGTCAGTCCCTTGGCGAATGGCGTGCCATCCGTTTTTTCAGTATCCTAGACAACGTTCATATTCTGGTAAAGGAACCGAGGGCAGGATGATCGCGTCTTTGGATCTCCCTCTTTTTAGTCGTGTATGTCGTCGCCCGTAAGCGGCCTTGATCTGAATTTAATCGGATGGGTAAATGAATAATTCGCAATTCGATCTGATTGTGATCGGCAGCGGCCCTGCCGGACAAAAAGGCGCCATCTGCGCCGCGAAAATGCGCAAGCGTGTTGCGGTGATCGACCGCACACTAATGATAGGCGGAGTCTGCGTCCACACTGGAACCATCCCCAGTAAGAGCGTTCGCGAAGCTATTTTTCAGCTCACTGGAAACGCGGTCAGGGCATTTTACGGAGAAAGCTACCGCGGGAAAAATGACATTACAGTTCCGGAACTTTCCTTCCGCGTGAAAGCGATCGTCTCGCGAGAGACAGACGTGATTCGCTCGCAGCTCAAGCGCAACGGTGTGGCTGTCTTTCAGGGCACCGCTCAATTTGTGGATCCGCACACCCTGGAAGTCCAGGGAGACACCGAGAAAATTACAGTGCGCGGGGATCATATTCTGATCGCCTGCGGCACGCGCCCGGCTCGAGATCCTCAGATTCCATTTGATGACAAACGAATTGTTGATACCGACAGTATTTCCTGCATGGAGGGATTGCCCAGGGAAATTATCGTGGTCGGAGCGGGCGTGGTCGGTCTTGAGTACACGTCATTTTTCGCGGCCTTGGGAATCGAAGTCACATTAATAGACCAGCGTCCCACGATCCTGGATTTCGTTGACCGCGAGATCATGGAAGCTCTGGCCTATCACCTGCGCCAGATGGGCACGACTTTCCGTCTCGGCGAAAAAGTGACACGAGTCGGAATCGATCCCAACCGCGACCGCGTTTTTGCCGAACTTGAAAGCGGAAAAAAAGTACAAGGCGACGCGCTCGTCTACGCGGTTGGCCGCCAAGCAAATGGCGACAGGCTTAATCTCGCGGCTGCGGGTATGGAAGCCGATGCGCGCGGCAAGATCAAAGTCAACGAACATTATCAGACCACTGTTCCGCACATTTACGCCGCCGGCGACATCATCGGTTTCCCCGCCCTTGCCAGCACTTCCATGGAACAAGGCCGGCTCTCGAGTTGCCACATGTTCGGCGCGCCCTCCGAACATATGTCTGATTTATTTCCATACGGCATTTACACCATCCCGGAAATTTCCATGGTGGGCCAAAATGAAGAACAGCTCACCGCCGCCAAAATTCCTTACGAAGTGGGCATTGCCAAATACGCCGAGCTTGCCAAGAGCATGATGCTGGGCGATGAGACCGGCATGTTGAAACTTCTTTTCGACCGCAATACCCTGAAACTTCTTGGCGTTCACGTTATCGGACAGCGCGCCACCGAAATCATTCACATCGGCCAGTCCGTTCTTTATTACGGCGGCAAAGTTGACTATTTTCGCGATACCGTCTTCAACTATCCAACTCTCGCTGAAGCCTATAAAGTCGCCGCACTCGACGGCCTCAACAAGCTCTAGCCGGAACCCGGCGCATTATTCCAACACGGCCTGACTGGACAATTTGTCTGTACTTCCGCTATACGGCTCTTTGGTGGGACATGCTAGAATCTTGAAATCCAAGCGGGCAACCTGCCTGCCGTGGGCCTGTAGCTCAGGTGGCTAGAGCGCGCCCCTGATAAGGGCGAGGTCGGTAGTTCAAGTCTACCCAGGCCCACCAATACTTTCCCAAATCCAATCGGCTAGAGGCAGCGGGTTTCCCATGCTCGATGCCATGATGATAGCCGTGAGAATAACCAAGCTCCGATTGCAGGTAAATCCAGAGCAGCGTATTGACTCTGACCGTCGTCGATGTCCGCTTTAGCGACAATCTATCCCGGAACCGCGCAGCGCATAAGCGCGCCCTCCGAAAAATGACCCCTAAGTACTTTCTTGGCATAGTCTTTGACGGATTGATAGAGGCCCGAAGCTTGCTTGCAACCACGCGCCAGTTCCGCGGAGGTGTTTCGGATGCCGGCCTCTACCAAAATTGATACATTCATACTGGCGTTGCTACACGGGCAGGAATCATAAAATTCGCAAACTAAAGGGGTGAGTATGAGAAAGGCGGTAGTAGTCATGGGATTGGCTGTGCAGTTTGTGCTGGTTGCGCCCGCCATGTTTGCGCAACGCATACCTGCGATCGCTACGCCACAACACTATCAGCTCTCCATCACACCAGATTTGGCGAATGAGAACTTTGCCGGCGATGAAACGATCCAAATTGATCTTCTGAAACCATCGGCGTCTATCACCTTGAACGCAGCCGAGATCAAATTTACGGAAGTGAGTATCTCAACCGGCAGCAAGACCCAGACCGCCCAGGTGGCGCCTGATGAAAAGAACGAGATGGTCACGTTTACGGTGGCAGAGCCGCTCGCAGCCGGGCCAGCTGAAATCCACATCCGCTACACCGGCATTCTCAACGGCCAACTCCGCGGCCTCTATTTGAGCAAGGCAAACAATCGCAAATACGCGATTACGCAGCTCGAGAATACCGACGCGCGCAGAATGTATCCATCATTCGACGAACCTTCTTACAAAGCGACATTCGACATCACCGCAATCATTGATAAGGGCGACACCGCCATTTCGAACGGCAAAATTATTTCCGACACGCCTGGACCGGGTGATGGCAAACACACGCTGAAGTTTTCCACTACGCCTAAAATGTCGTCTTATCTTGTCGCGCTCGCTGTCGGCGACTGGGAGTGCCTGGAAGGCAGCGCCGACGATATTCCCATTCGTGTCTGCGGAGTTCCCGGCAAAAAGCAATACGCCGGGTTCGCCCTTGAAGCCGCCGAGTACACCATGAAATTTTACAATCGTTATTTCGCAATCAAATATCCGTACGGCAAACTCGATATCTTGGGTGTCGCGGATTTCTCCGCAGGCGCCATGGAAAATACGGCCTGCATCATCTCCCGCGATTTGCTGTTCGTGGATCCAAAGCAATCCTCCTATTTTCTGCGAAAAATTGTAGCCCAGGATCTTGTTGCGCATGAAATGGCCCATCAGTGGTTCGGCGACCTGGTCACCATGAAATGGTGGGACGACGTGTGGCTCAACGAAGGCTTCGCTACCTGGATGTCATACAAGCCCATGGAAGCCTGGAAACCTGAGTGGAATTTCCAGACCGACGCCGTGAGTTCAAGCACCGGAGCCATGGACACCGATTCGCTCAGCTCCACTCGCGCGATTGAAGCTCACGCCGAAACTCCCGCACAGATTCAGGAATTGTTCGACGGCATCACCTACAACAAAGCGGCAGCAGTACTCTCCATGGTGGAAGGCGATGTCAGCGAAGACGTTTTTCGAAAAGGAGTGAACTCCTACCTCGCCAAGTATTCTTACTCCAACGCTACTTCGGAGAATTTCTGGGATGAAATTACTCAGGTATCGCATCAGCCCGTGGACCGCATCATGGAAACCTTCGTTAAACAGCCGGGTGTCCCGCTGGTGACTCTCCGGACGGTCTGCGAGGGCGGAAAAACGAAAGTGACGTTATCTCAGCAACGCTATTTCTCCGATCGCGTCACATTCGAAGCTGGTTCGAAAGAGCGGTGGCAAGTTCCCGTTTGCCTGAAGACGGGAAAGGATGAGAAGTGTCAGCTCCTGAGCTCCCAGGAACAGCAAGTCATCGTGCCGGGATGCGGAACTGCGGTTTTTGGCAACGCGGGCGCGCGGGGCTACTACCGCTCGGGTTACGATCCGGAAAACTTGAAGCGAATTTCCTCTTCTGCTGAGCGCTCTCTTTCTCCCGGCGAGCGATATTTGCTACTGAATGATGTGAGTGCGCAGGTGAGCTTGAACCGTCTTTCGGCGGGCGACGTATTGGCACTCGCCCAGGACATGAAAGACGACACTTCTACGGCCGTGATCAATTACCTCTCGAACCAGCTCACCTTTGCAGCCGATTACCTCGTCACCGACGCGGATCGCTCGCAATACCAAGCCTGGATTCGCGCTACCTTTAGCCCCGTCGCCGAGAAACTCAGTTGGGTTGCGGCTCCCGATGATTCTGACGAAACGCGGGCCCGCCGCGCTGCCCTGTTGACCATACTCGGTTTGACAGGTCGCGATCCCAAGGTGATCCAGATGTCGAAGGATATGGTTGACAAGGCGCTCAGCGGCGAATCCGTTGATCACGCAATGCTTTCCGCGGCGCTGCGCATCACAGCGCGTGACGGCGACGCGACGCTGTACAACAGAATCTTAGCCCACTTCGCGCAAATAAAAACGCAGGACGAATTTATCCTATACGGCCAGATGCTGTGCCTCTTTAGCGACCCCGCTCAGCTGACGCGTACTCTTAATTTCGCCATCTCTCCCATGATGCGTGCGCAGGATGCGCCACAAGTGATCGGTGCGGTAATGGCAAATCCCGCCGGGCACCAGGTCGCTTGGGATTTTGTCCGGCAGCATTGGACTGATATAGAAGCTAAGCTCAGCAATTATTCCGACGCTTCGCTGGTGCAGGACACCAGCGTCTTTTGTGATACGGCCAAGCGTGATGAAGTGCAGCAGTTCTTCACGGAACACAAAATTCCGGCAGCCGAGCGCGAGTTGAAATTGGCCCTCGAACAAATTAACGTTTGCATCGACGTGCGTACACACCAGCAACCATTTTTGCAATCTTGGCTTCAACAGCATCAACCCGGCGTCGCGGCCAATGACTCAGGGGCGAACTGATTTTCGCATTGGCTTGAGGCAGACGAATGAGGCTGCGGTTCGAAATGTATCCATTCGGGCAGAGGAGGCATCATGGCAAAGATGCAACGCATTAGGGAATCACTGGAAGGAAACATTAACCCGGAACACCTGAAACAGCGTCAAGAGGCAGGCTGGCGAATCGTCGGTGTGGAGTGGGAACGAGAGACGGAGGACGACACTGAACGCGCGTCCGTGGCGGTGCAAGACGCTCCTTTTGGCTCGCGCGTTTCTGGCGATTGCGAGCACTTGGAAGAAAACCCTCCCGAAATGCAGTTTCTTCTGTCGATGATGGAGTTAATTATCCAGGACATTTCTCTGACCAAGGTGGCCGAGGAGCTCAACAAGAAAGGCTTTCTCACTCGCAAAGGAACGGAGTGGGGCCCGGTTGCGGTTTTCAACATGCTGCCCCGCCTCATCGAACTCACACCGAGGATTTTCGCCAGTCAGGAATGGGTCGAGCGCCGGAAACGGCTCACTCTCGTCTATTAGCCGCTGCGGTTGAGCCCGGTATTGACAGAAAGGTATTTCTCCCAATACAGTTAAACTGGTAAGAGTTTTTTACCGTTGCTGAATTTCCCCGGTTCAAACTGAGCGTTTAAGGCATTTTCTTGGGAGGCGTACATGCTGAAGTCAAGGCACATTTTCTCAAGCCTATTAGTTCTCGCTGTTTTGATGGCCAGCGTGTTCCCTGCGCACGCTCAAAACCAGCCGACATCCCCTAACAATGTGTCCGTCACCACTTACGTCACCGTGCTTGGCCCCAAATACACTGCGCCTCCTGCGCTGAGCAAAGCCGATGTAAACGTCGATGAGGGGAAACAAAAGAGAGAAGTGACCAACTGGATTCCGGCGCAGGGCGATAAGGCTGGACTTCTCCTCGCCATCGTCATCGACGACGCGGATACCACGGATGTCGCCAGTCAACTGGGGGATTTAAGGAATTTTGTCACAGCACAACCGA
This sequence comes from Acidobacteriota bacterium, assembly GCA_003153585.1. Classification (GTDB taxonomy): domain Bacteria; phylum Acidobacteriota; class Terriglobia; order Acidiferrales; family UBA7541; genus Palsa-295. Next base: position 2,117 of record PLZZ01000198.1, on the reverse strand, counting down.
AGACGACGAACATCGGAGTGTTCTACGCCAGCAATGGCACAATTCAAACTGCCTCCCAATTTAATCAGGACCACGAAGCCGTGGCCAAGACTTTGCGAATGCCGCTCGGATACACCGGAGCATATTCCAGCATCTATCTTTCCGTGATGAACTTGATCAAAGGTTGGCCCGCGACCGGGGCTCGACGCGAGATCTTGCTGATCGCAGACGGCATTGACCGCTTCCGAGGCGATTACCCGCTCAGTCCTGATGTCGATGCCACTGTCGACAACGCGCAAAAAGCGGGCATTATGATTCATACCCTCTTTGCCAATGGCGTCGGGCGCGCCGGCCGAAATTCGTTCCGCGTTTCGCTGGGACAGAGCAATCTCTCTAGAATATCGGATGCTACGGGCGGAGAGTCGTTCTTTCAGGGTTTTCAAACGCCCGTATCTTTCTCCCCTTTTCTGCAACAGCTCGACATGGTTCTCAAGAATCAATATTGGCTCAGCTATGCTACAGAGCGTTCGAAGAAAGCCAAGGGCGAGCTGCGCAAATTCCGCGTGCGAACGGAACAAAAGGAAGTAGAACTCTCGTCAGCGGATAGAATCTTCGTCCCGGGACCCTAGCACCCTTTGCGGCGCCTCTCGGTAGTTCGGAGGGCTTGACCTTCGCCTTCGACGAGCGCGGCAAATTCAGCGGTGTACAGACCGGCCAGCAGTCCCCGGCTCCGGAAACAACTCACTTTGTGGAGCGATGCTGCGAGTCCGATCGTCCAGCTAGCGCCATAATGGTGGAAAGAGAAGTCGCGCAGAGAATTTCCTCCGTGCCGTTCACGATGAAAACGTCCGCGGCGCAAATCTTCAGTGTTTTGCCCGCACGCAAAACGCGGCCTCGAGCAATCAGAGCTGCTCCCTTAGCCGGAGCGACCAGATTGATTTTGTATTCCACAGTCAGCACGCTGGAGTCTGCCGGCATCATGCTATAGGCCGCGTATCCAGAAGCGCTGTCCGCGATTGAGGCAGTAACACCAGCGTGAAAGTAGCCGTGCTGCTGGGTGAGCTCTTGGCGATGCGCCACTCGGATCTCACATTCGCCAGGATAGAGTGCGACCAGCTCCGCGCCGAGATGCCTCATCAACCCCTGGCGCGCAAAGCTCTCCCGCACATGCTCAAGCGAGGCAGCATTTATCGCCGAAGGCTTCCTTGCTTTCACCGTGTGTTTGGACATTGACTGAGCTAATTAAATGAGCGGTGCGATTTTCAGATGCGGAAACATGAAGGCGGATGCAAACAAAAAGCCCCGGCTCGATTTACATCGAACCGGGGCTTGCGTTTGTCTGCAAACTCTTTGATATCGGATGAGACTTACCAGAACCCGTCCGGCCCATTGAGTGTCCCCCAACTCGACAAGTCGAGCTGAGAAACGGACCGAGCTCCCGAGATCCTAAGATCCGGGATGAAGAGTCGTACCTGCTACCGAAGCAGGTCGTACTCCCTTTTCTTTTAGAAAGGAGGTGATCCAGCCGCAGGTTCTCCTACGGCTACCTTGTTACGACTTCACCCCAATCATGANNCACTTTCGTGATGTGACGGGCGGTGTGTACAAGGCCCGGGAACGTATTCACGGCGCCGTTCTGATGCGCCATTACTAGCGATTCCGGCTTCATGCAGTCGAGTTGCAGACTGCAATCCGAACTGAGCGCGCTTTTTTGCGATTAGCTCCCCCTCGCGGGTTCGCGACGCTTTGTGGCGCGCATTGTAACACGTGTGTAGCCCTGGACATAAAGGCCATGCTGACTTGACCTCATCCCCACCTTCCTCTCCGTTATCCGGAGCAGTCCTCGTAGAGTTCTCCCTTGCGGGTAGCAACTACGAGTAAGGGTTGCGCTCGTTGCGGGACTTAACCCAACACCTCACGGCACGAGCTGACGACAGCCATGCAGCACCTCTACACAGGTCCCTTGCGGGAAGGCCTGATTTCTCAAGCTGGTCCTGTGCGGTTCAAGCCCAGGTAAGGTTCTTCGCGTTGCGTCGAATTGAACCACATGTTCCACCGCTTGTGCGGGCCCCCGTCAATTCCTTTGAGTTTCAGCCTTGCGACCGTACTCCCCAGGCGCAGGACTTAACGCGTTAGCT
>PLZZ01000168.1 GCA_003153585.1 Acidobacteriota bacterium | reverse complement strand
GGCTCCGTAGCCGTAGCTCTCTTGAACGCGAATCGATTCGTCCAAAATTAACTGGTAAATCTTATCCACCGCCTCGCTATCCAGCGGCCCAGGGTTTACTTTCTTCATGCGCGAGAGAATTTCTCGCTCGCGTGCCGGGACGCGAAGTCGCAGGCCAGCCTCCCCCTTCAGCCTTCCCACTTCCAGCGCAAATGCCGCGCGCACGTTCAGCAGATGCAGCAGAGTCGTGTCAATCGCATCAATTTTCGTTCGCCAGTCCCCGATCTTCATCCCTCTCATCTCGCCTCCTGGAATACCGCCGCCTATAATCTCCGCCGACGCAAATACCGGAAACCAAACGCCCCATCCCCGCGACCCGAAAAACGCCCCTAAAAACAAAAAAGCCGCGTCCTCTCGGTGAGAGTCGCGGCCGGCGTCTTAAGACTTGCTGCGGGTTTTGTCTGCTAGTTTCTCAGTTCATCCGCGCGCGTCTCGCCGGTCCGCCCCGTAAAGTAAAAGCGGTAAGCATAGCCGAGACAGTAAGTAAACAATCCCATCGCGCGTTTCCAATTCCCTTTCGATTGCCTCAACCGCCGCAATCGAATCTTCACTATACGAAAGCCATCCTAGCCCGTCAAGCCCTTAAGGATCGCCTTAAGATGCGGGCGTTAGGAACATTGCATTACATGGAACAAGAAAAAGCGAAGGCCCCAAGCATTCACTCAGTGCCAAGAGCCTCCGCTTCTGACCACGCACATCGTTCGCGTCAAGCGCCCAAGCCTATCGATTGCTCGAACCGCCCTGATGGCCGCCCTGATTTCCCTTTTGGCTGCCTTCGCGTCCTGACTGAGAACCCTTCTTCGAATCCTGCTGTTTATTGTCTGCCATGGTTTTCTCCTTGTATGTTTTGCTGCACTGCCGGTCCAGTATCGGATTTGCGCCGTGGCCTTTCTATTCAGAGGTTGCTGTAATCTCATCCGAAGAAAACGGTAAGCAGCTACAGCGAAAACCCTACACGAATTCTGAATTGCCGGTCCTCGTTTATTATTTTGGCTATTCTAAATGGGACATCCAACTGGAGGTAGAGCGGTTGCGGAAGGCTCACTTGTCGCTGGAAACCAGCGATTCTTTCAGCCCCAGCGCATCGATATAGAAGCGGTTGACGTACTCTTTCACCATGCGCGTGGTGCAGAATCGTGGCGCCGCGCTCTTGATAGCTTCCTTCATTACCTGAACGAATTCGTGCGGAATCTCGTCGTCGGAGCGCTGGTAATACAGCGGAATTATCTCTTCTTCCAGCAAGCGGTAAAGCGCGTCGGCATCCACATTTGTTCTGTCGCCCTCCACCGGATCGCCGCCGAAAGCCCAACCGTTCTTCTCGTTGTATCCTTCGAGCCACCAGCCGTCGAGAACGGAAAGACTGGGCACGCCATTCACGCCCGCTTTCATTCCGCTCGTTCCACTGGCTTCCAGCGGAGGCAGGGGATTATTCAGCCACACGTCCACTCCGCGCACCATTCGCTGCGCCAGATGCTGGTCATAATCTTCCACGAAAGCGATGCGAGCGGCGAACTCGGGATCTCGCGCCAGTTGAAACACTCTTTGAATCAACTGCGCGCCACCCACGTCAGAGGGATGGGCTTTGCCGGCAAATATGATTTGTACCGGCTGCAACGGATTCGTGAGCAGGCGCTTCAGGCGCCCAAGATCGTGAAGAATCAAATCCGGCCGCTTGTAAGCCGTGAACCGTCGCGCAAAGCCGATCGTGAGAATCCGGGGATCGAGCAATGCCCCAAACGCAATCACACTCTCGGCGCGAACGCGCTTCGTTTTCCATTCCTCGCGGGCGCGCTCGCTGATGTCCGCAAACAACAGGACCTTCAGACGCCTCCGCAGCCACCAGAGTTTCTCATCCGGGATGTTGTCAATTGCTTGCCAGGTGTTTGTTCGGTCCAGATCGCGAACCCAGTTGCGGCCGATATATTTATCGAGCATCGGCTGCAACCACAGCGGGTCCATCCAAGTGCGAAGATGCACTCCATTGGTGACCGCGGTAATCGGTATTTCCGATTCCTTTTTATCCGGCCATACCGCCGCCCACATCTGTCGAGCAACTTCGCCGTGTTTTTGGCTCACCGCATTGCAAAACTTTGCCATACGCAGCGAAAACACCGTCATGTTGAAGCCCGCATTCGGATCCGCCGGAGAAACGCCGAGTTGCAGGAGCCCATCGCGATTGGTTCCCAATCTATCGTATAGATGGCTGAAATATTTCTCGATCAAAGGGAAAGGAAAAACGTCGGTCCCGGCGGAAAGCGGTGTGTGCGTGGTAAAAACAGACGTTTCTCGAACTTGCGCAATGGCCTGCTCGAAACTTTTTCCGCCTTCGACCAGCATGCGAGACCGTTCCAGCAGAGCGAGCGCCGGATGACCTTCATTGATGTGCACAGCCGCCGGATGGATTCCCAGAGCTTCCAGCACGCGCATGCCGCCGATGCCCAACACGATTTCTTGCCGCAGGCGCTGCTCGGGATCGTTGGTATAGAGTCGCTGGGTGATCGTCCGATCCCAGGGTTGATTGCCTTCCACATCCGTATCCAACAGATAAACCGGAACCCGGCCGATATCCGCGCTCCACACTTGCACGTGAACTGGAGGGTCGAACAACGGCACTTGCACGCGAAGAGGACGATTTTCTTTGTCGAGGACCTGCCGGACTGGATCGTAAGTCCGATCCAGTATTTTCTCGTCGTCTTCCTGCCAGCCGTCGTCTCGAAGTTTCTGCGAAAGATACCCACGGGAATAAATCAGTCCCACCGCCGCCACCGGAATCGCCAGATCGCTGCATTCCTTAATGTAATCTCCCGCCAGAACTCCCAAGCCACCGGCATAAAGCCGCAGCGAATGGTGGAAGGCGTACTCGGCGGAAAAATAGGCGATGGGCGCCTGAGGGTCGCCGTACTCCGCCGTGAACCAGCCTGTTTGCGACGCGATGTTCGCTTCAAATTCTTCCATCACCGCGTCGTAACGCTTCAGAAATTCCGGATCGCTTGCCGCATTCTGAAGGACTTCCTGCGGCAACTGCGCCAGCATGCGCAACGGATTGTGATCGCTTTCTCGCCAGGCCTGCAGATCGAGAGCTTGGAACATTTCCCGCGCGCGCGGCTGCCAGCTCCACCACAAATTCAAAGAAAGACGTTCCAGCCCCCGAATTCTTTCCGGCAAATTGGGAAGGCGCGGCGGCAGGTTCGAGTTTTCGTCTCTAAGGCTAATCCCCAAATTCATTCTTGGTCCCTTTCGAATCTATGATTCCGATCTCAAATCTGGATGCACTCACACAATGCCAGTCGGTGACAATATATCGTGCCTTCAACCTCGCCATCTTGCAACGCCGAACGAAAGCGTTGGTGCTGCAACCCTTAATTAGATTTAAACACCTGCGCGTCCGTCGCAATGTATTTCGTGGACGGGCTGGTAGCCGGCTGGTCAATGCGCTGCGTATGGATGTGTGGAAGCTTAGGGTTTGCTGGGCTCTGTTTTCCAGAAGTCGATCCCGGCAGCCTGCTGCGGGACATCGAGTGTGGCCACCGTCGTCAGTGAACTTAGATCGATGACCTCGACAGTACCCGGATCGGAGCCGATACCTTCGACGGAAATAAACGCGTACCGATTGTCCGGCGTAACCACCGCCCCATGCACAATCTTTCGCTTGGTCGGAAGCTTGGCCAGCTCTTTGCCTGTTTTTGGATCGAAGATGGAAACCGACTGGCCCCTCTTGTTGGTCGCAATCAGGCGGCCGTCTTGCGTCATGGCCAGGTTGTACACGCCGGTGCCGGCAGGAAATCGCCGCAACATTTTCCAGGAGGCCGCGTCCACGGCGACGATATCGTTCGCTTTGTTGCACGCCACGTAAATTTCAGAGCCATCGTTTGAAGGCTGCGCCCAGGTGGGCACGCAAGTGAGATCGCTCATTTTCATATGCTTGTCGGGTGCGCCGGTCATACCCATTTCTTTGCCGGCGCCGAGTCGGAAGTGCCGCGAGACCTCGAAGGTTTGCGTATCGATTTCCACGAGCATGTCGTCCATCATGCATGCCGAGTAATGCTTGGTGCCCTGCGGATTCAGGCGCGAGCCGTGCGGCATAGTGCAGGTGGTGATCCGTTTCACCTCGGCCATCTCGTCTGTGGCCACCACAGAAATCGAGGATGGAACCATGTCGCCGTGGAAGTTCGCATTCGCCACGTAAATAAATGCGCCGTCGCGGGAAATGTCTGTCGTCGCCGGGAACAATCCAAGCGGCGCGAAGCGAATCACCTCGTCTGTTCCGGTCTTCAACTTCCACACCGATCCATCCGGCCGGCCGTGACCCACCGAGACATATAAATATTTTTTGTCCGGCGAAACAGCGATGCCGTGCGGGCCATTGATGTCCATAGGCATCAGGCCGATCTGCGTTTCGTGCTCTTTCTGCAGACCCTTTGGCCCGAACCTCACCAGAACCACTTTGTCGGCGGATTCGCACACTACATAAACGAGATAATCCAGGCTGGGGGGCTGGATAGTCGTTGCCGGCGCCACCGGCGGCGCATTCAACGCTGTTGTTTGTTGCGGCAACGTTTTCGTTTGCGCCGATGCTGAAGAAATAGTTACCACCATGAGCGCCACGGCGGCGAGGCGTCCGCCCCACTGCCATTTTCTTTGCGCGTCCAGAACCGAACGAAGCGCAATCCTAAAATTCACAGTCATAGGAAGATCTCCATTCAAATCATCATCGCACTTGTGATTACTATTGTGCGCTGCGTAATGCAACCGAAAACCTAACTTAGGCTCAGGAACCTAAGCGATTGCTTGGCGGCTAACTCTCGCAGTGATAGATTCGCGCTGCTCGCTCGCACTTTGAATTGAGCAACGGTTAGTGCGGCGCTCGCCTCGATGTCACAAAGCACTCCAGCTCGCGATACGCCTTCCCCCCAACCCCATTCGGCGGAACTCACATCCGGTCTCGCTGCTCGCTTGGGAATCTTCGACGCGACTATGGTTGTGATGGGTGGCATCGTCGGCTCCGGGATATTCATCAACTCCTACGTTGTCGCGAGGCTGGTGCACACGCCCACAATGATTCTTGGCGCTTGGGCGGCGGGCGGCCTGCTCGCACTGGTTGGAGCGTTTATTTACGCCGAACTGGCCAACCGCATGCCCGAGGTCGGAGGACAGTATGCTTACATCCGTGAGGCCTACGATCCGCTCCTGGGTTTTCTCTATGGCTGGGTAAGCATTCTCGTGATTCATGCTGGCGGGACGGCCGCCGTCGCGGTTACCTTCGGAAAATATTTCCGCGAGTTTTCTCACAGTACGGTGCCGGAAAAGGTCGCGGCGGTTTCCGTAGTCGTCGCGCTGACGGCGATCAACTGTGTTGGAGTGCGCGCGGGCAGCGGCGTGCAGAGCTTTTTCATGGTTTTGCGCATTCTTGCTATCGTGATGATCGTCGGCTGCGGCGGATGGTTCCTTCTCCGGTCCCCTGCAGCGCCTCATCCGGCGTGGCATCCCCTGCTCGACCGGCCCGCTTCATTCGACCTGTTGACCGTTTTCGGCGCGGCCCTGATACCGGTGATTTTTGCCTATGGTGGCTGGCAGACTTCGAATTATATCGCGAGCGAAATTCGCGAACCCCGCAAAAACCTTCCAAAAGCTCTTTTGCTCGGAGTTATCGGAGTCATTGCACTCTACGTCTCCGTAAATATTATTTACGTCCAAGCTCTGGCTCCGGCTGGATTAGCGGCGACCACCACACCGGCGTCGGGTGTAATGCGTGCTGCACTTGGGCAGTTCGGTGCAAGGCTGATAGCAGTGACGATTGCAATATCCACTCTTGGATTTCTGAGCCAAGCCATGCTTACTTATCCGCGCGTCGCGTTTGCCATGGCCGAAGACGGTGTGCTGCCTCGCGCGTTTGCCCGACTGGGTTCACGCAGCCGAGTTCCCGTGGTTGCCATCATTCTCCAGGGCACGATCACCAGTGCTGCCGTGCTGCTCGGAACGTTCGAGCAACTTCTGAGCTATGTCGTGGTGATGGACTGGCTGTTTTTCGGACTCACCGCGAGCTGCCTTTTTATTTTTCGGCGCCGCCAGGCACGCGGTGAAAACACAGCGAGCGCCACTCCAGGGTTCCGAGTCCCGGGGCATCCGTGGACAACAGGGCTTTTCGTTCTGGTGGCCTGGTTGATAGTTCTAAACACCATTTACAAATATCCTCGCAATGCAGGTGTCGCAGTATGTATTCTGCTTGCCGGGGTCCCTGTCTATTACTTGTTGCGCGGGCGCGCAAAGCGCACCGCCGGTTCTCAGTGAGTTTCGTCCATGAGTCCGCAGAGGCGAGAGATTCGTTCCGCGTATATCGAATGGGCCAAGCTGCGTTCCGACGCGCGCTACAATCTTGCCGCAAGTGACGTCCTTCATTTTCCGCTGAGCGAGCTTCCCGTGCGCATCGAAGATCTGGAAATCTCCGGCTCAAGCGGCTACGGCTACCAGCCCTTGCTTGAACGCCTGTCTTCCAAAGCAAATGTTCCGGTGGAAAATATCGTTCTCGCGCAGGGCACTTCCATGGCGAATCATCTGGCCATGGCCGCTCTGATCGAGCCCGGTGACGAAGTGCTGATCGAGGAGCCTTCCTATGAGGCTATCGTTTCCACGGCAGAATATCTGGGCGCAAAAATCCGCCGCTTTCCGCGGAAGTTCGAGTCCGGCTTTCAAATGGATCCACGCGAAGTGGAACGCTGCATCACGCCACGAACGCGTTTGATTGTGATCACGAACCTGCACAATCCCAGCGGAGTGCGGACTCCAGACTCAGCAATTCGGATCGTCGGTGAAATCGCGCGCAGTCTTGGCGCGCACGTATTGATAGACGAGGTATACCTGGAAGCTTGTTTCGATTCGCCCTGGAAGACGTCGTTTCTCTTGGGACAAAATTTTGTAGTTACCAGCAGCTTGACTAAAGCGTACGGGCTTTCCGGATTGCGCTGCGGCTGGATTTTCGCGGCTAAGCCTCTGGCGCAGCGAATGTGGCATTTAAATGATCTATTCGGAGTTACCGGAGCGCATCCCGCGGAAATGCTCAGCGTAATGGCCCTGGATCATCTTCCGCAGATCGCTGCGCGCGCGAAAAAACTACTGGGTATGAATCGCGCGCTTGTGAAAAAACTACTGGACTCCCGGCCAGACCTCCTCACCATCTGGCCGGAGGCCGGGACAATTTCCTTTCCGCATCTTGCGAGTGGCCACGCCGACGCCTTTTGCCAGCTCTTGCATGAAAAATACGAGACCAGCGTCGTTCCAGGTCGCTTCTTCGATGCCCCCGAGCACTTCCGCATAGGCGTTGGCGGTGAAACCGAAGATGTCCGTGAAGGACTTTCACGCGTGGCTGCCGCGCTCGACGAACTCGCGGTTAAACGCTAGCGTCGGTTTGGGCCAGCGGTCAATGAGACCCGGCCGGAGCGAATTTCTCCCGTGGAAGCATCTACGGGTCTCCTGGCACTGAAATTCCTGCTTTGTCACGGGGCGGCCGAAAGGAGTAAAATGCCGCTCCTATGAACACTTGGCACGCTTCTTTCGTGCGAATCGTTCTTTTTGCGTCGGCCTGTTTCTTGCTGGTCAGTTCAGCCCCGGCGACTTCGTCGCTGCAGGAACGAACCTTTGAATTCACGTACACTGCCGAAGTTCACGACATTCCTACCGGATCGAAAGATGTGCAAATCTGGTTGCCGTATCCCCAGAGCGACCAGTACCAGAAAATCCTGAAGGCCAAAGTGAGTTCGCCTTACCCTTCGCAAATTTTGACTGCGCCGGAATACGGCAATCAAATGGTGCACATTGACGTGAAGAACCCCGCCGCGGCGAGCATTCTTGCAACGATGGAGTTTACCGTTGAGCGCACCGAGCATGTACACAAGGCCTTTGCGGAGGTTTCCAGCTCCGCCCCGAGCGCGCCGCCGGATCTGGCACGCTGGCTGCAGCCCGACCACCTCGTCCCGCTCGATCAGCGTATCCGCGAACTTTCAGCCGAAGTGACGGCCGGAAAGACCACCGATCTCGCCAAAGCTCGGGCGATTTACGACTACGTTTTGGCAAACATGAAGTATGACAAGAGCGGGACAGGCTGGGGCAACGGGGACATTTATTGGGCGTGCGATGCCAAGCGGGGGAACTGCACCGATTTTCATTCTCTTTTTATCGGGCTGGCTCGCTCGGCCGGTATTCCCGCAAAATTTGAAATTGGATTCCCCTTGCCGCCAAGCGCGACAAGCGGCGAGATCGGCGGCTACCACTGCTGGGCGGAATTCTATCTGAAGGATTACGGCTGGGTCCCCATTGACGCTTCGGAAGCGTGGAAAGATCCGTCGAAGCGAGAATATTTCTTCGGTACGCACGATGCAAACCGCGTTCAGTTCAGTGTCGGCCGCGACTTGATCCTGGCGCCGCCACAGGCGGGACCACCGCTGAACTTCTTTGTTTACCCGTACGTGGAAGTGGACGGCAAACCGTTTTCGTCGGTGAACAAGAAATTCTCGTTTCGGGATGCAAGCGCGGCACCCCTCACTGCCGGCGCGATACGGTAGCGTGATGCGCTCGGCGCGAACGTGCAGCCCGCGCTTTCTTTCGCGATAGTATGATTTCCACTAGCGCTCGCGCGGCGGCGCTCAGCGGACGATCCTGGCGGTACACCAAATATAAGTGCCGCTGAATCCGCATTTGCCTTATACGCAACTCGTGCAGATCGCCGCGCGCCAACTCACCTTCCACACACATGCGCGGCACGATGGCCACCCCTCTTTTCATCTCCACGAATCGTTTGATGCTCTCGATGGTCGGGAGTTCCAGCTCCATTCGCAGGGCCACGCGGTGCCGCGCGAACATCTGTATCACTTGTTGGCGATGGGGCGATTTAACAATGTGCGCGACAAAGGTTTCGCCACCGAGCGCGGAAATATCCACCTCCCGCCGCTTGGCGAGCTTATGGCCGGGCCAAACCACCAGAGT
>PLZZ01000179.1 GCA_003153585.1 Acidobacteriota bacterium | reverse complement strand
GTGGAGCGCGTCGGGCTTGACGACAATTTCTTCGACATCGGCGGCGATTCATTACTGCTGGTTGCGGTTCACTCAAATCTGCAGAAGCTACTAAACATCGAAATACCGGTGACTGATTTATTCGAATACACCACGGTTCGAACCCTGGGCAAGCACCTGCGTGAGGGCGCCTCGGCCGAACCTTCCTTCTCCGGCGTGCAGCAGCAGGCGCAGAAGCAACGCGAAGCTTTTGCTCGAAAGCGCGAACGTCACGACGGCGGTGCCTCGTGAGTTCTCGCGATAATCAAAGCCCTTTCTTGGAGGGCGTCGCAATCATCGGCATGGCCGGCCGCTTTCCCGGAGCGCAAAGCGTTGCCGAGTTCTGGCGAAACCAGCTCAACGGCGTCGAAGCGATTTCTCATTTTCGAGTGGATGAACTCGAAGTTCCAAATGCAGCCGAATTGTCGAAGGATCCGAGTTACGTTCGCGCCCGGTCGATTCTCGAAGATGTCGGTCTCTTCGACGCGGAATTTTTCGGCATCCTTCCGCGCGACGCGGAATTGATGGATCCGCAACAGCGTCTTTTCCTCGAATCCTGCTGGCAAGCTTTCGAAGATGCCGGTTACGACCCTTCCATATACCCGGGTCCCATCGGCGTGTTCGCAGGCAGCAGCCAAAGCACATATTTCCTCACTCGCCTCTGCACCAATCCAGGCTTCATTGCTAAATATTCCGGCGGCTACCAAGTGGGAAGCTATCCGGAGATGATGGGGAACAATCCCGATTTTCTCTGCACGCGCGTTTCCTACAAACTGAATCTCCGCGGGCCCAGCTTCACGATGGTGTCGGGATGCTCCACTTCGCTGATAGCCGTCACACAAGCTTGCCAGTCACTGCTCACTTACCAAAGCGATATGGCGCTCGCCGGCGGCAGTTCGATCACGTTCCCCCAAAAGCGCGGATCGTATTATCAGGACGGCGGTATGGTCTCGCCGGACGGCCACTGCCGCACATTCAGCGCGGACGCGCAAGGAACCGTTTTCGGCAGCGGCGTTGCGGTGGTGCTGCTAAAGCGGCTGGAAGATGCAATCCGCGACGGCGACCAAATCTATGCCGTCATTCGAGGCTTTGCTGCGAACAACGACGGTTCGGCGAAAGTTGGTTACACGGCGCCCAGTGTGGAAGGACAGGCGCGCGTCATTGCGCTGGCCCACGAAGCCGCCGGAGTGAATCCTGAGACCATCGGTTACATTGAGGCGCATGGAACTGGGACGCCGCTTGGCGATCCCATCGAATTGGCTGCGCTCACTCAGGCGTTTCATGCGCACACGAAAAACCAAGAGTTCTGCGCCGTCGGCACCGCGAAGACGAATGTCGGCCACCTGGACATCGCTGCCGGCGTAACCGGTTTGATCCACGCGGCCCACATCGTGCGCCATGGAATCTTTCCGCCAACCCTTCACTTCAATGGGCCGAATCCACAATTCGATCTGGAACACAGTCCTTTCTACGTCAATCCAAAGCTCAAGGAATGGAAGGCGCAGGCAACTCCTCGCCGGGCCGGCGTCAGTGCATTCGGCGTCGGAGGAACCAACGCCCATGTCGTTATCGAACAAGCGCCGGAGCGAACTTCTCCTGCTTCCGCACGTCCTGTGCAGCTTCTCACTCTCTCTGCGCGTTCAGAAGCCTCACTCGATCGTGCCACCGAAAATCTTGCTGAATATTTTAAGGCTCACTCGGACGTGAACTTCGCAGACGCCGCGTGGACGCTCCAGGCCGGCCGCCGCGCCTTTCCTTGCCGACGCACTGTAGTGGCACGCGATGTTACCGAGGCGATCGCTGCGTTAACGCAGAAGGACCGCAAGCGCATGCAAACGCGGCTTCGCCCCAGCGAAAAGCCCGAGGTTTATTTTCTGTTTCCCGGTCAAGGCTCGCAGCACCCAAACATGGCGCGCGAAATTTATGATACGGAGCCGGTTTTCCGCGAAGCCGTCGATCGCTGCTCAAAGATTCTTCTGCCGCATCTCGGCGCTGACCTTCGCACACTTCTTTATCCATCGGACGGCGCCACTGAGGAAGCCAAGCGCCGCGTGACCGAAACCATCGTCGCGCAGCCTGCCATTTTCACCATCGAGTACGCGCTGGCCCATCTCTGGATGAGCTGGGGAATTCGGCCGCAAGCCATGCTAGGGCACAGCATCGGTGAATTTGTCGCGGCTTGTCTCGCCGGTATTTTCACTTTGGAAGATGCGCTGACCCTGGTAGCCGCGCGTGGGCGAATGATGCAGGAAGTGCCTGCCGGCGGAATGCTTTCTGTGCGTATGCCTGAATCGGAAGTGCGCGCGCGATTAAATGGCGCTCTCGCTCTTGCCGCGGTGAACGCACCGAGCCTATGCGTCGTCGCCGGGCCATTCGACGCGTTGGAGAAATTCGAGCAAGAATTGGGCCGCGAGGGAATTGCCTGCCGGCGGCTCGTCACTTCGCATGCCTTCCATTCGGCCATGATGGATCCGCTTATCGAGCCGTTTACCGCGCGTGTTGCGCAAGTGCGTCTACATGCGCCGAAGATTCCCTACGTTTCCGGCGTCACTGGCAAGTGGATCACACCCCAGGAAGCTACTGACCCGTCGTACTGGGCTCGACATTTCCGCCAAGCGGTGCAGTTTTCTGCCGGTGTGACGGAGCTACGCAAGAATCCTAACGCGGTTCTGCTGGAAGTTGGCCCCGGGAATGTGCTCGCCACGCTTGCACGCCAGCACGCAGGAACCTCTCCTAAGCAAAGCAGCGAACAAGTGATCGTCTCTTCACTTTCCGACGGCTATTCCGGTGAAGGCGACGCTGCGAATTTGATGAACGCGCTCGGCTCACTATGGCTGGCTGGAGCACGCCCGGATTGGCAGGCCGTTCACGCTGGCGAACACCGCCAACGCATCTCCTTGCCCACCTATCCATTCGAACGAAAACTCTTCTGGCTGGATGCGCCCGCGGCTAATGCGTCTCACCCGCAGGAACACACTGCAACGCAAATAGATCAACCAAGTTTCGTCGGAATTCCTGCGACGGAGGAAAAAGAATCAGTGAACGCCAACACACAACCCCAGGCGGCTGCCGCAAATGTTCCAAGCCGCACTAACAGAATTCGCACAATTCTTGCCGAACTCTTCGAAGAGCTCTCCGGCGTGCAGATTTCGCAAGCCGATGGTTCAACTACGTTCCTCGAGATGGGTTTTGATTCGCTTTTCCTCACCCAGGTTACGCAAGCTCTGCAAAACAAATTTAACTTGAAGATTACATTCCGGCAGTTACTCGGCGATCAATCCACATTGGACGCGTTGACGGCATATGTGGATGAAAAGCTTCCAGCCGATGCATTTGCTGAGCCTGTTCCGGCTGCCGTTCCGTCTGCTTCGGTCGCAACGATGGCGCCTCCATCTTCTACGGCCACAGGAGCAGGATCGATTTCGGGAAGTGCGATTGTTGAGTCCGTGTTCCCGACCGGTTCTCCGGCAGAACGCTTGGTACGCGAGCAGCTCGAAGCCATGAACCAGTTGTTTGCCAAACAGCTCGAAGCTTTGCGCGGATCTTCTCAAGTTCCGGCGCCTACGGTTGCGGCGTCAATTAAAACTTCTGCCGCGGCATCGTCATCGCAGACCGCAGCACCAGCGTCGAGAACGATGCCTCCCGTTCCGGTAGAGAGTCCGAAGGAAGAATTTAAGCCTTTCGGTCCATACAAGCCCCCGCAGAAAGGAGTTTCGGGCGAGCTCACGCAGCGGCAGAAAGAAAGTCTCCAGTCACTTGTCGAGCGATACTCGAAGCGCACCGCCAAGTCCAAGAGTTTCACCGAAGAACATCGCCAGCCGCTTGCTGATCCCAGAGTAGTCGCGGGCTTCCGCTCGCAGTGGAAAGAAATCGTCTATCCCATCGTCACGGATCGGTCGGAAGGTCCTCATCTTTGGGACTTGGACGGCAACGAATACGTGGACGTGCTGAACGGTTTCGGTCCAATTTTCCTGGGGCATCGACCGGCTTTCGTTACTGCTGCGATTGAAGACCAGCTCAAAAAAGGCTTCGAAATCGGCCCGCAGACGCCGCTCGCCGGCGAAGTAGCCAAAATGTTTTGCGAGATGACCGGCAACGAGCGCATGACTTTNNTTCGCGAACGCCTATCACGGCATGTTTGACGAAGTGCTGGTGAAAGGATTCAAGCGCGGCGGCGTGCCGCATTCCTCGCCGGTCGCGCCGGGCATACCCCAAGAAAAAGTCGACAACATTCTTGTCCTCGACTACGGCACTCCCGAAGCTCTCGAATTGATTCGCCAAAACGCCAAAGATCTCGCAGCAGTTCTGGTCGAGCCGGTTCAGAGCCGCCATCCCGAGATGGTTCTCCCGGAATACTTGAAGGAAATTCGCAAGATTACTGAACAGTCTGGCACGGCCTTGATCTTCGATGAAGTCGTCACCGGTTTCCGCACGCATCCAGGCGGATGTCAGGCGCTCTTCGGAATTCGGGCCGACCTGGCCACCTACGGAAAGGTCGTTGCAGGAGGAATGCCCATCGGTATCCTTGCCGGCAAAGCGCAGTTTATGGACGCGCTCGACGGCGGGACGTGGCATTTCGGCGATGATTCCTTCCCCGAAGTCGGCGTCACATTCTTTGCCGGCACTTTCGTGCGTCATCCGCTGGCACTCGCAGCAGTAAAAGCCGTGCTGCAACATCTCAAAGCCGAAGGGCCAGAGCTGCAAGAGCGGGTCAGCAACCGGATGCAGTACATGGTTCAGACTATCAACGAGTTTTTCGAACAAAAAGGCATTCCTACGCGTCTGGCAAATTTTAAGAGCGTTTGCTACTTCAGCTTCCCCGGCGAAGAACGCTTTGCCAGCCTCTTCTACTATTATTTGCGCTTGAAGGGAATTCATCTGCTCGAAGGGTTCCCGGTTTTCCTGACTACCACGCACACCGACGAAGACATCGAGAAAGTGATTCGCGCGTTTAAGGAAAGCGCTGTCGAAATGCAGGAAGGCGGTTTCTTTTCCCCGCCGTCGGCGACAACTCCACGGCCGGATGCGCAAGAGCTTGTCGGTACTGGTCAGCTCGCCACAAGTTCGGTTTCCCCAGCTGCGGCCCACGAAGCGCCTCTCACCGAATCGCAGAGGGAAGTCTGGCTTTCTGATCAGCTTAGTAAACAAGCTTCCTGCGCCTACAACGAGTCGTTCATGCTCCGCATGCGCGGTTCTCTTGATGAGCCGGCTCTTCGCGCCTCGCTTCAAGAATTGCTGAACCGGCATGACGCACTGCGCGCGACGGTCGCTGCGGACGGCTCGTCACTTCATTTCGTGCCAGAGCTTCGGCTGGACATCCCAGTCACGGATCTTTCCTCCGCCACTTCGTCCGAGCGCGACGCGCGCTTAGAAACTGCGATAGCGGAAGAAGCCAACACGCCGTTTGATTTATCCCGCGGCCCGCTGATTCGCATGCATTTGTACCGTTTGGAATCGCAGCTTCACGCTCTGATCGTCACCAGCCATCACATTGTCTGTGACGGTTGGTCCACAAACGTCCTGCTCGATGATTTGAGCAAACTGTATTCCGCCCGTCTTAAAGGCGCCAACCCCGCGCTCCCCGCTGCGATGCAGTTCAGCGAATATGCCCGCGCGCAATCAAGCGCTCCAGTGTCTGCTGAATTAGCTTTGGTCGAAACCTATTGGCTCAAGCAATTCGAGCAGCTTCCCCCGGTTCTCAATCTTCCGACTGACAGGCCGCGTCCGGCAGTAAAGTCGTTTGAAGGTTCAACGGTTCGCGCGTTCATCGACGCCGCGACATACAAGCAGATCAAGAAGGCCGGAGCACAACAAGGCTGCACGCTGTTCGTCACGCTCCTCACCGGCTTCGCTACGCTATTGCATCGCCTGACTGCGCAGGACGATATCGTGATCGGTATCCCCACTGCGGGACAATCGCTTCTCGATGACGGCAATCTTGTCGGCCACTGCGTCAACTTCCTGCCTGTTCGAGCGCGTATGCCGGAGAACCAAAAAGCCTCGGCGCTACTTCAACAATTGAAGCGCACTTTGCTCGACGCTTACGAAAACCAGACTTATACCTACGGCACGCTAGTGCGCAAACTGAAGATGCGTCGCGATCCCAGCCGCCTGCCGCTCGTCGAAGTTCAGTTTAATCTCGAAAAAGTAGGATCGGGTCTGGACTTTCCGGGCTTGAAAGTTGAAGTAGATTCAAACCCAAAAGCCGCCGTGAACTTCGACCTCTTCCTGAATATCGTGGAGNNAAGTGGACTCGAATCCAAAAGCCGCCGTGAATTTTGATCTTTTCTTGAACATCGTCGAATCCGAGCACGGTCTTTCGATGGATTGCGACTACAACTCAGAACTCTTCGATCGAGAAACCATCGGCCGCTGGATGCGCCACTTCGAAACTCTCTTGCAAGGCATCGGGGCAGACTCAAATCAAGTTGTAGATCTGCTTCCAATCCTGACCGATAGCGAGCGATCCCAGATACTAGTCGGATGGAACGCCACCGCAGCAGAATATCCGCGGTCGAAATGCGTTCACCAGCTCATCGAGGAACAGTCGCTGCGTTCACCCGAGGCTGTAGCTGTAGCATGCGAAGGTCAGACTCTTACATATTCGGAACTCGATCGTCGCGCGAATCAGCTCGCGCGCTACTTGATAAAGCTCGGCGTCAAGCCCGGTGCGCTCATTGGAATTTCCGTCGATCGCTCGCTTGAAATGATGGTCGGCTTACTGGGGATTTGGAAAGCAGGCGCTGCCTATCTGCCCCTCGATCCGTCTTACCCGGCGGAACGCCTTTCGTTTATTCTCGGCGAAGCTTTAGTGCCTCTATTGTTGACTCAAGCCAAGCAAATGTCCGGCCTGCCCGAGGCGCGCGTAGTCTGCCTCGATCGCGATTGGTCTCTTATCGCGCGCGAACAGAGCTCAAATCCAGATGTCGCTCTCAGTCCCGACGCATTGGCTTACACCATCTACACTTCAGGCTCGACCGGTAAACCTAAGGGTGTCGAGGTCACGCATCAAAATGTAGTTAATCTCCTGAGCTCGATGGCTAAGAAGCCCGGCCTTGCCGCGCGCGATCGCCTGCTAGCCGTCACCACGCTGTCCTTCGATATCGCCGGCCTCGAACTTTTCCTGCCGCTCGTTATCGGCGCGCAAGTAGTCCTCGCAGGTAAAGAGACCACCGTCGATGGGAGTTTGCTGCTCAAGCTGGCCTCGAGTTCCGGGGCTACCGTGATGCAGGCCACTCCTGCAACATGGCGGCTCATGCTCGAAGCAGGATGGAACGGGACGCCAACTCTGAAGATTCTTTGCGGAGGCGAAGCTCTCCCGCGCGAACTCGCGAACCAGCTCGTTTCGTGCGGAGAGGTTTGGAACATGTATGGCCCTACCGAGACCACGATTTGGTCCGCCACATCCCGAGTCGAAGCTGGTGCTGGTCCCGTCACTATCGGTCCGCCAATCCAGAACACTCAATTTTATGTTTTAGATAAACAGAACCAACCGCTTCCCATCGGCGTTCCAGGCGAACTTCACATCGGTGGCGATGGCGTAGCGCGTGGCTATTACAAGCGCCCAGAACTAACTGCCGAGCGCTTTGTGCCCGATCCATTCAGCGCAACGCCGAATCGGAGGCTCTACAAAACCGGCGATCTCGTACGCTACCGGACTGACGGCCACCTTGAATTTCTCGGCCGCCTCGATAATCAAGTCAAAGTCCGTGGCTTCCGCATCGAGCTCGGAGAAATCGAATGCGCGCTCGCGAAAGTTCCGGGGATTCGCGAATCGGTCGTCCTGGCGCGCGAAGACGAACGCGGAGTGAAGCAGCTTGTCGCTTATGTCGTTGCGGACGAATCTCGCAAACCACTCCCTGCAGACATGCGCAGTTTTGTCGGGCGTTCACTGCCGGATTACATGATCCCGTCGGCGTTCGTCTTCCTGCCAGAACTGCCGCGCACGCCGAATGCAAAAATCGACCGTAAAGCGCTTCCCGCCCCGGATTCGGCAAACCTCGGCTCGCGAGCGGCGTTTGTTGCCCCTCGCAATCCTCAGGAAGAGAAATTAGCGGCTATTTGTGCCGAGGTGCTGCATCTGGACCGCGTGAGCGTTCTCGACAGTTTGTTCGACTTAGGCGCTGATTCCATTCATTTATTTCAAATTATTGCGCGAGCCGGGCGGGCCGGCATCGCGCTGTCTCCGCAACATGTGCTGCGTTTGCAAACCGTCGCCGCAATTACTGCTGCAGTCGAGGCTGACGGTGGATCGGCGCCCAGCGAGTCAGAAATCAAGCGTGCTCCGCGCGATCAATACCGCATGCACCCTGCGACCACTCGTTCGATATAGCTATGGAAACAAGAAACAACCCGTCTACGGTTNNAAACAAAAAACAATCCGTATCGCGTTTCCGTACCAGTGCTTGAATCCGTTGGCACTCTCGGCGAAGAGCAGTACTGTTTCCCAACGACCATTGCCCAGCAGACGTTCTGGCTTCTGGATCAGCTCGAACGCGGCAATCCTGCTTGGAACATTGCGGTTCGCTTTCGTATTCGCGGCCGCCTTGATATTCCAACGCTGCAGAGGGCCCTCAACGAAATCGTTGGCCGCCACGAAATTCTTCGTACAACATTTTCGCTGATCGACGGACAGCCCCGGCAGATCGTTCATGCCACTGCTGCGATTCCTTTGCCGCTGGATGATCTAAGCCGCCTATCGCAAACGGAACGAGATGCGCAAGAGGAACGCGTGTCGATCCAAGAAGGCGAGCGTAGATTTGATCTGAAAAATGGCCCGCTCATTCGCGCTCGCCTTTTGAAGCTTGGTGAGCAAGAGCACATGTTGCTGACCACCATGCATCACATTGTTTCCGATGGCTGGTCTATTGGAATTTTTAGCGATGAACTCGGCGCTCACTACGCCGCCTTCGCAGAGAACCGCCCTCCAACGGTGCCCGAACTGCCTTTTCAATTCGCAGACTACACAATTTGGCAGAACGATCGCATGCAGAAGCCGGCTCTCGATAAACATCGTGCCTATTGGAAGAATAAACTGGCCGCTTTGCCGCCCCTGGAAATCCCTCTGGACCATCCGCGGCCTGCGCTGAAGACACACAATGGTTACATCCTTTCCACCGTGCTTCCCGTTCCGTTGACGGATGCACTCGCGGAACTCTCGAGCAAGCATGGATGCACCTTCTACACCACAGCACTAGCAGTCTTGAAAATGCTAGTTCATCATTACACGCTCCAGAATGACATCTACGTTGGAACGCTCCTCGCCGGCCGGGACCGCGTCGAGCTTGAGCCGCTTATCGGGCTGTTCATCTCCACCGTCGTCCTGCGAACTGATCTTTCCGGCGATCCAAAGTTTTCCGAATTGCTTGACCGCGTCAAAAAGACCGTCGAGGAAGGGTTGGAACACCAGGATCTGCACTTCCAACAACTTGTTGAGCTCCTCAGACCCAAACGCGATCCGAGCCGTCCGGTGCTTTACGGAATTAATTTTATTTATCAAAGAGACTTCGTAAAGCCGGGCGAGTTCGCCGGCTTGACCATGACTCCCGTACCCTCAAAGTCTCCCGGAGCGATTTACGATATCAATTTCTTCATGGTTCAGCGGGCTGACGGCTGGCGCCTTTCCTGTGAGTACAATTACGATCTATACGACGCAGCGTCCGTGAATTGCATGCTTGGCCAGATGCGTAATCTGTTTGAACAAATCGTGAAGACCCCCGATCGCAGGATTTCGGAGTTTACTTTTCCCGAAAATCTCGGCGAGCCCGTTCCGCCATTTACGCCGCACACCAAGCTGTCTTCTTCGCGCACTCCTGCGACGCCAGATGTCAAAGGCGCTCCGGGTTCGATTGCGGACAAGAGTGTGAGGCAGCCTCTGCGATGAGTGTTGCTCTGAAAATCCTTGCATTCCTTCCCTTCATCGCCTACGCGGGATTATTTCGTATCTTTCGTCTGCGAGGAGAAGGCTGGAGAAGCGCCGCTTTAGGAGCTGCGACTTGCTGGGGCGTGTTTGTTGCGGTTAGCACTGAAATATTGAGTGTCCCCAGGCTTATTACTCGTCCCGCGCTCGCCGTGGCGTGGTTGTTGTTGGCTATCGTATCTTTCGCCTATGCCGCAACGATCCAAGCCGGCCGGTCGGCCAAAGCGGTCGACACTCCTGCGCGGGACACGGCTTCTCTGGACAAGTTGGATTGGTTTCTCCTGTCTCTCGTCGGGCTTCTGGTTGCTTTAGTCGGAATCACAGCCATCGCCAGCGCTCCAAACACCTGGGACGCCATGGCGTACCACATGTCTCGCATAGCGCAGTGGATGACCAATCACGACGTCAGCCTCTATCCTGCATTTTACTCCGTACAGCTGTTCCTCTCTCCTTGGGCTGAGTACGCCATGATGCACTTGGACGTGCTCTACGGCGGCGACCGTCTCGTCAATCTGATCGAATGGTTCAGCATGATCGGCAGCATTATTGGCGTCTCGCTGATTGCCCAACGCCTGGGCGCCGGAATCCGCGGCCAGATTTTTGCTGCGATTGCGTGTGCCACGATCCCGGCAGCACTTCTCGAAGCTTCCGGCGCGATGAACACCTATGTAGCCGCATTCTGGATCGTCACGGCGGTTTACTACCTCCTGCGCTGGAATGAGCGTCAAACCTGGCCTGTGGCTCTCGCAATCGGCTCGGCCCTCGGTCTCGCTATCATGACCAAGGGAACCACCTACATTTTTCTGCCCTGCGTGCTCTTGGCTTGCTGGTGGATCGGTTCAGCCGCTTCGCGCAGACTTTTGTTGCTGCGCGTTCCCGTGTTAGTGCTGGCGATCCTCGTGTTGAATGGCCCTCTGTTCGTTCGAAATTATAAGTTGAGCGGCTCTCCTCTCGGGTTTGGCTCGCCGCTTGGCGACGACACGTTGCGCCAGTATTCCAATAGCCGCTACTCCGCATCAATTACATTTGCAAATGTCGTGAAAAACCTCTCGCTGCATGTTGTCACGCCCGTCGGCGCAGTGAACCATGAAGCCAGCAAGTTGGTTCTTGCTTCTCTTCGAGCGCTCCACATCGATCCGAACGATCAAGCGGACACCTACAGGGGCGGTTTCCATATGAACGGTGTATCCAGCCACGAAGAACGAGCCGGCAACCCCCTTCAGTTGGCACTGATCTGTCTTTCAATTCTCTTGCTTTTCAGCAAACGCATCGGTGACCGTGCTCTCCGCCTATTCGCGTTGGGCATAATCGGCTCCTTCGTGCTTTTTTGCGCTCTGGTGCGATGGCAAGCTTGGAACGCTCGTTATCACCTCCCTCTTTTTCTGTTGGGTGTGGCCCTCGTGGGCGTCGTACTGGAACGAAGTTGGCCTCGCATCGCGCTCACGAGCGTGGCGTGCCTTCTCTTATTGGCCGCTTTGCCTTTTGTGCTATTGAATTCGCTAAGGCCGTTGGTGTCGCTGAAGTCACCAAGCGTCTTTCACCAATCTCGAACCGAAACTTATTTCGCCGACTCACATCGCTGGCAGCTCGACTCATACTCAGCCGCTGCAAACTTCGTGAAAACGATCGGCTGCGACAGCGTGGGAGTAGATTCTTCTTTCGACGATTTTGACTATCCCATGTTTGCATTACTTGGCGCCGGACACGGAGACCGCAAGGTTCGATATTCGGAAGTGAAGAACCTTACGGCTGAATACGCGCGTCCCGAAAGCACCCCCGCGTGCGTAATCATTTGCCTTCGCTGTGCCAATTCGCCGGCAAAGTGGGCACAGTACAAGCGAGTCGGAGGCAAGGTCTCTGTTTTCGACGAAATTGCGGTTTTTAGCACGAACGGGGACTTGCCAAACACCCAAACCTTCGATCTTCCCGTAAACTACGCGCCCGAACAAATTCTGCAGGAATTGGACCGTTACCGCGACTCCCCCCCTTCGGCCGGCCTCGGCTCAACGGAAGATCGAGTAATCCGCGCCGGATCTGATTACCCGGAACAAAGAGCCGGTCTGAAGGCGCGCCTGGACAGCTTATATATTGGGACCTTATCCCTTTGGAGGGTGAGAGATTCCGTCGATCCCTTGCGACGAAGAGGTGAGCCTATCGATCATTCGAAAATAGACCCGGTGCAATTAATAGGCGCCTCGGAAGTCACCCGAAATTGGTTTCAGACCGAACCAGGGAAAGTGCGTGAGTTAAACGATTCAATCGATCGGTTGTATTCCACGCACAGCGCGCAGCTGAATAAGTGAACCAGAAGCTATTCTGTTTTTGCCGGACTTTGTGATTCACTTGAAAACGATTTAGGAGAATAAACCATGGCAGACGCAATCAAGCAAAATGTGGTGGAAATTGACCGCCGGAACGGCCTTCCTTACGAGGAATTCGCTCGCGACTATTTGTTTCCGCACAAGCCTGTAGTCATCAGCGGAGCCCTCGATAAATGGCCCGCCATGACTAAATGGTCGCCCGATTTTTTCAAAAATAAATATGGCTCGATGAAGCTGACCATCGACAAGAAAGATTATTCGATGGCCGATTTCATCGATCTGGTCAACGCCTCGACCGATGAAAAACCGGCGCCGTATCTGCGCAACGCCATCATCGATCGATTCTTGCCGGAGTTGCTCGCTGACATACAACCACTGCCGAGTTATTTCTCGCCAAACTGGCTCACCGGCCCGCTTTCGCAATTATTGCGCTCGCGGCTCCATGACGGAAGCCAGGAACTGTACGTCGGAGGCAAGGGCGGAAAGTT
>PLZZ01000081.1 GCA_003153585.1 Acidobacteriota bacterium | reverse complement strand
CGATGCGGTCTTCGTCGATCCAACCGTTTTGGGCCGCCGCTTTCACCATGGCATATTCGCCGCTCACGTTGTAGGCCGCCACCGGAACGTCGAACTTCTCGCGCACTCGTTGGATGACGTCTAGATACGGCATCGCGGGCTTCACCATAATCATGTCCGCGCCTTCTTCCAGATCCAGCGCGACTTCCCGCAGTGCCTCTCGCGCGTTTGCAGGATCCATCTGATAACTTCGCCGGTCTCCGAATTGTGGAACGGACTGCGCTGCCTCTCGAAATGGACCATAAAATCCTGAAGAATACTTTGCCGCGTAAGAGAGTATGGCTACGTTCTCGAATCCGTTCTCGTCCAGCTTTTGGCGGATCGCCCCAACACGGCCGTCCATCATGTCCGAGGGCGCGACGATATCGGCGCCCGCGCGCGCGTGCGAAAGCGCGGCGTCGGCCAGCAATACCAGGCTTGGATCGTTCAACACTTCTTCGCCTTTGATCACACCGCAGTGCCCGTGGCTCGTGTATTCGCACAGGCACACATCCGTCAGGACGATCAGGTCCAACTTTGCCTTTCGTATCGCTTCAATCGAACGCTGCACCGCTCCGTTGGCGTCGTAGGCCTCCGAAGCAAGCTCGTCCTTGTGTTCGGGCAAGCCAAAAAGAATTACGGCGGGGATTCCCAGGGCCGCGACTTCGCGGCATTCTTCGACGATTTGATCCACTGATTGCTGATAGATGCCGGGCATGGAGCTGACTTCCTTGCGGATGTTCTTGCCCGGGCAAGCGAACATCGGATAAACAAGCCCGTTCGTGGTGAGACGCGTCTCGCGAACCAATCCACGAAGGGCTTCGGTGCGCCGCAGGCGTCGCGGCCGATGTACGGGAAACGTCATGCGCGCCTCGCTGCAGAACTCCGACGCTGATAAAACTTTGCAATCGAGTCCGCCAGACCTGCTGCAGAAGATTCGTTGGCTTCGATATCCACCCGCGCACCGTCCTCGCGCAGAGCGCGTGCCGTCGTCGGACCGATCGCCGCGAATTGCACCCGGCTCGAAAGNNGCATCAACTTCCGCGTCACGGATACTGTTTAGAATCGCCGGATCAAGAGACACAGGCGCGGAGGTGCGATACGCCACAATTTCAGTCACTTCGGCTCCAGCTTCTCGCAGAGCATTCGGCAAACGATCGTCGGCGCGGTCACTTCGCGGCAAAAGAATCTTGCGATCGCCAATCGCGCCCCATAATTCCTTAGCCAGCGCGTCGCCGCTGTGATTTTTCGGAATCGTATCCACTCGAAATCCTTCAGCGGCTGCTGCCGTGGCAGTCGCAGGCCCAACCGCTGCTACCAGAGGCCGCGGCGCTTGCAGCGCAGCCACCTCCAAACCTAATTCAGCAATCCGCCGGCAGAAGAATCGTACCGCATTCCGGCTGGTAAAAAGAATCCAGTCGAATTCGGCTAGACGCCGCAGCGCCGCGTCGAGCGCTTGCGAATCTTCTACCGCGGCAAAACTCACCGTGGGCAACAGGAGAACTTCGGCGCCCAGCGCTTCGAGTGAATGCGCCAGCTCGTGTGCCTGATCGGTCGCGCGGGTGACTACCACGCGCTTCCCCGCCAGCGGTTTGTTAACTGCGTCCAACGGAACGCCCCGCTAGCCGCAGAATCCTGTCCGCGCCGGCCTCAATCAGGATTTGGCCGAGCCTAACGCCGAGCTCTTCGGCTTCTTCCGGGCGTCCGCGCAAGTCCTTGCGCACAAATTCTTTTCCGTCGGCGGAGAAAACGCAGGCCTCCAATCGCAACTCGCCATTCTCTCGGCGCGCCCAGGCACCAAGCGGAATCTGGCAGCCTCCTTCCAGTTCGCGCAGTAATGCCCGTTCTGCCGTCACAGCCTCGTGGCTTTCGGGATCGTCAAGCGCAGCGACAAGCCGCAATGTTTCGTGATCGTCGGCGCGCGTTTCAATTCCAAGGGCACCTTGCCCTACGGCGGGCAGCATGACTTCCGGCGGAAGAATCTGCGTAATCTTGTCGCTCGCGCCCAGGCGGTTCATACCAGCGGTCGCGAGAACGATTGCGTCAAATTCGCCCGCTGCAACTTTCTTAAGCCGAGTGTCCACATTGCCGCGCAAATCGAGCAATTCGAGATCGGGCCTGTGATGCCGAAGCTGAGCTTGCCGGCGAAGGCTGCTGGTGCCCACGCGAGCGCCACAGGCGAGATCTTTCAACTTCGCGCCGTCGCGAGAAATCAGGCAGTCGCGCACGTCCTCTCGTTTTGTTATCGCGGGGAATACAAGTCCCGCAGGATTCTCCGTGGGGACATCTTTCATGCTATGAACGGCCAGGTCCGCAGTTCCTGCAAGCAGCGCTTCTTCCAGTTCCTTGATGAAAATGCCCTTCGTCCCAGCCTGCTCGCTCACCTGCGCCACCGAAGCACCCTGAAATTTGTCACCTGAGGTGCGAATGCGGATCAGCTCGGATTCGATGCCGTGCAACTGCGCGAGACGTTCGCGAATGTGATTGGCCTGCCACAGCGCCAGTGCGCTACCGCGCGTCGCGATGCGCAACAGCTTCACTCCTTGTCCTCATCCAGCCCGAAAAGGTGGCGCAGAGCTTCCAGGCCGGCCAGGCGCCCCCGCATGCCACGGCCATGGCGAACCTTCTGGGACGGCTGCTCGAGCACGCGCTCGATCAATTCCTCGGTAATATGCGCGATGCGCGCCCGTTCGTCCGGCGAAACGTCTTCCATCTCCGCCAGTTTTTCGCGAATCAGCAATTCGCGCTGCTTATGAAATTGGCCGCGAAGATCGTCAACAATGGAGCCTGCTTCGAGCGCGGCGCGCCAGGCTTCGAATTTTGCGATGTGCTCGGAAATAATGGCTTCGGCACGCGGAATTTCGGCTTCGCGCGCTTTCTTGTTCTGCTCGACGATTTCACCAAGGTCGTCGATATTGTAAAGATAAAGATTGTAGAGCCCAGCCGCTTCAGGAGCGACATTTCGCGGAACCGCGAGATCCACTACGAACACCGGGCGCCCGGAGCGAGCGGCGATGGCGCGCTCCAAAAGTTCACGAGAGAGGACCGGACTAGCGGAACTGACGGACGTGACGAGAATGTCAGGCAGGCCCAACACCGACTCGAGCGACTCCCACGCCACAGCTTCTCCGCCTACTTTCTTTGCAAGCTCCGCCGCGCGGTCGAACGATCGGTTGACGACGCGCAAGCTGCCGATGCCGCGATTGCGCAGGCACTCAATTACTTGCTCGGCTACGCTCCCGGCTCCCAAGATCAACGCGGAGTGGCCTTTGAGGTTTCCGAAAACTCGCTCGGCAAGCTTCACTCCTGCAAGCGCAACGGACATGGGCCGCGCGCCCACTTCGGTCTCGCTGCGCACGCGCTTGCCTACTTCCAGCGCGCCTTGAAAAACGCGATTCAATACCGGGCCGGTAGCGCCATGATCGAGCGCCTGGCTATAAGCCGTGCGAAGCTGGCCCAAAATTTCGGCTTCGCCCAACATCATCGAGTCAATTCCAGCAGCTACGCGAAAAAGGTGGCGAACCGCGTCGGGTCCAGCCCAGCGGTAGATACGCCCTGCCAGGTCCGCGCTGGGGATGCGATGAAAGGACCTGAAATAATCTTCCATTGCTTCCGCGGGTGTGGGATGCGCGTCGCCCGGAACACCGTAGAGTTCGCTACGATTACAGGTAGAGAGCACCACGGCTTCTTCGAGAATTCCAAGTTCGCGCAGTTCGTCCGCAGCCTGCAGCGCCTGTTGCGGAGTAAACGAGATGCGTTCGCGCAATTCGACGGGTGCCGTGCGATGGTTGCACCCGATCAGCGCGACTTGAATGCGAATCGCGCCGGACTGTCCCGAATTTGCTTTCGATAGCGAAGGCATCAAAAGAACCGGTGAAACTTTGTGAGATACAAATTAACGAACGTATAGCTGAACATCACGATCACAAAATTCACGGCACATAACAAAGCCGCGCGCGCCCCCCGCCAACTGGCGTTACGCGAGAGCAGCAGATACGCGGCATAGACTACGACGATCGCAAACGTGACGATTACCTTTGGATCGCCGAATGAATAAGTGCCTCTGAGCCGGTGTTCCCAAACGAATCCCATACTCGCGCCGAACGCGAGCGCCACCAGGCCGACATACACGCTGCTGCGGGCCATCCTGTCGAGCACGTCGAGCGCTGGAAAACGCCAAAACGCTGCGCCCAGACGCCGCGAACGCAATACCCGGTCCTGCACCAAATAGATCAAGCTCAGCACGAAGGACAGCGCGAAGGCCGCATAGGCCCAGGTGTTCAGTGTCACGTGAAAAGCAAATAACGGCCCGCGCGCCTGCACGCGAGTTGGCGGCGCGGCCGCTGTAATGAAGCCGAGACCTGCGACCCATGCGACAAGTAGTAGGGTAACAAACGCGCCAACAGATCGCTGGCGATGGAATATTTCGAGGCCGAGGTAGGTGATGCCTAGAAGCCAGGCGAAGAGGGACATGGATCCGTACAAGTCATCATACGGAACCGACTGAATCACGCGCGAACGCTGGTAAAGAGAAAAGTATTGCGCCACGATTCCAGAGGCGAGAAGCAGAGTGGCCAGCCGCCCAATCCAAATATTGGGCGCATACAAAATTCGGGCGTAGCAAAGAAAGCTCGCCAGGTAAAGTGCCAGGCTCAGATAGCCCAGTTGCTGTGCCATTTAGGGTGGAGGCTCCCCGTTTGCCCAAGCATTATACCGCCAAATAGGCCCGACGCGGCTTGTAGGCCACGATAAGCGATAGGGGTCGGGACGCGTGCGGCCCCGTAAGCCATCTGTTATCATGGCACAGGACTTATGTCTCAGACGACACGCGCTGGCGTAACGCGAAAAGAACTTTTTCTGCGAGCTTGCCGATTCGAACCGGTCGAGCGCGTTCCGGTATGGATCATGCGACAGGCTGGACGCTATCTCCCTGAATATCAGGCCGTGAGAGCGCGGCACTCGTTCCTGGAGATCTGCAAGACGCCCGAGTTGGCCGCCGAAGTGTCATTGCAGCCCTTCCGCGTGCTGGGCGTGGATGCGATCATTGTTTTCTCGGACATTTTAATTGTGGCAGAGGCGATGGGCATGCCGTTAGATGTCCCGGACTCCGGGCCCGTGCTTTCAGGTCCCGTGCGGGATGCGCAGGCGGTGCGGCGTCTGCGCGAATTCGACCCTGAAACTCAAACAAAGTTCGTCGGCGACGCGATTCGCTCCATTTGCCGGGAGGCCGGGCCGGATGTGCCGGTGATCGGATTTGCTGCCGCCCCTTGGACGCTTGCGTGCTATATGATCGAAGGGCGGACGCGCGGTGACATTTCGCACGCGAAAGAAATGCTTCGTACGCAGCCTGCCTTGGTGCGCGAGTTGCTCGAACGGATTGCGCGCGCGACAGCAAGCTATTTGCAAATGCAGATTGCAGCCGGGGCAGCGGTCGTTCAACTTTTCGATACTTGGGCGGGTGAACTTACGGAGCGGGAATACAAAGAGTTTGAGCTGCCGGCCACGCAGATCGTTCTGGACTCGCTCGCTAAAAAGGGCGGCAGCGAAGGTGTACCGAGGATTCTATTCGCAAAAGGCTCGGCACATTTGCTCGAAAGCTTGGGGAAATCCGGAGCAGACGTGATTAGCGTCGATTGGCGAACAGACCTCGCGGATGCGCGACGCAAGTTTGGCCGTCGGGTGGCGTTGCAAGGGAATGTTGACCCCACAATTTTGCTCGGCGTCGAAACGGATATTCGAGAGGCGGCGCGAGCCGCCGTCCAGAAAACGGGCGGCCTGGGGCACATTCTGAATCTGGGCCACGGAATTTTGCCCACAACGCCCGTGGCCAATGCCAAAGCATTTGTGGAAGCAGGGCAGACAGAGCCTATACCCACACCGGCCCAGACCAGTAGCGCGGATTAAAGATGGCCTACGACGCAACAAAACTCGGCGAGAAATTCGAAATCGCGCAGATTTCAGATGCGATTCTCGAAAAATATAACCGGCCAGGCCCGCGTTATACGAGTTATCCCACCGCACCTGTGTGGAAGGATGATTTCGGACCGGACGATCTCGAGGGATACTATGCGCGCGCGGAACAGTTGGCGACCCCGCTTTCGCTATACATGCACATTCCATTCTGCGAAAACCTCTGCTTGTTCTGCGCCTGCACCGTGTCCATACAAAAAGACAAGAAAGTTGCCGTTCCCTACCTAGACGCATTGAAACGCGAGATCGATCACGTGGCACAACACGTTTCGCGGAAACGTCCGGTGATTCAATTTCATTGGGGCGGCGGCACACCAACCTATTTGTCCGTGGCGCAAATGGAAGACCTTTTTCAGTACACACACGACCGGTTTTCCTTCGCGCCGGACGCTGAGATTGGAATCGAAGTTGATCCGCGCGTCACCAGCCGTGCGCAGCTGGAATCTTTGTGGCGGCTCGGGTTCAACCGGCTGAGCATGGGCATTCAAGATTTCCAGCCGAAAGTTCAGGAAACGATTCATCGCGTCCAGCCGTACGAGATGACCCGCGACTTGATCGTGGCCTCGCGGGAGATTGGATTTCAGAGCATCAACATTGATTTAATTTATGGGCTTCCGTATCAAACCGCCGAGAGCTTTCGGGCTACCATCGATCAGGCACTGACGCTTTTGCCCGACCGCGTGGCCATGTTCAGCTACGCGCACGTGCCCTGGCTTAAAAAACAGCAAGGCTCGTTCGAGGCGCATCTTCCCGAAGGAATGGAGAAATTCCGAATCTTCCGCGCAGGCCTGGAGAAATTCCTGAGCGCGGGATATCTATACATCGGCATGGACCATTTCGCGCGCCCCGGGGACGAACTGGCTATCGCGCAGCAAAACCGCACTCTGCACAGAAATTTCCAAGGCTACACGACGAAAGCGGGCGCCGATTTGTACGGCATGGGAGTGAGCGCGATTAGCTCGATTGGCGAAGCGTATGCGCAGAATCGGCGTGAGGTCCCCGCTTACGAATCGACTGTAGCCACGCGAGGAATTGCCACCATGCGGGGCTACCGCCTTTCCGCCGATGACGTGTTGCGCCGCGCGGTAATTGGACGGCTGCTCTGCCACACGGTAATTCCCAAGCACGAAGTAGAAGCGGAGTTCGGCATTGCTTTCGATGAGTATTTTGCCGCCGAGCTGCTTCGGCTGGAAAGCGCGCGCGAAGAAGGACTCGTCGTTTTATCCTCCGGAGACATCCGCGTTACTCCGCTTGGCCGAATTTTCATCCGCAATATTGCCATGACGTTCGATCGTTACCTGCACGAGCAGCAAATGGACCAGCGGCCCCTCTTTTCGAAGACACTCTAGCGCACAGGAATCATGCCTGGTCCCAAACACGTCATCGTCATCGGCGCAGGGCTTTCGGGCTTGGCGTGTGCGTATCGACTGAACCAGCTTGGCGCCGAAGTAACCGTTCTGGAAGCCTCTGAACGCGCGGGGGGGCTCTTGGGCACGATCCTTAAGGACGGCTTTCTTTTCGAGTCCGGGCCGCAGAGTTTTCAAGCCACGGAAATCCTGGTCGGTCTGATTCGGGAACTGGGAATAGAGAGTGAACTCCAGAAAGCAGACCCGAGCGCGGCACGCTACATTCTGCTCCACGGCCGGCTACAGAAAATTCCCACTTCGCCCCAAGCAATGCTTACCAGTTCCCTCCTCGGCGTGGGATCACGTTGGAGAATACTATCCGAGCCATTTCGCAAGACAATCCCGCCAGCCGGCGAGGAATCCGTGGCGAAATTCGCGCGCAGAAAATTTGGGAACGAAATTCTGGAGTATCTCGTGGGACCGTTTGTTTCCGGTGTCTACGCGGGCGATCCGGAAAAGCTTAGCCTGAAGGCGGCATTTCCTTCCCTCGACGAGTGGGAACGCGAATACGGCAGCGTGCTGCGCGGAGCAAAAAAAGCCCGCATGCGCAAAGGACCGAGCGCGCCTGAGTCACTCTGCTCGTTTCGCCAAGGTGTGGCAACGTTGCCGCGCGCAATGGCCGCAAAACTTGGTACCGTTTTGCAGACACAAGCGAATGCAGTCTCCGTAAACCGAACCGGTCCGACGGGAAGCGAATCGCACGAAGTGCGAATCGAGCGCCACGGCAGCTCGGACACAATTCAAGCTGCAGCGATTGTATTTNNGTTGCGGCCGGCTATTATCAGCAGCAAGTCGGCGAACCAATAAACGGGTTCGGCTTTCTTGTTCCGAGAAGCGAAAAACTGCACACCCTCGGCACAGTTTGGAACTCATCACTTTTTCCGGGCCGAGCTCCCCGAGGGGCTGTGACTCTGACGAGCTTTACCGGCGGCGCTACGAATCCGGACATTGCCGCCGAGCCTGAAGGAGAAATCGCGAAAATCATTCAAAGTGAGAACGAACACATATTGAAAATTATCGGCTCGCCCGTAACATCCGCCGTGTGGAAATACCCGCGAGCGTTGCCCCAATACAACCTGGGACATGGGCACGTGGTGGAAGCGATCCGTGATGCGGAGCGCCTGCTGCCTGGAATATTCTTCGCCGGAAATTATCTGGAAGGGCCGGCCGTCGGCAAGTGTGTGGAAAACGGATTTCAAACCGCGGAAGCAGTTCAAAATTATTTGCAGGCCAAAGCCTGAGCCGTAACGGTCCGGATGACAACAACAGCGGGCCGATTAAGCATCCGAGAGCGGCCGTTTGTGGCGCATGTTCAAGCGCACGCGGCGCCGCTCGCCGGCCTCGCGAAATCGCCGCCGATCGTCTTCCGTTTCGAGGATCAGCGGAGGAACCTCGTGCGGCTGCCGGTTCAAATCGATGGCCACGAAGGTGACGTACGCGCTGCTGGTGTGTTTGCGCTCACCGGTCAGAATATTTTCCGAAAACACTTTCACGCCCACTTCCATCGAGGTTCGAAATACCCTGTTCACGCTGGATTTCAGCACGATGATCTCGCCCACGCTGATTGGGAACCTGAAATCGAGGTAGTCCACCGACGCGGTTACAACATGGCTGTTCGAGTGGCGATGGGCCGCCAGTGCACCGGCAATGTCGATGAAGTGCATCACTCGTCCGCCCAGCATGTTACCTAAGGCGTTCGCGTCGTTCGGAAGCACTGCTTCGACCATTTCGGACATCGAAGCGCTCACCGGCTTGCCGGGAAGCTGCGAATGCGATGCCGGCCTTTCTTCTTTGGCCCCATTTGGTTTTGTCAGCTTGGGCATTCGCGAAATGCTCCCGGGATTTTGCACGCGCTCAGCGCTTGGCGAGCGTCTTTAACCCCGCTATAATACTCGCTTCCAACCTATGACCCAAACACAGAAGTCGCGGCGGGAAATTCTGGAGCAATTTGTTGCTGATAAACCGACGGATGCGTTCGCGCGTTACGGCTTGGCGCTTGAATGCGCCAAGACCGGCCAGGACGAAGCCGCCAACGAGAACTTCAAGAAGCTTCTCGAAACGAATCCGAATTATGTGGCGGGATATTATCAGTTTGCCCAATTTTTGGCGCGAATCGGGCGGCTCGACGAAGCACGCAAGCNNAGCCGCGCTACAGAATCATGCTTGCTCGCTGCATCAATGAGAAAATCGAATTCGGAATTATTCTAGCTGCCGGAACGGAACTCGCAAAAATCGGATGCACCGCGGAAATTGTGGAGAAACTGAAAGAATATCCGGACGGGCGCGTAGACATCCTCTGTGAAGGACGCGCGTTATTTCGGCTGATCGAAGTGCTGAATGAAAAAGAATACCAGGAGGCCATCGCGGATTACCTGCCTGAAGATATTCTTCCCCAAGATT
>PLZZ01000252.1 GCA_003153585.1 Acidobacteriota bacterium | reverse complement strand
GGCACGTGAAGACGGGCCAGTTGCTGGCGGACATCGAGACGCCAGAAGTTGATCAGCAGCTTCAAGTAGCGCGCGCCGATCTGAACACAGCGCAAGCAAATATGAACCTTTCGAAGATTACGGCGGACCGCTACGACGGTCTGAAGAACACCGATGCCGTTTCAAAACAGGACGTGGACAACGCGCACGGCGATTTCGAAGCAAAGAAGGCCACCGTGGCAGCCGCGGGATCCAATGTGAGGCGGCTGGAGGAAACGCAGGCGTTCAACAAAATTTATGCGCCCTTTGATGGCATCATTACGGCGCGCAACACAGATATAGGACAGCTGATCGATTCCGGCAGCGGCGGCGCGGCAAAGGAGATGTTTCACATTCAATCGACGCGAGTCCTGCGCGTGTACATCAACGTTCCCCAGCAGTATTCGCAGGCCGCCAAGCCCGGGCTCTCTGCAGACCTCACTCTAGCGGAGTTTCCGGGCCGTAGGTTCAAGGGCCAGCTGGTGCGAACCGCAAACGCGATCGAACAAGCATCTCGGACGCTGCTGGTGGAAGTGGACGTCAATAACACGACGGGCGAGCTTCTTCCCGGCGGGTATACAGAGGTCCACCTAAAGCTCCCGGAGACGGTGCCCACGTTTATTCTTCCGGTGAACACGCTGATTTTCCGTTCACAAGGCTTGCAGATTGCGACGGTCCAGGACGGCGATAAGGCGACTCTCGTGCCGATTGTGCTGGGGCGCGATTTCGGGAGCGAAGTGGAGGTAGTTTCCGGGCTCAGTGGACAAGAGAATGTGATGGTCAATCCGCCGGACTCCTTGGTGGAAGGCGAGCAGGTTCAGATCGCCCAGCAAAATCAACAACAGCCGAGTGGTCAGCCGACGGTGCCACAATCCAACCAGCAATCATCGGGTGGACCGAAAAAGTGAGTAGCACGGTGGAGCAAACGCACGACGCGTGGAATCTGACGTCGGCTCTGTGACATCGCTGTAAAAATGTGAGCTGGAAAGAGGAGAGGGCATGAGACGTACTTTGTGGGGAATCCTGACGATAATATTGGTTGGTCTGTTGTCGGTGGTTGCGTATCGCACGGTGTCTGCCGCTCGTGAAACGAATGCATTGGCGCAAACTCCGGGCCAAAGTGGTCCGTTCACCGACTTTCGTATGGAAAAGCCTGGGAGCATTCACCGCATTTCCGCAGCCGATTTGCCCCAGCCATACGCCACGCCCGCTGCCGACAATAGCGCGCACGTGGTGTCCCGACCGTCGGAAGCTTGGCCAAAAGTTCCGGACGGGTTCAAAGTGGAGCTCTACGCCGAAAATTTAAAAAATCCGAGATTGATTCGGACGGCACCAAATGGCGACCTGTTTGTGGCGGAAAGCGGACCGGGCCGCATTCTCGTATTCCGAGGTATAACCGGGGGCGGAAAACCCGAAACCACGGAAACTTTTGCGACCGGTCTCACCCGTCCGTTTGGTATTGCATTTTATCCTCCTGGACCGGATCCCAAATTTGTTTACGTCGGCAATACGAATTCGGTTGTGCGCTTTGCATACCAAAATGGAGATCTGAAGGCTCGCAGCAGCCCCGAAACCGTAATCGCAAGTCTTCCCAGCAGCCTCGAAGGGCATTGGACGCGGGATCTTGGGTTCTCGCTGGACGGAAAGAAACTGTACGTGGCAGTCGGCTCGCGCGGCAATATTGCGAATATTGATGAAGATAAATCTAATTACCACCGCGCGAACATTCTAGAGGCCAATCCCGACGGCTCGGATTTGGCTGTGTATGCGTCGGGAATTCGCAATCCTGTTGGCATAGCGGTTGATCCCGCGACCGGCGTGTTGTGGACCTCGGTAAACGAACGAGACGACATTGGCGACAACCTTCCGCCGGATTACATCACGCACGTTCAAGAAGGCGGCTTTTACGGCTGGCCCTGGTATTACATTGGCGGAAACGAAGATCCTCGCCTCAAAGGCAAGCATCCCGAACTGAAGGACAAAGTGATTGTGCCCGACGTGCTGCTGGAACCGCACAATGCGTCGCTCGAATTAACCTTCTATGAAGCTCAGCAATTCCCGGAGAAATACCGTGGAAGCATTTTTGCAGGCGAACACGGCTCCTGGAATCGATCCGTGCGTACAGGCTACGAAGTTGTGTACGTTCCGGTCAAGAACGGCAAGGCCAGCGGTGAGTACGAAGATTTCGTGACCGGATTCGTCACGCCCGACGGGAAAGTTTGGGGCCGACCCGTGGGAGTGACGGTGGCGAAAGACGGCTCGTTGATGGTCAGCGATGACGGATCGAATTCAATCTGGCGAATCAGTTATGCGGGCAAATAGGGAAATCACCTTGAGTACGGCGAACCCAAGAAGGAGCGTTCGGTCACGGCAATCCGGCCGATTGTTTTTGCTCGCAATTTTTTGGCTCGGCGGATGCACGGTGGGACCAAATTACGTACGGCCCAAGGCGGAAGTTCCTGCGGACTACAAAGAGAGCAATGATTGGAAAGTGGCGCAGCCCAGCGCTGAGGCAATAAAAGGAAAGTGGTGGGAAGTTTATAAGGATCCGCTGCTGAACACTCTGGAAGAGAAAATTGATGTTTCGAACCAAAGCCTGAAGGCAGCCCAGGCGCAATTTCTGCAAGCTCGTGCAGCGGTCCGTATCTCGCGGTCGTTTCTTTTTCCTACTGTGACGGCCGACCCTGCAATCGCGCGCGAGCGTTTCTCCCAGAATCGCCCTCTGGGAGTCGTCGGAAACACGCAGACTTTCAACGATTTCCAGGTGCCTGGAATCGACGCGTCTTATGAGTTGGACGTCTGGGGCCGCGTTCGCCGCACGGTGGAACAGAGCCGCTCGCAGGCGCAAGCCAGCGCCGCCGATCTTGCCAGCGTGGGTCTGAGCCTGCACGCCGAACTGGCCATGGATTATTTCCAGCTACGAGGTCTCGACACGCAAAAACAGCTTTTGGACTCTACCGTCGTGGCGTACCAGAAAGCCCTCGATCTTACGCAAACTCGGTTCAAGGGCGGGCTCGCTTCGGACGTGGACGTGGCGCAAGCGCAGACACAATTGGAAACCGCGCGCGCGCAATCCATCGATGTAGAAGTCCAGCGCGCGGCGTTCGAACATGCCATCGCCGTGCTCACGGGTCAGCCTCCGTCAACTTTTACCTTGGCGCCTTCGCCTATGGACGCTCCGCCGCCGCCGATTCCTCCGGGTTTGCCGTCAGACTTGCTCGAGAGGCGACCCGATGTTTCCGCCGCGGAAAGACGAATGCAGGCGGCGAACGCGCAAATCGGCATCGCCAGAGCGGCCTACTTCCCGCTGATCACACTCACGGGACAAGGCGGCTTTGAAAGCATCGCCGCGGGGACTCTGTTTCAAGGCCCCAGTGGACTTTGGGCCGTGGGTGGAACGGCTCTCGAAACGCTGTTCGATGCGGGGCGCCGGCGCGGCACGTCGGACCAGGCAAAAGCTGCGTACGATCAGTCCATCGACAATTATCGCCAGACCGTGCTGAGTGCTTTCCAAGAAGTGGAAGACAATATGGCCGCGTTGCGCATTTTGCAGGGTGAAGCGCAAACCGAAGAAGTTGCGGTGGGGGCGGCAAAGCATTCCGTCGAGCTGTCCATTACACGTTACAGGGGTGGGGTCACAAGTTACTTGGAGGTGACTACGGCCCAAAGTGCAGCGCTTACCGACGAGGTCACGGCTGTAACAATTCTCACCAGGCGGATGACGGCCAGCGTGCTACTGATCAAGGCCATCGGCGGCGGATGGGACGCCTCCCAAATCCCTCATGTCTAACTTCGAGTTTCCGGCTTCAGAAACCGCTCCTCTGATTTGCGCGTTCCTTCACATGCACCATTCATCGACGACTTAGACTGGTTCTGCTGGCCTCGGTGCGCGGGCTATGGTAAAGATGTGCGCACGCTCACAAGCTGCAATACTTTCGCGGGAGGACAGTTTTGGCACGCCGCAAAGCCGTGAAGTCTGGAGTTACGCTGCGCGACGTGGCGCAGGAAAGCGGCGTTTCCCCGGCTACCGTTTCTATCGTTTTGAATAATGCTCCGCTGGCCAGATACATTCCGCCGTCCACGAAGGATCGCATCGAGCGAGCCGCGAAAAAACTCCGCTACAGGCCAAAGGTGGTATCGCGTTTCCTCAGCGCGAAACGGAATCGCACGGTCGGCGTGATGGTGTTCGACATCACGGACCCGTTTTGCACTTTGATACTTCGTGGAATTGAAAACTCACTGTATCAGGCGTCGTATCTGCCAATTCTCACAGACGTCCACAATCAGCGCGGCCGTTTCGAACGCTATTTGGAAATGCTGCTCGCGCGACCCGTCGAGGCTCTGGTCTTCGTCGCCAACTGGCTTTTTGTGGACATCGATATTCTCGCGGACCTGGAGAAAAGGAATATTCCCGCGGTCATGATCGGCCGCGAGCTCAGCGGCTCCGTCAGCTCAGTGATGACGGACAATGAAGCGGGAGCGCATCTGGCGATGGAGCATCTTTACTCGCTGGGTCATCGTAAGATTGCCTTCATTCGAGGGCCGAAAATGCTGGTGGACAGCTCTCCCCGTTGGCGCGGCGTGCGTTCATTCGCGCGCTCGGTGGGCTTGGAAATCGATCCGGCCCTGGTGGTGGATTTGCCTGACTCGCTCGACCCAAATTCCGGCTTCGAGGGCGGCTTCAAACTTATCGAAGAGCTCTTGAAGCACAAGAAGCGTTTTACCGCGGTGATGGCGTTTGACGACATGACCGCTTTTGGCGCGATACGCGGATTAGCGCGCGCCGGCTTGAAAGTTCCCGAGGATTGCTCGGTGATCGGCTTCGACGACGTGATGCCTGCCGGGCTTTCGGTTCCGTCTCTGACTACGGTGCGACAGCCGATGGAGGCGTTGGGAAGCGCGTCGGTCGGAATCGTGCTGGAGGCCATCAACGCGACGATTGAAGAGCGCGAATTTGAAGTAGTCCACCGAAAACTAGCGCCCGAACTTGTGGTGCGCGAATCTTCGCGCTCGGTGCCCTGGGCCGGGGCGGATTGAAGCAGCGCGGGTGTTTTTCCTTGACTCTACGGGCAAGGTGGGAATAATACGTCAGTTTAATAAACTTTAATAAAATCA
The DNA here is from genome assembly GCA_003153585.1 of Acidobacteriota bacterium. Lineage (GTDB taxonomy): Bacteria > Acidobacteriota > Terriglobia > Acidiferrales > UBA7541 > Palsa-295. The sequence goes on along the minus strand of PLZZ01000252.1, from coordinate 5,032 downwards.
ATAGGGAAGTTGCGGCGTTCCATCTTCATGGATTTCAGTTGTCCTTGCTCAAATAGACAGATTTTGGAGAGTGGGGAATGTCGTCGAAACAGCAAGCGGGTGTTCGGCTCATTTTGTCTTTATCCTTCGCAATCTTTTTATGCCTGATTCTGCCTTTCGCGCCGTGTATCGCGTCGGCAAATACTCCTGAGCCATCGGACACGAAAATGTTTTTGCATGAAGGCTGGGCGCTGCAGTCTTCTTGCCTGTTTCTCGCCAAGGGCGAGCAAATCTCGGCCCCGGGATACAAGACGAACGGCTGGCATTCAGCGACGGTACCGACTACGGTGGTGGCCGCGCTGGTTGCCGATAAAACCTATCCGGACCCGTACTACGGCAAGAATTTGCGCGACATTCCGGGGACGACTTATCCAATCGGCAAGAACTTTTCGTTGCTCCCGATGCCGAAAGACAGTCCCTTCCGCTGCTCGTGGTGGTATCGCACGGAATTCACGCTGCCCGCGGATTACCAGGGGCGGCACGTCTGGCTGCACTTCGGCGGAATCAACAACCACGCCAATATCTGGCTGAACGGCAAGTTAGTGGCGGGTGGAAAGGATATTGCTGGAGCCTACCGCACTTACGATTTCGATATCAGCTCGATGGTGAACCGTGATGGACCTAACGCGCTTGGCGTGGAAACCATCGCGCAGACGGAAAAGGACCTTGGAATTAACTGGGTTGATTGGAATCCGGCGCCTCCCGACAAGGACATGGGATTGTGGCGCAGCGTTTATTTGCAAAGCAGCGAGGCAGTCGCGATTCGCCATCCCATGGTGGCCACTCACTTCCCTTCTGCGTCGCTCGATGAAGCGGATCTCGCTGTGGAAACTGAATTGATTAACGCCAGCGACAAGCAGATCACCGGCTTTCTGGACGGCCGGATTGAGGATGTGAAATTTCGCCGAACGCTTGCTCTAAAGCCGGGAGAAACTCGCATAATCCGTTTTACTTCCGATGAGTTCCCGCAGTTACGCATCAAGAATCCGAAAGTATGGTGGCCCTATCGCATGGGGGCGCAGGAACTTCACAACCTGAATCTGCGTTTCGTTGTGGGCGACGATTTATCCGACGAGCAAAACGTGAGGTTTGGGATCCGCGAGATTACTTCGGAATTGAATCCACAAGGCGCGCGGCAATTTTACGTGAACGGAAAAAAGATTCTCATCCGTGGCGGCGGGTGGTCGCCGGATATGCTATTTCGCTCGGACCAGTCCCGCCTGGAAACAGATTTTCGCTACGTCCGCGAGATGAACCTGAACACAATCCGTCTGGAAGGAAAGATGGAGACGGATGAGTTCTACGATCTCGCAGATGAGCAAGGCGTGCTGATTATGGCGGGCTGGTGCTGCTGCGATCATTGGGAGCTGTGGAAGAAATGGCAGCCGGGCGATCTCGAAATCGCTTCCGCATCCTTGCGCTCGCAAATTCTCCGTATGCGGAGCCACCCCAGCATGCTGGTATGGTTGAACGGCAGCGATATGCCGCCGCCGGCGGACGTTGAAACCGAATACATCAAAGTATTGAAAGAAACAGATTGGCCGAATCCTTTTATTTCTTCTGCATCGGAAACGCCAACCTCGGTGACAGGAAAGTCTGGCGTCAAGATGAGCGGACCGTATGATTACGTCCCGCCAAATTATTGGCTGATTGACACCAGCAAATACGGCGGAGCCTTCGGTTTCAATACCGAAACCGGCCCCGGCCCGGCCCTTCCCCTCGTGAGTTGCCTGCGTAAATTTATTCCCGCAGACCATTTGTGGCCTCAGGATTCCTTTTGGAATTATCACGCCGGTTCCGAGGGCTTCAAGGATTTAAGCCACTTTGACGGAGCGATGAAATCAATTTATGGCGCCGCCGCCGGCCTCGACGATTACGAAATCAAATCGCAGGCCATGGCCTACGATGGCGAGCGGGCCATGTTCGAAGCTTATTCCCGGAACAAATACACTTCCACCGGCGTCATTCAATGGATGCTGAACAACGCGTGGCCTTCATTGATCTGGCACCTTTACGATTACTATCAGCAGCCGGCCGGTGGATATTTCGGCACGAAGAAAGCTTGCGAGCCTTTGCACGTCCAGTATTCGTACGACGACAACAGCATCGTAGTGGTGAACAGCCTCTATCAGAAATTCACCGGCTTGAGCGTAACGGCGCATCTCTACGACGATTCGTTGCACGAAAGATTCTCTCGCCAAGTTCAGGCCGATGTGGATGCGGATGGCGTGGCGAAGGTTCTCACGCTCCCCGCGGAGGCTTTTAGTCCTGCGTCTCCCTTGTATTTCGTGAAGCTCGATCTTCAGACCGGTGATGGAAAGATCGCGAGTACTAACTTTTATTGGCTTTCTTCGAAGAAGGACGTCTACGAATGGGCGAAGACAACCTACAAATACACGCCCGTATCATCGTACGAAGACTTGAGCGCTCTGCAGAACTTATCCAAAGTGAAACTCGATGTTGAGGGAAGCCGGGCCACGACCGCGGACGGTCCTGTAGTCCATCTGACGGTGAAAAATCCCAGCGATCATCTGGCGTTTCAAGTGCGATTCGGAATTCAGAAGAGCGGTCAAGGCGCGGAAATCCTTCCAGTCTTTTGGGACGACAACTATATCGAGCTGATGCCCGGAGAATCCCGCGAAATCAGCGCGCGATACTTGAGCACGTCGGACGTTTCCGATCCGCTTGAGCTCACCGTCGCGGGTTGGAACATTGAGAGCACGACGATCCAGTTGAAGGAAGCCAGGGCAGTTCCCCCACAAGGCACGGGCGGCGGGCGCTGATGCCCAACGAACACTGGAAGCCGGGTAATTCGGCGCCGCATAGCTTCCCGAACTCGATGCTCAGCGAGATTTACGAACAGCCACACGCTATCCGCGAATGCATCCGGCGAAACGTAAAAGAGGAATCAATTTTTTCCGACACGCTTGAGCCCATTGAAAGCGCGGTTTTCGCCTTTAAGAAAATCATTATCGCCGCCAGCGGCTCGAGCCGCCATGCAGGCTTGGCGGGCGAAATCGTGATGGAGGACCTCGCGGGAATCGCGGTGGACGTGGAATATTCCAGCGAATACTGCTACCGCTCCACGCATGCCGACACCGAGCCCATCGTGGTGGTCATAACGCAATCGGGTGAAACGGCCGACACCATAGCAGCGCAACGCCAGGCGCTCAGTCGCGGAGCGAAAACCGTAGCGATTTCGAACGTTGCCGATTCCACCATCGCCCGCGAAGCGAGCGCCACGCTGCATACCTTCGCCGGGCTGGAAAAAGCTGTGCCGGCGACGAAAAGTTTCACGTCACAGTTGACGATGCTGTATCTTTTCGCATTATTTCTGGCGCGCAAACGCGGCCGCATCACCTCCGGGGTTGTGGGCGCGCATCTGGATTCTCTCCGCGCGCTACCTGCGGAAATCGAAAAGGCTCTTCCTTCCTGGGATGCCCAAGCTGCCGGTTGCGCTCGCGAATATCAACAGGCGAAAGCGTTTTTATTTCTCGGCCGCGGCGTTCATTATGCGATTGCTCGTGAAGGAGCGCTGAAGCTGAAGGAAATTTCTTACGTGCAAGCGGAGGGTCTTCCAACCGGCGAACTGCGGCATGGGCCGAATGCGCTGGTGGACGAAAAGCTTCCTGTGATCGTGCTGGCCACGCGCGATCCGGCCGATCCGGATTCCTTGCTGCGATACCAGAAGACGCTCTCAGTGCTTGAGTACATCAAGGGCCGCGGCGGAAAATCAATCGCGATTGCGTCCGAAGGAGATCGCGAAATTGCGACGTTTGCGGACCGCGTCATGCACGTTCCCGCTGCGCCGGAATTGCTGCTACCGATCCTGGAGGTGGTGCCGCTGCAACTTTTTGCTTATCATTTCGCCACGTTGAATGGCTGCGATGTGGACCATCCCAGGAATCTTGTAAAATCGGTCACCACGGAATGAGCAACGAAGCAAGTTCGCCATCGCCTGCGCCGGTCAAACTCAAACGCACTCTTCACCTTTGGGACCTCATCATCATTGGCATCGTGATTATTCAACCGATCGCGCCGATGGGGATTTACGGTGTAATCAGTAACGCAGCGCGGGGCCACGTGGTAACCACGATTCTGATCGCCATGGTGGCGATGCTCTTTACCGCTGTCAGTTACGGCAAAATGGCGCGCGCCTATCCGAGCGCGGGGTCGGCATACACTTACGTCGGCCAGGAAATCCATCCGTCGCTTGGGTACGTCACCGGCTGGGCGATGTTGATGGACTACATTCTGAACCCACTGATCTGCACGGTGATTTGCAGCAAGTTGACTCAAAATATTTTGCCCGGCGTACCGTATTGGGCGCTTGCCATCGGATATGCAGCCGCCTTCACCGTGCTTAACCTGCGTGCGGTCAAAACTTCGGCACGGATAAACGATGTGCTGGCGGCCGGGATGTCCATCGTCGTAGTGATATTTTTTGCGTTCGTAATCCGTTTTATTTGGGGGTTGCACCAATACGGCAGCGGTTTTTTCTGGCAACCATTCTATAATCCCCAGACGTTCAGTTTCGGCGGCGTCTTTCGCGGCACTTCGATTGCGGTCCTCACTTATATCGGCTTCGACGCGATATCGACATTCTCAGAAGAAGTGGAAAATCCGCGGCGAAACATTATGCTCGCGACTGTTCTGGTGTGCGTGATCACCGGAGTATTGGCATCGCTGGAAGTATATGCGGCGCAGCTCGTGTGGGGCTCGAATCCGTTTCCGCCGGACAAAGTGGAATCTGCGTTTCCGTTAGTGGCCCTGCGAGCCGGCGGTTTCTTTCTTTTCCATTTGCTGAACTTCACGATTTTAATCGCGAATGTCGGCTCGGGAATGGGCTCGCAACTCGGAGCGTCGCGCTTGCTCTATGGGATGGGACGCAGCAACGGGATCCCTAAGAAGTTTTTCGGCGCTATTGATCCCAAGAATCACATCCCGCGAAACAATGTCATCTTCGTCGGCGCTCTTGCGCTGGCCGGCGCGT
>PLZZ01000082.1:4270-6036 GCA_003153585.1 Acidobacteriota bacterium | reverse complement strand
CGACCGTTTCGGAACGCGATGCGCGGCAGGCAGGGCAGGTGCTTCACGTCATTATGAGAGATCTGGATCCCGGTCGATAGAGACGCGCGATGAATCTTGCGACGAAGCGTACCGTCAATCTTCCAGGTCTTGCCGAAAAACCGGCTGCGAAGGATTGAGGCTGCCATCGATGACGCCCACGAGCATGTCTGCGTATGCGTTCGTCGCTTCCGGCAAAGTCGAGTAGCCGCGTTCCCGCTGCAGCGCTCCGGTGGCCGAGTAGATGAGCGTGAAGTAGCGGCCCGCTGAATACTGAAGTTCGAGCAACTTGCTCGGCATGTCGGGATCTCCTACTTGTCCCAGCACGTCCATCAGCGCGACCGTCCACTGCACACCCTTCGGGTCGGTGACGACCTCGCGCTCGAGGAACTGCCATTCGTCCATGCTCCACAGCGGCATATTTATTCCAGTAGCTGCCCGAGCGCGCGGGCGACCTGCGACCCGGTGAATGGTTTCGGAATCAGCGAGACTCTTCGGGCTTTCCGCGAGCGGAGACTTGCGTCAGCTTCCTCCGGAGTGTCCGTAATGATAACGACGGGAAGCTCGGCGTGATCCGGGTGATGACGCACGGCGTCGAAGAGCGACTCGCTCATGTCGAAGGCGGAACAGTCGAGCACGAGCGCGTCGGCCCGTTGCTCTATAGCCAGTTCGTTGACGCTGACGGTATATCCCGCTGCGAAAACTTCGTATCCGGCGTCGCGCAGCGCAAAACTCAGCAGCTCGGCAATCTCCGGCGTGTCGTCGATGAGCAGGATGCGGCGCAAGCGTACGCTACTTCTTGCCGGCTCCGAAGCCAGGCAACCGCTTCTTCTTGCCTTCGCAGGGCTCCAGATCCATCACCCACACTCGGCCGCCGGCTGTGTAGTAGGCGCGGCGGTCGTTCTCGAACATCGCGCCCCAGGCTTCCAGCGTGCGCATGGCGAACGTGTATCCTTCGAAGTTGTTGCGGGCGTGGTCCAGCACTTCATTCGTGTGCCAGTTGTCGGTGAGGATAGCGTCACCCGGATGCACGCGCAGCACGGTGTAGTAACGGTCGAACGCCGCTTCCTCCCGTACCTCGCGCGTCGAGCCGCGCTTCTTGCCTTCGCTGACGATGTAACTTTCCTGGGCCTCGGGAGCCGCAGGCGGCGGGGTCACTGTTGCTTTGGTGTTCATAGAGTTTGCGCCACCGTCTCGGCCTCCACCGCGGCCGCCATGTTCACCAGATTTTTCGCATCCGCGGCATGGATCAAAGCCTCGGGCAATTCGACACCCATCATCCGCCATTGCTCGTTGGCAAAATTTTGTAATTTGGCGATGTGCTCCGCGTGCAGGTGGCCGAAGCGTCCTTGCAATTTCAAGTACTCGGATACCGGCCGCATGTTCTGCGGGCGGAAGCTGTAATCAAACGCACGCTTCTCCGGGTTCCATTCCCAGATGGGGTAGAGGCCGCATTCGACGACCAACCGGCCGAGGTCGATTGAGCGCGGCGTCTCGTACACGAAGCCCTTCTGGCAAGGAGTGTAGATCATCAGGTACGCAGCGCCTTTGTGGTTGAGTCCCTTGCGGACTTTGTTCATCAAGTCGATGGGATAGCCGACGCTCGCTGTGGCCACGTAGCAGTGGGGATGGCCGGCTGCCATCATGCGGGCGAGATCCTTGGGAAACAGCGTCTTCGCTTCCGGAACCTTCGGGCCCGGAGGAGAAAATGTTGTCATGCCGCCATAGGGCGTGCGCGATGACGCTTG
>PLZZ01000082.1:3579-4234 GCA_003153585.1 Acidobacteriota bacterium | reverse complement strand
GCGGCGGCGACGCCCGCGGTGAAGCTGCCCGCGCTGCCAATCTGGGTGTGCGCCCAGGGCACATTGTAGGGCGTGCACAAATACGAACTGTTCGCCACATACATGCAACCTGTCGGTCCGACCAGAATCGTGTTGTCCCCCGCCGCTTTGGTCGTCATCCGATACTGTATCGAGGGTCCGCAGCCTGCACAGGTGCGGTGGCCGGGGACGAAGGGCTCGGACGAAGGCAATTCAGGGTTGAAGAAACGCGCCCCCTGATTCGGGCTGCCGAGAATCGGCAATACCTGGCGCTGAACTTCAATCGTTGGCATATCAGTTCCTCCCAATAGCAAAATCAAGTGCCGCAAATTTCGTTGTGCAGACCTTTAGATCCGCGTAAAAATATTCTCTACTCTTCGAATCCGACCCAATGCGTGCGCTTTTCAATTTTTCCCTGTTTCTGCGCTTCCGTCATTTTCTGCGTCATCCAGTAAAATTCCTTCATCACGATGGCCTCGCCGCCCATTCCAGCCATGAACGAGACAACCAGCGGCCGCTGTTGGCTTTCGTAGAGAGCCGCGCAGACCTCGGCATACAGCACGCCGCCGCTGCTCACGCTTCCGAGTCCCATGTTGGTCTCGACCACGCCGACCACTTTGAACTTACTCAGAACTTC
>PLZZ01000082.1:2237-3567 GCA_003153585.1 Acidobacteriota bacterium | reverse complement strand
ATCCAGGGATCGTATCGCCGCCCAAAAATGTTCGCGAATTCGTCGTGGACCTGCTCGATCACCGCCATCGAATCTTCCATGGCGCGCGCGCGCTCTAGCTGAAGCGGCGGGCCCTGTTCGGGCATGATCTGCGGACCGTGCGACACCGGATGCCGGGGATCAAGCGGGTACGGATGCTTGTACGGCGGCAGGAATTCCTTCACCTGGCCGGGATCGGGCAAGTCGACGTCGCTTGTGATGTGCGAGACGAAGAAGCCATCCTGGCAGACCATCTGGGGCAAAAGCACGCGGGGGTCCTCGCCGATGCGGTAGGCCATCAAGTGATTGTCGAACGCTTCTTGCGCGTCGCACGACCAGCCCATGAGCCAGCCCATGTCGCGCGTCGAGAGCGCATCGGTGTGCTCGGAACCGAAATCGCCGGGTGGATCGAGCGTGCGGTCGGCGATCATCATCTGCACCGGCATACGGCTGCCCGAGATCGGCGAATAGAGTTCGTAGGCAAATTGCACGCCGACGCCCGAGCTCCCGGTGAACACGCGCGCGCCGCTGGAAGCCGCGCCGTGCGCGATGCTCAATTGCGAATGTTCGCTATCGGCGACGATGTACTCGGCGTCGAGTTCTCCATTGGCCACCATTTGCGCCAGCGCCATCATCGTGGCTGTGTACGGTCGGATGGGGTAAGCCGTAATCACATCCACGTCGGCGTACTTCGCGGCCTGCGCCGCCGCGACGCAGCCGTTTATCCGGACGGTTCTCTTTTTTACTTCTGCAACCGTTGCCATGGTTCGCTCCGATACTAAATATTCTTCGCCGCCCGGTCGCCCAGATTCTTCAGCTCTTCCGCTTGCCGTCCATGCAGGCCCGGCGAGACCGCGAACGCCGTATCCATTCGCACCACGCCGGTATCGAAGTCCAGCTCGGGCACGCCTTCGAGGCAGCCGGTCGGACATTCCTCGATACACACGCGGCAACCTTTGCAGTAGTCCACCAGAATCTTATAGAGGCCGTTCGAACGCACGTCACGCACGATGCACGGCTCGGGACAGACCAAATAACAGTTGTCGCAGGCGTTGCAGGTGCCGCAACTGAAACAGCGGTTGGCTTCTTCGACCGCCTGCTCTTCCGAGAACGGCTGAATCACTTCTTCCTGAGTTTTGCGACGGCTCACCGGCGGTAGCAGCGCCTGCTGGACGCGCGGGAAGTGCGGGAAATAGGTCATGTTCATGCGGTTCAAATCGAAGATGACGTCAACGGGAACCGTGCGCGGCTCTAGTGGCTGGCCGCGAAGCACTTTGTCCAGATTGAACGCGACGCGCTTGCCGTCGCCAAC
>PLZZ01000082.1:0-2226 GCA_003153585.1 Acidobacteriota bacterium | reverse complement strand
TGAGCGAGGCGCGCTGTCCCACTGCAATGATTACGTTGTCCACGGCGAAACGCTCCGGCTTGGCTTCTTTATCTACTGTGATCGGCGAGGCGTTGATAGCTCCGGAAAAGCGCGCGGGATGCAATTGCAAGGCCTCGATCCTGCCGTTGCCGAGCGCGGCGGTCATCGCCCGCCCGTGCATCAATTCGACGCCTTCTTCCATCATGTCGTGCAGATCTTCCGGCACGGCCGGCATCTCCTGGGGGTTGGACTCTACCGTAATCATGGTCACTTCCACCGCGCCTTGGCGCAGCGCTTCGCGGGCACAGTCAATCGCGGTATTTCCGCCGCCGATGACGGCGACTCGAGCGCCCACCTTGACCTTTGATGTGCCCATTCCGATGTCGCGAAGGAAGGGAAGTCCGTAAAACACGCCGTCCTTATTCTCGCCTTCGGCTCGCACGCTGTTAGGCTCGGTCAGACCCACGGCCAGCACGCAGGCGTCGTAGTTCTTTTTCAGCTCGTCCCAGCTAACGTCCTTCCCGACTTCGACGTTGGTTTTGATCTCCACGCCGATCTCGACCAGACGCTCGATCTCGCGATCGAGCACGTTCTGCGGGAGCACCCAGTCCGGAATGCCGCCACGATTCAGTCCGCCGGCTTTCGGCGATTTCTCAAGGATCGTAACTTTATAGCCGAGGCGCGCAAGCTGATACGCCGCACTGTGGCCGGCAGGACCAGAACCCACGACGGCGACTTTCTTGCCGTTCGGCGTTCCGGCTTTAACCACGTCGCGCGCCAGTGCCTGTCCCAGATCGCCGAGAAACCGCTCGACCGCGCGAATCGAGATGGCCTCATCGTATTTCCCACGGTTGCAGGCTTGCTCGCACGGGTGGTAGCACACCCGGCCGGTGACCGACGGGAAAGGCATGTCTTCCTTGATGAGCGCATAGGCGTCCAGATACTTGCCGCGCTTCACCAAGTCCAGATAGCCCTGGATCTTTTCATTGGTGCCACAAGCATTGTTGCAGGGCGGCAACTTGTCCCGGTACACCGGTCTGATCGAACGCCAGTTTCCGGTGGGGAACAGATCCTGCCCTTTTTCCTGCGTCGGCGCAGGTGTAATGCCGGCGAACGGGATTTTCAGCCGCTCGGGTATCTTTGTTCCTTTGGTTGACATGTGTCCTTTCCTACGCCGCCACTGGATTGAGCGGCATGATGTGCAACTCTTCGAGTGCCAATCGGAATGCGTGCTTGTTCGCGATCATCGGTTCGATCGTCGCCAGCTTGACGATGCCGGTCGTCTTCACCACAGCTGCGATGAGTGGTGCGGCGATATCGGGTGCGATCGATTTGTTGCGCTCCGCGGCACCCTCAGTCGAAAGCCGGTCGAGGCCGAGCTCGCCCAGCCGGTAGTAGAGCCATTTGTGGTCGGCCAGTTTAGCGGCGTCGACACAGACGAGTTGGGCCAGCCGCTCGGCACCGGGCACGAAACGAATCATGTACTCCGGCGTGTAGTGTGTGTTGATCACCAGCGTTCCGCCCGGAGGCATCCCGCGCATGTAATCCCATCCCTTAACCATCGTTCCTTCAACCAGCACGATGATGTTGGGCTGCTCGTTTTCGTAGGTGAGTTCGTTTTCAATAACGCTGTCGCTCACGCGACAGTATTTGCGTGTTGGGCAATTCGTGCGATCAGGATTGTCGACATAGTTCTCCATGGCCTGTGCGAATTTGCCCTCCAGCCGGGCAGAAGCGGCAACGGAATTAACGATGTCGCGTCCTTCTTTGTCCATGATGATGCCGCGCGTCCAAACAGTAAGTTCCGTGTAGCTCATGATCAACCTCGTGATTTAGTAGTTGCGTCGGGACCCAAATCCCCGGCGCTGTGGCTTAGCGCGTTCGCTGTTTTCATCTGTTTCGGACTGCCCCAATCGGAATTAAGAACGGCCAGAAAATCGCTTCGCAAGACAACGAATGGCGCNNCCTTCCATCCGCTCGGCGAATTCATCGAAATCAACATCGGGCGCGAGCGGCGCACGCCGGCAGCAAAGCCGCATGATGGCCGCTCGATCGGCAGCGTCTGGCTTCGCGAACTGAATTTTGTAGTCGAACCGCCCGCTGCGTAAAAGGGCCGGCTCGATCCGCTCGGGACGATTGGTAGCGGCCAGCAGGATCACGCCTTTGACGTCGCGCAAGTTATCGATCTCACGCAGAAGCTGGCTGAGAATCCTTTGATAGACGTCG
>PLZZ01000090.1 GCA_003153585.1 Acidobacteriota bacterium | reverse complement strand
CTAATCGAGAACTTTCAACCAATCCATGTCGCCTTATTTCTCGCGTTGTGATCCCCATTCCGACATTTCTAACCGAAACAGCCTCGCAAACAGAATTCACTGTAAATCACTCAAAACAAAGCACCGATGAAATTCTAACCGGGGCCAGAACTGCACATCACACTCTCGGCGCGCCGCCCTATTTCTCGTCAGCGCACCTATCTTCGGCACCCTCGTCGCGTCTACCTAAGAGTGCAGCCGCTTCCGCACTCAACGCATCGTACTGCTTCGGGTATAATGCCACGCACATGACTACAGGCTCCTCTCAAGGTACCCAGCGCGCGCCCATAACTCCGCCCTCCAGTGAGCTTCATAACTCGATGGAGGAGCTGCCTGTGCATTCGCGGCTGCCCAGGCTCGATCTTGGCGTGGATTGGGAATCCCCCTGGGAGGAATTCCGCTCCAGCGTGCGCGATTTCTTCCACGGTCCGCGCGCGGTCGTCGAAGGCGATGCTGCGCAAAATTCTCAGCTTCGCGTCCACTGGATCGAAGGGCAGCTGCCGCGTCGCGCGTTTGCGGCGTCCTTTGTTTGGCACCTCATCGTCGTNNATCGAGCTGACTTACGTTCCAGCGCAGGATCTTCGGCCCATCTCTTTGCCCGGGAATCACCCTAAGCCCAGCCCCACTGGCGATCCTGCCAAGCCGCTGCCGCGCAGTGGAGCAGACGCATTTCATCCACGCCAGACGATTCTTTCGCAGCCGGTGAAAATCACGCACCCGCGCCAAACGTTAATTCAACCCGACGCGCCGGCGACGCCGCCAAAGATGGTCCCGCAAATGCCCAACATCGCGGAGTGGGCTGCCACTTCGCCCGAGCCGGCGAAGCCGCAACTTCGAATTTCTCCTTCTGTTGTCGCTCCGCGAGTGCAACATCGCGCCATCGCTGATCTAACCGCGCCGGACGTGGCCAACCCTGAAAGAAACGAAGGCCAATTGAACATCGCTTCATCGCCCAACGTGAACGCGGCACCGAAACTGCCCGTGAATCCAATGTCCAAGCCCGTTGCCGAACGGCGTAACTCGCGCGCCGACGCTGGTGCTGCTCCCGTAATCGGCCCGGCAACTTCGGCTGGCGACGAAAGTCTGCACCGTTTGATCGCGATTTCCGCAGCGCCTGCGCCCCCCGCGCCGGAAGTCAGCGTGCCGCAAGGAAATCTTGCNNAAATTCAGCTCCGGGTGGTGTAAGCATTAGCGGCGGCAACGGACATGCCGGCAGCGCGGGAGCTGGAACTGCAGGAAATCATTCCGGCGGAATAATTTTGAAGCCTATGTCGAAAATTCCATCGCGGCCTGATCCGTCGCATGAACAACCCATTGTTTTGAGCAAGATCGATCCCAGCCTCCCGCCGGAAAAAATTCTCTCCGGCAAAGAGGTCTTCACCATGCGTGTGGACATGCCGAATCTAACGAGTTCGAGCGGAAGCTGGGTCCTGAATTTCGCGCAAATAGACGATAACTTGCCCGTCTATGAACGGCCGAAGGGAAAGCTGTCCGGTCCCGTTCCTCTGCGCAAAGTGGATCCAAAATATCCGCAGTCAGCGATTAAAGAGCGCATCGACGGCGAAGTGATTCTCTACGCCATTATTCGTAAAGACGGCCATGTGGACAGCATTCAACTGGTCCGCGGGGTCGATCCCTTGCTCGATCAAAATGCCATGGAAGCGCTCGCGCGCTGGCAATTTCGTCCGGCAACCCGCGAAGGCCAGCCTGTGGACCTCGAGGCTGTCATTCACATTCCATTCCATTTCAATCCGCCGGAATAGCCCCAATGGAAAATACGAATATTTCTGCGCGGCTAACGTCACGCTATTTTGAGGAAGCCTGCGCCGTGCGCTGCGGCTCCGCGGCTTTTTCTTCCAGAAGCTTGACCAACGCGACAAGCGTAAAGCTCACCGGCGTGGCGATTCCGAGTTCCTTGCCCCGTCGAACCACGTATCCGTTCAGCGAATCAATCTCCGTGCGCTTGCCGCGCGCGAGATCCTGCGCCGTGGAGGAAGTCGCTTGATCGCTGATACTCTCAAGGAATTTCAAACCCATGGAAATAAAATCCACTTCGGGCAGCGCTACTCCGGAGGCGCGCCCCACCGCCACGGTCTCCGCGATCGCTTGCCTCATAACCTCGCGCGTGTGCTCGTTTCGCGCCGCGCTGGCGTAACTGGTTTGGGTAATCGCGGTCACCGCATTTCCCGCGCAGTTCATGATGAATTTCGTCCACANNGACGCGCTCCGCCCGCGATGGCTGCGAGGCGGCAGCGGCTCCGCTGCCCTTTAGCTCGCCGACCACAAGCTCACCGCGGCCCGAATGCTTCACGTGGCCCGGTTCGGGGAGCGCCGCGGCGACATAAACCACCGCAGGCAGAGCCTCAATTCCCGATGCCGCGCGAATCCGCGCGACGTTGTCGACTCCGTTTTGCAAACTTACAACAACGGCGCCCTTGGCGAGATGTGGCGCAAGCAATCGAGCAGCTTCTTCCGTGTCCGTGGTTTTCACGCAGAATAGAATCACGTCTGCGTCGCGCGCGGCGGATACTTCCACCGAAGCCCCTATCGCGACACGTTCCTGGAAAGAAACTGCGTCCAGAAAAAGACCGCCCGCGCGTATTGCCTCCACATGGGCCGGTCGGGCAATCAACGTAACTTGCGAGCCTGCGCGCGCCAGCATGCCGCCAAAATACGAGCCCACCGCGCCAGCGCCGAGTACGGCAACTCGAACCTGTGAGTCTGTGGAGTTCATCGGCATGATTGTCGGCGCGGTATCGTTGCACTCATGGATTCTTAGGCTCTTCAGCGTGCTAGAAATGGCTTCGCAGTTCACGAAAGCTGGTAAGGATCAAAAGTTTCCCCGCGCCGCTCTCCAGCTCGCATTTTTCAAGCTCCCAGGTGGCCGAGTGCGGAATGAATACCGCGCTCAGTCCGGCATGAAGCGCGGGGTTGATATCGCTGCGCGGGCTGTTGCCCACCATCCAGCCGTGCGTTTTCACAATTTTAAATTGTTCGATCATGCGTTCGTACAAGCTTGGGTCTTTTTCCAGCACGATTTCGATGGAGTCGAAATACGGTTGCAAACCGGAGCGCTCGACTTTTGCAGCTTGCTCGGCGGGCTCGCCCTTGGTCAACAGAATCAAACGATGATGTTTCGCGAGGTACGCAAGGGTTTCGGGGACGCCATCGAGAATATGTGGCGGAGTGGCCTCGAGTTCCGCAGCCATTCTTTCGATTTCCTGAACCAGCTCGCGCTTCGCGGCGTTCCCTGCAAGTTTCAGATATGTTTCTTCCAGAGAGCGGCGAAAACTTCGAACACCGTAACCGTGCTGGCGGATATTGCGGCGTTCGGTCTCGTTCAGGATGTGGCGGATATATTCGCGGGTGTAGCCGAGATGTTCGAGCTGGGTAATAAAATGGTCGATGGTCTTTTCAAAAAAAATATTGTTTTCCCAGAGGGTGTCGTCCGCATCGATGAGTATTGTATGCCTTGCCATACGATTCCCTTTTAAGAGCTCTCCTGCGTTAACAAAGACAAAGAACCATGCGAGCGACAAAAGCTATTTGCTTCGCGGGCACACGGAACCAGGATTCTTCGCGCTCCGCCCCGGAGTTTTCAAGCGGAGGCTTTGCGCGCACCGGAAGCAATTTGCTCCAGTATTGTGCGTGCGATGTTCTGCATTTCGCCGAAACGCGTTAGGTAATCTTGGAATTCGCGGTTCAAATCGAGCGCCAAAGTCGCATCGAGCTTGGTCCGCAGGATCATATCGCGCAGATGAACGGGATGCGGCAACACCGCGTCGTCCCTCAGTTCGTCCAGCGCCAGACTCGGATCGTAGTGATACATGTGCCCTCCCACGCGGGACAGCGGAAAACACATTCTACCTCGTTTCGATAAAATCGTACGACTTTCGGGAATCGTCAGACGGAGGCGGGAAGAAATTCATAGCGCTCAATGCGGGCGGCGATGCCGCGACGCCCCTTTTGTTCCTCCACGCGCAAGACGCGCGCGTAGCAACGGATGTGAACGTCGCCGGCAAGCGTGATCTGCTGCGGCAGCGTTAGGACAAATTCGATCGGGCTGCCGGCCTCCACGATCGCTTCCATCACGAAGTAGAGACCGCGGAAGCTAACGTCGCGCGTTTCTCCCTGTTTTTCGAGGATGCCGGTTTCCGCCGTAAAACGAACCTTCATGGGCAGGTTCATCGAAAATCTTCGTGCGGCGCGGCGCTCAACAGCGGATTCCATCAAACCTCCAGCGAACATGTCCGCTTCGGCCAAAGCTACCACTGCGGAGCGTCTGCCGCAACGAGTTTCAGGGCCTACTCAAGCGGGCACAGCGTGCTCCAACTCTCTTGGCCTTTGCGCTGCGCAAAACTCTCCATTACACTCGCCAGACCTAAAAACATGGCGGAGATATTCCATCGCAGTTTTTTTCTCAAAGGGCAGGACGGCCGAATCGAGGCGACGCTCTGGACAGCGCCGCAAGCGCACCCGCCTCTAGCCGCTGTTGTATGCCATCCCCATCCACTCTTTGGCGGCACGATGCACAACAAAGTGGTGTTCCAAACGGCGAAGACGCTTCATCGCCGTGGTGTGCCGGTGCTCCGATTCAACTTTCGGGGAGCCGGATTGAGCGAGGGTGTGCACGATCGCGGTGTAGGCGAACGCGAAGACGTTCGCGCAGGGTTGGACTACATGGCGAAGGAATTTCCTGGTCTGCCTATTCTGCTGGCAGGATTTAGTTTTGGCTCGCTGGTAGGCCTGCAAGTAGGCTGTGAAGACACCCGCGTAATGGATCTAATCGGTCTGGGAATTCCCGTCGATAAATCCAATATGGTGTTCTTGAGCGAATGCGCGAAACCGAAGCTTTTTGTACAGGGAGCAAACGATCAGTTTGGATCACGAAAGAATGTCGAGTTGCTCTTCCACACACTCCCGGACCCCAAAGAGTTGGCGTTCGTCGAAAACGCGGATCATTTTTTCACAGGGCATCTCGGCGAAATGGCCGCGGCAATCGACGCATGGCTCAACAAGTTGCATCCGGAGCTGCTCAGCGATCCTGCCAGTCTCTAACCTCTCGACTCGAACAATTTGAGAAATTGCTCGCGTGAGGCGGGCTCAACGGCAACGAGACTCAGGTTTTTATTCACATGAGCGACTTGGCTCATTCCGACCAGCGCAGTGGTTAGTCCCGGAACGGAACGCGCAAATTGCAGAGCAAGAGTAGAGTTTTCTTTTGATCCGAGCGCGGTGGCGACAAACGGAGGCAGGTTTTTCGCGAGCTGCCCTTGCAGGAGTGCCGCACTTGTTATCAGCGAGATTCCTAGCTTGCGCGCAGCCTGGACCATGGGAACAGGCTTGCCGTCGATCATTTGATTCGGCCGCGTTAGCGCTTCAGGCATGGCCAGGTTGAACGGCAGCTGCACAAACCGAAAATGATGTGCGGCTCCGGCGACTTCGCTGGCGATTCCAGCCATCTCTTCGAGCGAAAGATAGCCGGCGGATTTCGGATCTTCTCGAAATGAATTCCAGGTGGCCATGCCATAGGTCCGGATTTTTTTCTCAGCGACGGCCGTTTCCAGAAAAGTGAACGCCGCGCGGATGCGCTGCCGAAATTCCTCTGCTGGAACTTCGCTCAACTGAGTTTCGGGATTATGCAGATAAAAAACGTCAATGGTTTCGACGCCCAAATTGCGCCGGCTCCGTTCGAGCTGGTCGGCCAGGTACGCCGGCGCCATGCAGTGGCAGCCGGCGGCAATTTCATCTACGCGAAAAATTCCACGCTCGAGGAATTCGTGCGCGAAGTATTCGTTGGGATCCGCGGGCATCGCTCCATCGGGAGTTAGAAATCCTGCTTTCGTACAAAGAACGATTTCGTCGCGAGAAAAACCTTTTGAGAAAAGTTCTTTCATAGCCGCGCCCACAGCTCGCTCGCTTCGCTGAAAACGGTAATTGATAGCCGAATCGATGACGTTGCAACCGCTTTCGACGGCAGAAACTATGGCATCGGTATATGCGCCATCTGTCGCGTCGTCTGCTTCACCAAGATAGGTGCCGATACCGATAGAAGAAAAAACAAGTCCGCCTGGTATCTCGCGGAAGTGGCCCGCAGCGGAGCGTCCTTGAAAGCGAGCAGCATAGCGCAGCGTGCCTTCCGGAGTGGCGAAGCCGGCTTTGCGTTCTGCGCTAAGGGGTGAAGCAGATGACATCAAGCCTCTCTTTTCACTTCGAGCGTTGCGAACTCGCGCAGTATATCAAAACGCTTGTGAATGGCGAGAAATCGAGCGTTCTTACTTTGCTTGTTCCGGTTCGCCTGCCAGACCTTGCGCAACGAGCAATTCGCGTGCTTCGAAACGCAGTTTCGGCAACCGGCGCCAAAAAAGAAAACCGCCCGCCATCGCTCCAATTCCGCCGATTGCCACGGTCCACGGAGCGCCGATACTATCCGCGAGCACTCCAGCGAACAGCGCTCCCATCGGAGCCATGCCCATGAACATCATGGTATAGACGGCCATGGCGCGACCCCGCAGTTCATCTGGAACCATGGCTTGAATCATCGTGTTCGAGCTCGACATCTGCAGCATCACCGAGTACCCCACCGGAACCAGCAGTATCGCGGAGAGCAAGAACCATCTTGAAAAGGAAAACAGAACGAGACTGGCTCCGAAAGCTATAGCGGAAAAAGCGATCCAGCGGCCGAGGCCGTGAACTCCGCGGCGCATGGCAAGAGTGAGCGCCCCCAACAAGGCTCCCACTCCGCTAGCGCCCATTAGAATGCCAAGCGCGCGCGCACCGCCGTGCAGAACGCGATCGGCAAAAATGGGCATCAACACGGAGTAAGGCACGGCGACCAAACTGACCAGCCCGATGAGCAGCATGATGGCCATGATCGGCGCGGTGCGGCGCACGAACCGAAACCCTTCGGCTATGTGCTCGATGGGAGTGGCTTGTTTGGAGACGACACGCATAGGCCCGAGCTTCATCAGCAGCAGACCGATGATGACAGCGATGTAGCTGACAGCATTCGCGAAAAAGCACCAACCTTCGCCGATCCACGCTACGAGCAAACCTGCTATGGCCGGCCCGATTACGCGGGCGCCATTGAACATGGAGGAATTCAGAGCGATCGCGTTCATCAAGTCTTCGCGGCCGACCATATCGATCAGAAACGATTGTCTGGCCGGAATGTCGAATGCATTTACCGCGCCGAGCAACGCTGCGAGCACGACAATCTCCCAGACGGCGACGATATGGAGAAGAGTAAGGATTGCGAGAATGCAAGCAAGGATCATCGACACGATCTGAGTGCCGATGACGATGCGATGGCGATTCCAGCGATCTGCGGCCAACCCTCCGATGGGAGCGAGCAGAAAAACTGGGATCTGCCCCGCAAAGCCCACGACGCCGAGAAGTAGCGACGATCCCGTCAAGCGATAAACGAGCCAAGCCTGCGCAACGTTTTGCATCCAGGTGCCGATGAGCGAAATCATTTGTCCGCTGAAGAAAAGCTGGAAATTGCGATGCCGTAGCGAACGGACCATCGCGCGAGCGCGTGAACGATGTTCGGGGTCTGTGTTCTGCGGGCGCGATTTCGACATCCGGTTAATTGTACGACGTAATCGGCAGCGTTGTTTTCGATTGGTTTATGTTTCAACCGCGGAATAAGAGCCGATAGATGTGAAGGATCACAATCGAGGCTGTGGGCTCGATTTTGGAGTCTGTGGCGACAATCCGGCCGGCGCAAGCAGCCTGCCGCAGGCTCGCAAAATGCGCCGATATGGCCAGGCGCCGCCGCGAAAAAGAATCTCTCCATCACGAGGCTTCGAATAGAACCATCGCGAGATCAACGCCAGATGTTCGGCTAATTCTGCGGGCGCGGACTTCAGTCCGTATCGCGCGCGATAGTCCACCGGCAGATCCGCCGGCCCGGCGGCGGATTCCGGCAAATCACTCGGTATCTCGGGTTCGGAACCACGGACACTTTCAGCGGAGTGTTTCTTGCGATGGGTTGATTTTTCTTGATCTGCTCGCGCCTGGGGCTCCAAGACTTTTCTCAAGATGCCTTCCACCGACTTTGGCTCGCTGGATAGTTCCCCGAAACGCAGGAATAAAGGCTCAGTGAGAATTCCCGCTAAAGCTGGGAACGCTACGATTGTTTTCTCTTCGGCGCCCCGCTGCAAGATTACGGCGTCAATTTCTTCGATTCGACGTGTCAACTCTCCCCACCCTCGCAAGGTCGCCGAAACTTTGTCCAGGCGCTTGTGGAGCGCGGCAGCCCGCTCGAAATCCAGGGCTTCGCTGGCGGTTTCGCGCTGGCCTACGATTTCCTTGGTTAAGAATGAGCCCACCGTTTCCAAAGTTTCGAGAACGCGGCCGACTTCGACATCGTATTCCTGCTTCGAGCATCCGGCGAAACAGGGCGCGAGGCACATCTTCATCTCGGAATAAATGCAGCCGGGAAATTCGGGATCGCGACGGATTTTGATCTGGCAGCGGCGAATTTTGAAAAGATCAAGAAAGGATTCGCTGAATGCTTCGGCCGATCGGCGTGAAGAAAAGGGTCCAAAGTAGAATCCGCCGTCCGGGCGGATTCGGCGAGTCACGTAACATCGCGGGTATTCGTTGCTAAGATTGACTTTCAGCAGCGCGGGCGGGCGCAAGCGCATGAAGTCGCGGTAACGATGCGGAAAGCTTTTCCGGGCCTGCTCGTACATCGCAAGAGTCTGTTCGAACTTCGATCCGGTAAAACGATAACGAATGCCCACGGCCACATCGCGGAGATTCAGACGCTTAGAAAGAGTTTCGGGCGCGCGCAGCAGCCGTTCCGCAGCGCGGCGAATATCCACTGTGCGCGCTAGATACGGCTGAGCTTTTTTGTCTTTCATTTCAAGTAAGAGAACGCCGGGACGAGCAGGCAACGAGGCGAAAAAGTCCGCGTCTAGCTCCGGCGCGAAGTGCTGTCCGCAATCGAGTTCCAGCATGGAGACAAGAATACACTGAGGAGCAACGCAAGCGAGAATCGCGCGTTCTTCTTTGTCTAGGACGCTTTCAAGACCAAAGAGGAGATGACCAGGCGCTGGATTTCGCTGGTGCCTTCGTAGATTTCGGTGATGCGCGCATCGCGGTAGTTGCGTTCGACGGGATATTCGCGGCTGTAACCGTAGCCGCCATGTATCTGGATAGCTTTGTGCGTCACGCGTGTGGACATCTCGCTGGCGAAGAGTTTCGCGATGGAGGCTTCCATAGTGAATCGCGCGCCGGAGTCTTGCTTCCACGCTGCGCGGCGCGCGAGCAAACGAGCGGCGTCCAATTCGGTGGCCATGTCGGCGAGCATGAACTGAATGGCTTGAAAATCGGCGATGGGATGGCCGAAAGCCTGGCGCTGCTGCGCGTAGGAAAGCGCCGCCTCGAAAGCGCCTTGTGCAATTCCCGTTGCTTGCGCGGCAATGCCGATTCGGCCGCCGTCGAGCGTGGAAAGCGCAACTTTGTAACCTTCGCCTTCGTTCCCGATACGATTGGCGACAGGGACTTCGCAATCGGAGAACGAAAGCTCGGTGCAAGCCGTGGCGTGAACGCCCAGTTTCTTCTCTTCCTTGCCCACCGCAAAGCCCCGCGTTCCCTTTTCCACCACCAGCGCAGTAATTCCCTTTTCGCCCTTCTCCGGCTGCGTGTTGACGTACACGAGCGCGGCGTCGGCGGCCCCGCCATTGGTGATCCACGCCTTGGTCCCGTTGACTACGTAAGCATCGCCTTTGCGCACCGCTTTAGTCGCAAGCGCCGCCGCGTTTGATCCGGCTTGAGGTTCGGTGAGCGCGTAGCATCCGATTTTTTCCCCGCGCGCATAGGGAATGAGGAATTTCTGCTTTTGTTCATCGGTGCCAAAACGGTAGATCGGATCGCAGTAGAGCGAGTTTTGAACGGAAAGAATGGTGCCGGTGGAAGCGCAAACGCGAGAAATTTCCTCGATCACGATAGCGTAGCTGACGTGATCCATCCCGGCGCCGCCATAATTTTCCGGTACGGCGATGCCCGTGAGTCCCAGCTCCGCCGCTTTCTTGAAGGTGTCGAGAGGAAAGCGGCCGGTTTCATCGATTTCCTTTGCATGCGGTTTCACTTCCGCTTCGGCAAATTCCCGCACACTGCGCAGCAGCAGCTGTTGTTCTTCGGTGAGATCAAGATTCACGCGACTGCCTCCTGCAAAATTCAGAGACTTCGAGAATACAAATTCTAGGCTGCGTTCCGGGATTAAGAAAGGACAATCCTACGCGAGGGCTTTTCGGAGCTTTTCGTAGGTGGTGGCAAGATCTTCGGGTTCAACGCGTGTCTCGCCCACGACGGTCATGAAATTCGCGTCGCCGGCCCAGCGAGGCAGTACGTGGAGGTGCAAGTGCCCAGTGACGCCAGCACCCGCTGCGCGGCCGAGATTCATGCCGAGGTTGTAGCCTTGCGGGTGATAAATTTTCTCGAGGGTGGTGTGGACGCGTTGCGAAAGGCGCATCATTTCCGCAAGTGTTTCAGGGTCGGCCGCCGAAAGATCGGCCACGTGAGCGTAAGGAACAACCATCACATGGCCGGTGGTGTACGGATACCGATTGAGGATTACAAAATTCTTCACGCCGCGCAGAATAATTTGGGTCTTCACATCATCATCAGCGGCGACGGCAGCGCAAAAAATACAGCCTTCGTCTTTCGACGCGTCGGCGATGTAACGATAGCGCCACGGCGTCCACAGATAATCCATTCCGCTCAGCCCTGGGTGCCCGGTCCGGACGACCCTGCGGGAGCGCCACCGGGACGCGGATGGTTCACGAAGTCCTTGAGCTCTTTGCTGGGTTTGAAGAACGGAATTTTCTTCGGGGGAACTTCCACTTTCGCACCGGTTTTCGGATTGCGTCCGGTGCGACCGCGACGCTCGCGCGTGCGGAAACTGCCGAAACCACGAATCTCGATTTTATCGTCAGACTGGAGGGCGCCAATGATGCTCTCAAAAATGGTCTCGACGACCGCCTCGGCTTCTTTGCGAGGCAGTTCGGTGATACGGGTGACCTCTTCCACGAGATCAGCCTTCGTCATTGTATGATCTTTTTTCTCGTGCTCTCCCGCAGCCTCTGCCATCGAATGAGAGCCTCCTCTCACAACTTTAAGCAATTGTGCGCCGTCTGCGGGCCGGGGCCACACCGCAGGTCTTTGCATATCATCAATCTATCGCAACGTAAATGATTTTTACGGCGAGGGAAGGCTTTCCCGGGTGGCCGCCCCATGACCCGGCCGGGAATCTGAAACTAAGACGACTGCCGCTTGGCCATGATGGCATCGCCAATCGTAGCGTTTGGCGACGACTTTGCTGGCTTCGCCGACCGGAATGTTTCAATCTCCTGCCGCTCGACTTGCTTCTGCGCGGCGCGATAGCTCAAGCTGATTTTATGCTGCTCGGGCTCAATCCGGAGAATCTTGAAATCGTGCTCGCTGCCTGCCACGAGCACGGAAGTGACCCGCGCGCCGCGCGCCGGTTTTTCCTTGTCGCGCTCGCCCTTCGATTTGCGTTCTTCGATCTCTGAAACATGGCAGAGCCCTTCGATTCCCTCGGCCAATTCCACGAACGCTCCGAAATCCGTTGTGCGCGTGACCTTTCCTTTCGTCACTTCGCCGATCTTGTGTTCCGCGAACCAGTTCGCCCAGATATCTTTTACTTGCTTGATGCCGAGCGAAAGCCGGCGATTTTGCGAGTCTACCTTTAGAACCTTGGCCTCGATCGCATCGCCCTTCTTGAATTTTTCGCTGGGATGCTTGAGGCGTTCCGTCCAGCTAATGTCGCTGATGTGTATCAAACCTTCCATTCCCTCTTCTATTTCGACAAAAGCGCCAAAATCCGCAAGATTGCGGATGCGGCCGTTGACGATTGTGCCTACCGGATATTTTTCCGCNNTGGTCAGTCTTCACTTCGAGAACGGTTACTTCCACGTCGTCGCCGGCCTTCACCATCTTCGACGGGTGCTTGGTGCGCTTCGACCAGCTCATCTCGCTAACGTGTACCAGTCCTTCGACACCGGGTTCGATCTGCACGAACGCGCCATAATCCGTGACGCCGACGATTTTCCCTTGCACTCGCGTGCCCACGGCGAATCGTTCAGGGACCGTGGCCCACGGGTCGGGCAGCAATTGCTTGCGTCCCAGCGAGATGCGCTGTTTGTCTTTGTCAAACTTCAGAATTTGTACTTCGATTTCATCGCCAGGCTTGACGATGGAAGAGGGATGCGGCACGCGTCCCCAAACAAGATCGCTGACGTGGAGCAGCCCATCCATCCCGCCGAGATCGACGAACACGCCGTAGTCAGTTACGTTTTTCACGCGGCCGGTGATAATCGAACCTTCCGACAGCGAGGCCATCAACTCATCGCGCTTGGATTTCTGTTCCTCTTCAAGAATCGCGCGGCGGCTGACGACCACATTGCCGCGCTTACGATTCAATTTCAGGACGCGCACGTCGATATCGCGATCCTTCCAGGTATCCAGATCGTGCACCGGGCGCAATTCGATTTGTGAAGCCGGTAAGAACGCGCGAACGCCAATATCAACTACCAGGCCGCCCTTAATGCGCTCGGTGACTTTGCCCGTAATCGTGGCATGCTCGCGATAGGACTTCTCGGTGCGCTCCCAGACACGCCGTCGGTGCGCGCGCACGTGCGAGAGCAACACGTAGCCGTTTTTCTGCTCGTGCAGTCTTTCGACTTCGATCGTTTGACCCTTGCCAAAATGGATAGGACTTCCTGAGTCAACGAATTCCTGCGCCGGTACCAAGCCCTCGAATTTTCCGCCCACGTCCACGATTACGCCCGCGTCTGTTACAGCTAGCACGCGACCATCGAAAATTTCACCTTCAGCGGCTACAGGCTCCGGAACTGCGAACTGATCAAGAAGTTGGTCCATCGTTTCGGAAGATTCAGCGGCTTCAGCGGCGTCGGGGCCTTTCATCTCCGTACCCGTCACGCTTGGCTGCGCAATCTCAGCGCTCGGTGCGGCTTCCGTGGAGACCTCGTTCTTCTCGGAAATTTCAGCGGTTGATGCGGAGGCGGTCGCGGAACGCGCTGCATCTTGCTTGGCCGGAGCGGTAGCATCGGCAGAAGCTGTTTCTTCGACGGCGGCGTCTTTTGCCGGCGAAACCGCGGAATTTTCCTGCGCGCGAGCTACAGCAGTGGCAGCACCTGTGGAGGTTCCCGACGTGGTTAAAGCGGACGGCTTGCGCGAATCGGCCTCCGCGGATGTTCCGTGGTTGGAATCCTCAGCCACGGGCTCCCCAGAAGCGGCTTCCGGGACGGAAGGTTGGAGATTGGGGTCGTGATCGGGTGACATGGAGAGCGGCCTCCGTACGAATTCGTGCCCATCTGCCGAGAATGAAATCTCGGGTTACTCCACCCTACGGGGTCAGAGCAATGAAGGGGATCCAGCGCCCGCGCTCGACGCTTGTATCGTGAGGATGATACCCGCCCAGTTTGCGCGTTGTCAACCAAACGTGGCATGGAAACTTCTTCGTCAAATTTGGTTCTGCGCACAATAAACGCAGAAATAGCGCCTCATGCGCCAGAACCGGTGGCTTTGCGAATCTCTTTCCTATAATCGGGAGCGGAGATTTTGACCGTGCGGCACATCTCGTAAAGGCGCGAGCGAATGCGCCTTCCCACTCGTTCGGTGAGAGTGTCCTCGCCGGTCGCCCGCATCGGCTCGCCGGAAGGAAGCCTGCCGGATCGATATGAGTCAGGAAAAGCAGCATTGCCGCGCGGGCTAACCGCAGTGCTTCCAGATTCCGCATTTCGAGATTGAGCAGATTCTTCGTCCAAGTAATTTGTGGTGAGCAGTGTGACCCGTTTTTCGTTGTAGCGCGTATTTAGAACATGTCCGACTGTCTCGAGCGCCCAAGGAGATGGCTTGCTAGATCCAACGTCATCCAGAATGAAAATCTCAGCTTTCAATACGGGTTCGAGCACACCCATCTCCGTGGACTGACTCTCCGCGTTGTAACTATCCTGAATTTCCTTAAGCAACTCGCGGTAGTCATAAAAAAGGCCACTGTAGCCGCGCAGGACAATCTCTTTTAAAGCCGAAACCGCCAAATGCGTCTTGCCCACGCCGCACGGCCCCATCAAAAGCAGGCCCGGTTCAGCTTGCTCGCGAATAGGAGTGAATTCCTTAGCGAACTTCTGGGCCATCAACTTTGCTTGTATCAAACTGCGATTGAAAACAGCAATCTGTTGAGGCGATACGTTCTCAATGTCGTTGTCTGTTTCGTAATTATCGAAGTCGCAGTGCCGATAACGCTCCGGAACCCGCGCCCGTGCCAGAGCGCGCTCCGTACGGTCACCCGCAGTGCAATCGCATGGGACGGCCCAAACCAGTTTCGGTTCGCCTTGTGAGGATGTGCCGGGCTTATCTGCGGAAAGCGCCCGTGCACCTTCCGTAGTCCGTTCAACGACTTTCCAGCCGCTACCCTGGCAATGCGGACAATCTGCTTGCGCCATAACGGAAGGATATGCGCCGCTTGGTTAGAGCGCAAGCGCACACCGTCTGTGCAAAGCGCGCGGTCCTGTGGAAACTTATGCCTTTGGAGGTCGCTTAGTAGTGTGAAGGGAAAGCGTAAACCACGGCATCGCACAAGAAGCAGAAAGGCGACCAGTGGCCGAAGTCTTCGAAGGCGAATTGCTGAACTGAAAAAGCGGTTATTTCTCGACGCGAAGAACGGGGCGAGGAACAGCACGGACGATAGCATGGCGCGCCTTGGGATTATCGGCAGCCGTAAAGCTGCGCGCCATTTCGTTACGCACAAATTTGATGAAGTCTTCCATCTGCGACTGCATGTCCGCCATTTTATCGCGCATATTCAGGATTATTTCGATACCCGCGAGATTGACTCCCAGTTCGCGGGTCAAATTGAGAATCACCTCAAGCCGCTCGAGGTCGGAATCCGTATACAGACGGGTGTTCCCCTGGGAGCGAGACGGCTTGAGCAAACCCACGCGTTCGTACAAACGCAAAGTCTGCGGGTGCAGCTTGTATAGATCGGCGACGGCGCTGATCATATAGCCCGCTTTGGCTTTCTTTTTTGGGCGGCCAACCATCATCGTCTCCTTGCATTCGCTATACTGCGGCGCGAGAAAAAATTTCGCGGCGCGGATCCTCGGGATCAATCTTGCTAAGTTCCTTCAGCAGATTACGCACACGCTCGTCTTCAGGCTTGGGCACCACGACTTGCACCTCGACGATCTGGTCGCCACGCTTCCCGGGATGCCGGGCTGATGGCGCACCCTTTTCGCGCAGCCGCAGTTTCTTCCCGCTGTTGGTCCCGGGGGGAATACGAACTTGGGCTCGCCCGTCAATTGTAGGGACTTCCACTTTGGCACCGAGTGATGCCTCCGTAACAGTGATAGGGACCACGGTAAAGAGATCGTCGCCGCGGCGATCAAAAAAAGGATGCGGCCCCACTTTCATTACGATGTAGAGATCGCCTGGCGGGCCGCCATGCAATCCGACGTTGCCACGGCCAGCCACGCGCACGCGTGAACCGGTCTGCGCACCCGGCGGTATGCGTACGTCGAGTGTCTCCATGCGCGCGACTCGCCCTTCGCCGCCGCAATTGCGGCATGCGGTGCGGAGCTTTCCCGTACCGCCGCAGCGCGAACACGTTATTTGGAAACGCATCTTGCCGCTCACCTGTGTCACTTGGCCTGAGCCGCCGCACGATGGGCAAACTTTCTCATCTCCGGGAGCCGCG
The DNA here is from genome assembly GCA_003153585.1 of Acidobacteriota bacterium. Classification (GTDB taxonomy): domain Bacteria; phylum Acidobacteriota; class Terriglobia; order Acidiferrales; family UBA7541; genus Palsa-295. Next base: position 9,056 of record PLZZ01000090.1, on the reverse strand, counting down.
CCTGTGCCGTGACACGCGTTGCAAACATCCAGGCGCGTAAAACTAAGCTTCTTTACCGTTCCGCGCATGGCCTCGGCGAATGTAATGTCGATTTGATATTCGAGATCATCGCCCGGCTCGCGTTCCTGCGTTGCTTGCGCGGCGTTGGCCCCTCGGAAAAATTGGCTGAAAAGATCTCGAAAACTGGCGCCGCCGCCGGCCCCACCGGATCCTTGGCCTGCTCCGCCGCCAAAATCGAACCCGCCGAAGTCAAAATGTATGTCCTCGGGGGAGCCTCCGCCGCCGTAGCCCGGTCCGGGACCCCCGCCTTGGCCGGGAACATTGAATCCGAATTGGTCATACGTCTGCCGCTTCTTGGTATCGGAAAGGGTGTCGTACGCTTCCTGAATCTGCTTGAATTTTTCTTCTGCGGACTTGTCACCCGGATTCAGGTCCGGATGATATTTGCGGGCTAGCTTGCGGTAGGCTGCGCGCAGCTCTTTTGCTGACGCTTTGCGCGGTACACCTAAGAGCTCGTAGTAATCCTGTTTAGTCGCTGTCGCCATGATGATTTTGTGAACAACTTCCGCATGCTATCGGGCCGCCGTCAAAACACGAGCGGCTTTTACAAATTTATCCAGCGCCCATTCCATTCGGCGAGTTCCTGCGTTTCGCGCGCCGACTCTTCTTTCTTTTGCCGCTGCATTTCCGACGATCTTCCGGCCATGCTCGTTTCCTTGGCGTTGGCACGCTCGATCCAGCGGTCAATCCAGCCGACTTTCTGCTCGACCGTGTTCGGATCGGACTTGAAGCGGAGGAAGGTCCCTGAGATCTCGACCGAGCGTGGGGGAAATTCAGGCTGCACGTCCTGCTGCGCGTCGTAGAAAAGACGGCGCCAATCGGCAGTGGGCGATTCCGAGATGGAAACCTGCACCAGGAAGAAATTGTCGCGAATCTTCTGCACGGCCTGCGGCGGACTAGAACGCCGGATACCGATTGTCGTCAACGCGTCTCCTCAAGAAGTCCTAAAACACGTGCAGGGGCCGATCTGGGACCGGCCCCTGCGCGTTGTAGGTTGTTAATTCGGTTTCTTTGAATCATCCACGTCCACGAACTCGGCATCCACAACATCGCCTTGCCCCGAGGACGTCGACTTACTCTCGCCTGAAGGTGCCCCTTGCGAGCCTGGAGCGCCGGCTGCACCTGCGCCAGCAGCATTTGCACTCTGCTGCGCTTTGTACATGGTTTCCGCGATGCGGTGGGAAGCCTTAGTCAGATTTTCCGCCGCAGCGTTTAACCGGTCCAAACCGCCTTCTGTCAAGGCGCGCCGCGCGTCTTCAATTGCTTCCTCGCCGGCTTTGACGTCTGCTTCGGCCAGCTTCTCGCGGTTCTCCTTGATCACCTTATCCGTTTGGTAGACCAAGCTGTCGAGTCGGTTGCGTGCTTCGACCTCCGAGAGACGCGACTTGTCTTCATCGGCGTGCGCATCCGCTTCTTTCTTCATGCGCTCGGCTTCTTCCTTGCTCAAGCCGCTCGAAGCTGTGATCGTGATCTTCTGTTCCTTGTTTGTGGCGTTGTCCTTCGCCGACACGTTCAAAATGCCGTTGGCGTCGATATCGAACGTGACATCGACTTGCGGCACGCCGCGCGGAGCCGGCGGAATTCCGATCAGATGGAATTTTCCCAGCGATCGGTTTCCGCTAGCCACGGGTCTTTCGCCTTGCAGCACGTGAATCTCAACGGACGTCTGATTATCAGCCGCTGTTGAGAACGTTTCCGACTTGCGCGTTGGAATCGTCGTGTTACGCGGGATCAGCACGGTGGACACGCCGCCCAGTGTCTCGACTCCCAGCGAAAGAGGCGTTACGTCGAGCAATAGAATGTCCTTCACTTCGCCGCCCAGCACTCCGCCCTGAACGGCAGCACCCACGGCGACTACCTCGTCAGGATTAACACCCTTGTGCGGCTCTTTGCCGTTGAATAGTCCCTTCACAATGTCAACCACACGTGGGATTCTTGTGGAACCGCCTACCAGAACCACTTCGTCGATTTTATCCGGAGTCAAACCCGCATCGCTCAGTGCCTGCTTCACAGGACCAACCGTGCGCTGGAGCAAGTCTTCCATCAGTTGCTCGAGCTTCGAGCGAGTGAGCTTCAACTGCAGGTGCTTTGGACCAGAGGCGTCCGCGGTGACGAAGGGAAGATTTATTTCCGTCTCCATCAACTGGGACAGCTCGATCTTTGCTTTTTCCGCGGCCTCCTTCAGACGCTGGATGGCCATGCGGTCTTTGCTCAGATCGATTCCCTGTTCTTTTTTGAATTCCGCTACGATCCACTCAATGACGCGCTGGTCGATGTCATCACCGCCCAAGTGCGTGTCGCCATTGGTGGATTTGACTTCGACAACGCCTTCGCCCACTTCGAGAATGGAGATATCAAAAGTTCCGCCACCCAGGTCATAGACCGCAATCGTCTCGTCTTTTTTCTTATCGAGACCGTAAGCGAGCGCCGCTGCGGTAGGCTCATTGATGATGCGCGGTACTTCAAGACCCGCAATCTCGCCGGCCTGCTTGGTGGCCTGGCGTTGGCTGTCGTTAAAATATGCGGGAACGGTGATCACCGCTTTGGTTACTTTCTCTCCGAGGAAATCTTCCGCCGCGGACTTTAGCTTTTGAAGAATCATGGCGGAGAGCTCTTGGGGGGTGTAAGCCTTACCCGAAAGCTCAACGCGAACGTCGTCGTGCGGCCCCTTCACTACCTTGTAGGGCACGCGCTTGGCTTCTTCCTGTACCTCGTCGAAACGGCGTCCTACGAACCGCTTGATGGAGTAAACAGTGTTCTCCGGATTCGTGATTGATTGCCGCTTTGCCACTTGCCCGACCAGCCGCTCACCGCCCTTGGTGATTGCTACTACGGAGGGAGTCGTCCGCGCGCCTTCCTGGTTAGGAATTACGGTTGGTTCGCCACCCTGCATCACGGCCACGACTGAATTGGTCGTACCGAGATCGATGCCGATAATCTTGCTCATAGAATGCGCTCCTGTAGTGCATAGCGGGACTCAGCCCGCGACGCGATGGTGAAACGAGGTAATAATACACGTTGAGCGTCTCATTGTCAAGTTATCTATGTGTCTGTATTCCGCTGCATACAAAAGGGTTAAATCATGGAATGCTGCGCTTGGCATCAAATGCTCGCAATCTCTACTCGAGATTGGACGAGCCCGGGTCGGCTTCCCTGTTGGCTTGCAGACCAATGGCATAACCAGTGGCTAAGTGAAGTCGAAGCACATAGTAAGGACTGCTGCGCTGGACCAAATTCGCGATACAATGTTTGCGGCTGGTGCAAAATTCCGGGAGGTGGCTTTGAATCGTGGAAATTATCCTTCGTCCCGCTGGCGGGTTTTGAGTCAAATTATTGTAGTGCTGGCCGCAGTAGCTCTCACATGCGCTGTAGGGACTCCGGCTCAAACCAAGCCGCGGGCACAATCCTCCTCTACGGCTAATTCCGATGAAATCGCAACGCCCGGGAAGTCTATCGGAAACCGCGCCGCGCCGATCACGATGGAAGTATTCAGTGATTACCAATGCCCGTCGTGCGGGAATTTCTACGAGAGCACCCTAAAGTACATGATCACTGACTACGTCGCTGCGGGAAAAGTCTACTTCATTCACCGGGACTTTCCGCTGCCGATGCATCCTTACTCTCATCAAGCCGCGCGCTGGTCGAATGCGGCCGCAAAGATTGGAAAGTTCCAGGAGGTGGACGCGGCGCTTTTTGACAATCAGGCTGCCTGGTCGGCCGATGGAAATATTGAGAAGTTCGTGGCGGCTGCGCTGAAGCCCGCGGATTTCAAGCGGGTCCAAAGATTGATGGTTGGATGCGAATCGAACACGAGCGCAGCGGTAAAGCCGGCCTCGCTCTCCGGTAAGGGGCAGGCTGACCGCGGCTGCGCGCTCGACATTTATATCGAGCAAGACCAGGCACTCGCTAAGTTGCTTCCGGTGACGCAGACGCCAACATCTGTGATCACCTACAAGGGTCAGAGATATCCGGCTATGCCAGGTTTTGTAACTTGGCCGATCCTGAAATCATTCCTAGATTCGCTTCTCAGCCAGTAGCGGGTACGCAATCGATGACGAAAGAAGCGCGTGAAAATTCCCGGCGAATATTCCTCCTGGTAGGACGGCTCGCGTTCGCGGCGACTTTTTTGTTTGCTGCGTACGCAAAGCTGAAACCGCAAGCAGCAATGCCGTGGTCGGTCGCTTCCGTAAAGACTTCCCTTTCGATGTTTGCGATGCAGGTAGATTCTTACCAACTGCTTCCGCCACAAGCGGTAAGTGCGGCAGCTCACTGGTTGCCATTCATTGAACTGGGTTTGGGCTTATGGCTTCTAAGTGGATTGTGGCTGCGTTATTCATCGCTTTTCACCACGTTGCTGCTGGGAGGCTTCTTCGCCCTGATGGTGCGGACTTATGCGTCGGGGCTCGAGATCAACTGCGGCTGTTTTGGCCCGGGCGAGAAACTCGGAGTGAAATCATTGATACGCGACGGCTCGCTCTTGGGATTTTCACTGGCCGTTACGGTTTGCGCCTTCTTGTCCAAGCGAAAACACAGGGATGAAGTAATCTCCGCACCGGCGTCACCTGCTATTTCCTCGCCTCAGAGTGCAAATTAATTCGTGAATCTTCCGGTTACGATTTGCCTCGACGAGCCGAAACTGCCGTCCAGCCATTTTGAGTTTTTACTGCCGCTGGCGTCGCATTCGTATTAGGAAATCCTTAGCCAGATACTTCGAAGAAACATCCATTGAAAAGCAACTGATGAACGCCCGTCATATTCGAATATAATGAGCCTTCGGCACTCCTTAGCTGCACCACGAAACGCCCGCTCCACGAGGGAATAGAAGCGCGATCTATATGACGAGCCGAACCGCCAAAATTTCAACCCTGGTATTCACAGCGACAGCAATTGTGCTATGCCCTGCGCTCAGCGCGGGATCGCACAAATCCGGGCAAACAGAGCAAAACCCGGAGCAGAAAGCTCCGGCGTCACAAGGGCCGGTCATGGAGCCCGATCCTTCCGTCGCTTTGATGGAAAAAGGCTTCCAACGCCTTTACGAATTAAACTTCAATGGCGCGCGGGTCGAATTTTTGGCCTATCAGAAGAACTTGCCCGACGATCCGATGGGCAAGGCTGCGGAAGCGGCAAGTTACCTCTTCGAGCAGTTCAACGCCAAGGGAGTTTTGACCTCGGAATTTTTCCTCAGTGATGCGAAGTTTCTCGGCGGAGTAGACGGAGACGCGTCGCAGAATCAGAACCCGGCATTCCTGGAAGCTAACAACAGAGCTCGAGAGCTCGCTAAACGGCGCCTGAAATCCAATCCCCACGACATTCACGGCCTGCTGGCTCTAACCATCGCGGACGGAATGGAATCTGATTACGATGCATTAATCATCAAGAAGCAGCTCGATGGCCTAAAGGTAATGAAGCAAGCCGAAGCCGAGGCAAATATTCTGCTGGCGATCGATCCGTCGCAGCAAGACGCGAATGTGGCCCTGGGTATGAGCAACTACGTCATCGGCTGCTTGCCCGGGTTCAAACGCGCGCTGGTTTGGTTCGGCGGGATTCATGGCGACCGTGTGCGCGGAATGCAAGAGATGGCCTCCGCTGCCGAGCACGGGCACTACCTGCAGCCATTCGCCAAAGTGATGCTGGCCTTGGCGTACGAACGCGAACACCAGATGGACCGCGCTCACGATCTTCTTTCTCAACTCGCCATTCAATTCCCAGCCAATCCCGTTTTTGCCCGCGAGCTGGCGCTCACCGTGAAGAAATAACCTATCCGCTCTTTCGCCGCTCTACCACTTCACGCGAACGCGATAGTCCAGTGTCGAAGTGCCGTTTTTTTCGACAGGAATCTCAAAGCTGATGGTCGAAGCATCCAGCTTGGTCCACTTGAGATTCGAATTCACCACTTCCCAATCGCCGCCGATAGGCTCGAGAACCTCGACGGTTACGGGCACATCCTTGTGATTGCGCAATGTGATCTGATATTCCATTTCATACAAGTTGTTCGCCAGCTTCTTATAATCGAGCTGCTTGCGCTCGCACACTACGTCAAAGGCGTTGCCTACGTAAATCTTAAGCGTTTCATCTTTGGGCGTGTGATCGATTTGGTCTTCGCCGACGAATTGGATTCCTCCTTTTGAATCCGCCTGATAAACACGCACCGTTCCGGCGGGCAGAGGCATGCCCAAGCCGCCTTTTTCTTCGTTCTTGAACCGGTAGTACAGCTTTACCGGCTCAGGGGTCGGGCTCCCAATCCTTTCCTGGTTGCGGTAGTAATACGATTGCCCCTCGACCGCGAGAAACTTTTCCACTGGCACGCCCGTTCCGGAAAGCAGGCTGATTTGCTTCGATTCGTTATTCTGAATGGTGGTGCGCCGTCCGAGGGTGTAGAGGTGATATTCAGACATTCCTTCCTGCTGGAATTGAGGCGGTGCCGCCATCGCGGTGGCCAACTGGTTTGTAATTTCCTGTCTAGCCCTAATGGCCGGTGGCACTTGGTGAATCTCTCCGGCCACAAGTTGAAGCTTGGCATTCTCGAACGCTACGCCGCTGTTGTTCGTTAGCGTCACCCAACCATCGAGATCGCTGGTTTTTTCGTCGCGCGCCACCGTGAGCACGTAGTCTGCGTTCCAATTCATGTTGTTTGTGAGATAGGACGCCTCAACTTTTTGAGATCCAGCGCCGGCGTTATCAAGGGTCCATACGAGCGTCGGGCGGCTGTAAAGATTCCCGGGCAATTCCGAAAACCGGTACCAGCTTGTGGGCATCCCAGTGACGATTTCATTTCCAATCTTCCAAACAGGTTCATTGTTATTGTCGGCTAGCAGGAGAGCTTTCGTCTCGACCCACTTGGTTGAGTTGGCGTCCTGCTCACTGCGCACGAGCGTGATCTCGCGTCCGACGTACTTTTGCAGGAGTTTCTGCGCATCGAGAAGGTCATATTCGTAGTTTTGTTCGACTACATTCAGCTTTGCCGGGTCGGTGAGCGACCGAAAGTGGACTGTAGCGGGCATGATCGAAGCCGCGACGTCCTCGAAACGCAGCGGAAAAGTGCCGGAGGCCAGGTGTAATTGCCGGACGTCGCGGATCAATGCGATGTTCGAGTTGTACACCGTCACGTTGAGATCGACTTGGTCCTTTTGAGTGGTGGTCGAAACTTCGACCGGCGGCGCGTGCTCAGCCGCCGCAGGAGCATCGGCGCGTTCTTGAGGTGCGGCATGGACCCTCGAAAAGCTGCCTGTCGCGAGTAACAACAGGGGAAAGGCTGCGAAAATGACGATACTGATAAATCTGCGTCCTGTTCTGGACATGGGCTGTCTCCTCGCTGTGAAACTTAAAAGATGATACCCGAAAGCCGAATTTGCGCGCTCTGACAGCCGTGGATCGCGTTCGTGACGTCAACCAAGCAGCCAAGCGCGCTGTACTTCATTTAATGAACGCGCTCGGCAACTAAACTTGCATGCGAACCTGATAAGATTTGGTTGAGTGTTTACCTGTCCGGAATGCGAGCAAGCTATAAACCAGGCCAGCCCGGTCTGCCCCTATTGCGGTGCAGACGTGACCAACGCGCCTGACGGCAGCGAATTCGCTAACGTCGGGGTACAAAATAAAAAAATAACACCCGCCCGAGTAGTGATTCTTCTCGGGATATTTCTCGCGATCCTGGCCGCTACGGCGTGGTTTGCTCTGCCCTGGAGAATTTCAGGAACGCAGCCCGAGGCAGAAGGACGCGCGCGCCAGGCGCTCGGAATTATTCAGCAGACGCTAGCGGGTTATCAGAACAGCGAAGATGGCTTCCCTTCATCTCTGGAGGGTCTGGGCGATCGCGTACGGTTCGAAGCGGAAAGAGCGCAATCCGCGCACTACAGCGTGCAATACACTCCCGGCAAGCCCGACGCAGACGGCCACCTAAAGAGTTACACTCTGACCGCGCGTGCGGGAAATTTCGGCTATATGAATTTTTATACGGACGAAAGCGGCGTACTTCGGGGCACGAGCGAGAATCGCGCTGCGACGGTACAAGATCCTCAGATCAAGCCGGAAATGTAANNGATGGAGAAATGTATCGCTAGGGGCAAATGCTCGATTCTTCTAGCGGCCGCGCTGCTCGCGGCTCCCGCGTTTGCCGGCGAACTCGGCGCCGTATCCTGCACATCGTTGAGTTTGTGTCCGTGCTTGGATGTTGCAACCACTCCTGTTTCCGTGCAGCAGAGAAGCATGCAGGGCATGAGTCAAACCACCGCACAAATGACCATGTCCATGCCGAATATGAACATGGCCTCTCCCACGACTTTCATCGAAGAGATTCTTGCTCACTCGACGGCCGGAACCACCGCCGAGCCCAATTCGACTCCGCATGACATGCTCATGGCCCAGAAGGGCGAGTGGACATTCATGTTTCATGGCGTCGGATTTCTCAATTCGCAGCAGCAAACCGGCCCACGAGGCGCGGATAAAGTTTTCGGAACAAGCTGGTTTATGCCCATGGCTCAGCGCGAGCTGGGCAACGGAACTCTTACCGTTCGCGGTATGTTTAGTTTGGATCCGGCGACGATCACTGGCCGGCAGTACCCGGAGCTTTTTCAGCTTGGAGAAACTGCTTTCGGGAAACCCATCGTGGACGGCCAGCATCCGCACAACTTCTTTATGGAGCTCGCGCTGCTCTATGACTGGAAGCTGGCTAAGGATACGCTGCTATCTTTTTACGCGGCGCCGGTTGGCGACCCGGCTATCGGCCCCGAAGCGTTTCCCCACCGCGTTTCCGCCAGCGAAGACACTTTGGCGCCCCTCGGTCATCACCTGCAGGATTCCACGCACATTGCTGACGATGTGGTGACATTAGGCCTGGCCTACAAAATCGCGCGCATCGAAGTTTCCGGATTTCACGGCCGGGAACCGAACGAGCATCGCTGGGAAATCCAGGCTGGCGCAATCGATTCCTGGTCTGCGCGATTCACGCTGAATCCAGCGAAGAACTGGAGTGGGCAGTACTCCATCACTCATCTCAC
>PLZZ01000110.1:3528-8034 GCA_003153585.1 Acidobacteriota bacterium | reverse complement strand
TGCGGCGGGCCGCCCCAGTGCGGCCCGTCTTCATTTTGGGGCGGCCACTCTCCGAGCGACTCCTCGTTGACAGAATCTACTTCGTAATCTAAACTCAGGGTTTGTCTCTAGACGGAAGGGTGTGACTGACTGATGCGGACGCATGTACCAAAGGGCCGAGAGGCCGAAGATTTGCAAACAGGGAAGAATTGGTTCGTGGTGAACGCCGAAGGCGTCGTTCTGGGACGTCTTGCCACGCGTATCGCCCGCCTTCTGATTGGCAAGGACAAGGCGAATTTTACGCCGCATCTGGATTGCGGCGATCACGTGGTGGTAATTAACGCGGAGCGCGTGAAGCTGACCGGAAACAAGATCGATCAGAAAATTTACCGTCACCACAGCGGTTATCCCGGCGGATTGAAAGAGATTCCGATCCGGGTGATGTTGCAACGCCGTCCGGAAGAAGTTGTGCGCGAAGCAGTGCTGGGAATGCTGCCGAAGAACAAGCTCCGCGCGCGCCGGGCCAAGAAGCTGCGTGTTTATGCCGGAAGTGAAGGCCTCGCCCGCCACACCGGACAAAAGCCCCAGCCGCTCGCGCTGTAACCACGCGATAGGGATTCGACAACTTCTGCGCTTTGTGGAGTAATTCGCCAGAAGCGCTTCGTGCTACAGCCTTCACCGCTTTTTTGTGAAGAGCGTTCAGCACGGGCAACATATGAGGGAGGAACTTTGAGTTCAGCTTCGAGTTCGCTAGCAGGCAACGCTGGAAAGCAGTTCTACGGCACCGGCCGTCGCCGAGAATCAATCGCGCGCGTGTACATCAAGATGGGACCTGCGCGCTTTACTGTAAATGGCCGGCCGGTAGATGAATATTTTCGCAACATTGCGTGGCATACGGCTGCGGTCGAGCCGCTCAAGTTCACGCAGATGCTCGACCAGCTCGAAGTGAAATGCATCGTGAAGGGCGGGGGCGTCGGTGGCCAATCCGGAGCNNGCATTGCGCAAGAACGGTTTCTTGACGCGCGATTCGCGCATGAAGGAACGCAAGAAGTACGGACAAAAGGGAGCGCGTCGCCGCTTCCAGTTCAGCAAGCGCTAATTTTTAAGGGTCGGCTCGATTCGTCGGGCCGGACCAAATTCACGGCCGGGAAGGACCGGCAAAAAAGGATGCTGCTCCGGTCAGCCGCGGAGAAAAAAGCATCCCTCTAACGGAGGAGGTACATTGGGAGTCGAAATTACGATGAAGGAGCTTCTGGAGGCTGGGGTCCATTTCGGCCATCAGACGCGGCGTTGGAACCCGAAAATGAAGGAATACATTTTCGGCGAACGCAATGGCATCCACATTATCGATCTACAGAAAACCCTAAAGATGTTCCGCGATGCGGCCCGATATGTCGCCGAGATAGCCGGACAGGGCAAACGAGTACTTTTTCTCGGCACTAAACGCCAAGCGCAGGAAGCCATCGCTGAAGAAGCGAACCGCTGCGGCATGTTTTTCGTCAACCATCGCTGGCTCGGCGGCACGCTGACGAACTGGGCCACGCTACAAAAGTCCATCAAGCGATTCAAGCTGCTGAAGGGCATGGTCGAAGACGGACGCATGGCGCAATTTTCGAAGAAAGAAGCGGCGCGGCTCGAACGCGAGTTGAAGCACTTGAGGCAGAATTTTTCCGGCGTAGAGAATATGACCACCTTGCCCGACGCCATGTTCGTGATCGACCCGAACGCGGAAGTGATTGCGGTTCGCGAGGCTCGGCGCATGGGCATCCCCGTCGTGGCCATCGTGGACACAAATTGCGACCCCAATCTGGTGGACTGGGTCATTCCCGGGAACGACGATGCTTTGCGTGCGATTCGGCTTTTCACTTCAAAGATTTCCGACGCGGTTCTGTCGGGNNGCCGGAGAAGAAGATTCGGTGGCTGGAGCGTCGCAAAAATCGTAGATTCTGCCCGCCGGCCGAAGCAGCTTGAGCGTTGCGCTGCTGAGGCCGCACCATAAGCGGCAAAGCCCAAATTTATCAAAGAGGAATCGAGTAAATCTATGGCTACAACTAGTAATCCGAACGTCTCGGCCCAACTCGTGAAAGAGCTGCGCGACCGCACCGGCGCGGGTTTCACCGCTTGTCGAGAAGCGCTGCTTGAATCTAAAGGCAACATCGAACAGGCCATCAGCATCCTGCGCAAGAAAGGACAGGCCGCAGCGGCAAAGAAAGCGCAGCGCGCTACTTCCGAGGGACTGGTGAGCTACTACATCCACGCCGGCGGAAAAATTGGCGTGCTGGTGGAAGTGAATTGCGAAAGCGACTTCGTTGCGCGCACCGCTGATTTTCAGCGCCTNNCGCGAACGCGACATTTACAAGGAACAGGCAAAAGCCACGGGCAAGCCTGAAAACGTAATCGAGAAGATCGTGAATGGAAAGATGGAGAAGTTTTATGAAGAGAACTGCCTCTACGAGCAGCATTTCATTAAGGACGAAGGCGTGACGGTGAAGGAGCTGGTGGACCAAGCCATCGCCAAACTGGGCGAAAACATTGCGATCCGCCGCTTCTCCCGCTTCAAAGTCGGCGAGATGGATGGCGCGGCGTCGTCCGCGGGAGCCACGGATGAACCGGACGCGCCGGATGCGCCTGCGGTGCCGTCCGCATAGAATTGCTTAAGACCCTGCTGGGAATCCGCCGCTCTTGCGGCGGATTTTTTTTTGCTCAAAGGTGCACATTGAATTTTGCGAGGCGTTACCGCCGCGAAGTTTGTCTGCTAGAATGCCCCTGGCCAATTTCAGGCCCATCAAAATGGCGAAAGCAAAACTGATAAAGCGAGCCGCTCCGGAAAGAACACCAAGCGGCGGCACGCCCGTTTACGAACGCCTGGTACTGAAACTTTCGGGCGAATCGCTTTCGGGCTCGCAGGATTCCGGCATTCACGCTGAAACAATTCAGGGAATCGCGCGTGAGGTGAAGGAAGTCCGCGATCTGGGTGTGTCCGTCGCGATTATGGTCGGCGGAGGAAACATTTTCCGCGGCACGCGCCAAAAACAACTCGCCATCGACCGGGCCACCGGCGACTACATGGGCATGCTTGCGACGGTGATCAACGGGCTCGCGCTTCAGGACGCCCTGGAAAAATCGGGCTGCCAAACGCGGCTGATGAGCGCGATTGAAATGCATCAGGTGGCAGAACCCTTCATCCGGCGCCGCGCTACGCGCCATCTGGAAAAAGGGCGCGTGGTGATTTTTGCCGCCGGAACAGGGAATCCCTATTTTTCGACCGACACCGCCGCAGCACTTCGCGCGATGGAAATCAAGGCGCAAGTGATCCTGAAAGCCACGCGAGTGGATGGAATTTACGATGCTGATCCGGAAAAAGTGCCGAGCGCTAAGATGTTCCAACACATCACCTATCTGGACGTGCTGAAAAAGGGTTTGATGGTGATGGACTCGACGGCCATCTCACTGTGCATGGACAACAAGATGCCGATCATCGTGTTCAATATGAACGTGCCGGGAAACCTGAAACGCGTGGTGCTGGGCGAGCGGGTGGGCTCGGTCGTCACAGCAGCATAAATAAAACTGGCGGAGGCAATTCCTAGATGACCACGATTGCCACAAGCAAAGACGCACTCGCACAAGCGAAGGTGCGGATGGAAAAAGCGGTGGAAGATTTTCGCAAGGAACTGGCAGGCGTGCGCACCGGCCGCGCGAACGTGTCGCTGCTGGATCATGTGCGCGTGGATTATCACGGCACATCCATGCCGCTCAACCAGCTCGGCACGCTGAGCGTTCCTGACGCGACGATGATCATGATTTCTCCCTGGGACGCCAGCGCGGTGCCGATGATCGATAAAGCGATTCGCACTACGGATCTGGGATTGAATCCGACAAATGACGGGAAAGTGGTGCGCGTCCCGATTCCGCCGCTCACCGAGGACCGCCGCAAAGATATGGTGAAGCACATTCACAAGGTGCTGGAGAATCACCGCACGGCGGTGCGCAATATCCGGCGCGATATCAAAGAAGCGGTCGAGAAGCTCGAGAAGGACAAGAAAATCAGCGAGGACGATCGTAAACGTTCGCTGGATGAGCTTGAAAAATTGACGCATTCGGAAACGAAGAAAATCGAAGATCATTCCGCGTTAAAAGAGAAAGAAGTCCTCGAAATCAAGTGATGGCCTTTCTGAATCCAGCTTCCCGCACAGAGAAAGTCACCGGGAACGCAGAGACTTTCTCGCTGCATAACTGATTCATGCAAGAGGCCCGACCCAGCCGGACGGCGATGCGCGTAGCGATGCGGCGCGCGGCGCACCAACTCTTCGATCACCCCAAAGTCTTGGACGATCCGATCGCATTGCCAATCATTGGGCCTGAAGCCGCGGCAAAATTGGGGGCCGAGCGGAACAGGCATAAAAGCCGCGTGGCGCGAAACCTTCGCGCGTTCCTCGTGGCGCGCAGCCGGTTCGCAGAGGATGAACTGGCGCGAGCCATTGTGCGCGGCGTGAGGCAATGTGTGATTCTCGGCGCCGGCCTCGACAC
>PLZZ01000110.1:0-3498 GCA_003153585.1 Acidobacteriota bacterium | reverse complement strand
GGTTCGATGCTTCGAAAGCCGCTTTCTTCTCTTGGCTGGGCGTCACCATGTATCTCACCGAAGATGCAGTGACGGCCACCTTCGGTTTCATCGCCTCGACTTCGCCCGGTGGAGGTGTGGCCTTCGATTATGCGGTTCCGCGTTCGTCATTAAATTGGGTTGGGCGCTTGGCTCTGGATGCCTTGTCGTACCGCGTAGCCGCCGCGGGCGAGCCTTTTCGCACTTTTTTCGATCCCAGCGCGCTCAAGGAGCGGCTTCGACAAATCGGATTTAGCTGTGTAGAGGATCTCGACGCCGCAGAGATCAATGCGCGCTATTTCAAAGATCGCGCCGACCGGCTGAAAATCACAAGCAGCCTGGGTCATTTGATGAGTGCAGAAGTGTAGGCGCGAACAGCCCTTGCTCGCGAAAGATGTGTGTGACCGATACGACGATCTGAATTGCAGTAGGCGCGAATGGTTAATTTACCGTGCGCAGGTTTTCCGGGAGAATCAGCGTGAAGGTGCAATCGCCTGTGGTAGCCGAGCAGGCCAGCGTGCCGCGCCTGACAATTCTTGCCGGTGTGGCATCGGGAAACATCGGGCCGAAATCCACGGCACGCAATCGTTCTGCGAATGGCCGCAAATTTTGATTTCCGCTCACAAACTTTACAGCTTCCACTTTCGGATCCCTGTTTCCCGGCGATAGCAGAACAAGAAAATCAGCCTCGGAATTTTCACCCGAGCCTTTTCCAATAGAAAAGGTTCGATGCGTAGTAAGTTCCGGCTTGGCCTGGTTTACTAGGTCCTCGATCCTGGCGTGTGGCCCCAACAATTCCACAAGCCGCGCGCGAGTTTCCGGCACCGAATGGGCCGCGCCCATGGATAGCGAATACATGTGAATGGCCCGATCTTTTTCGCCGCGCTTTTGGTCAATCTGCGCCAGATGATCGCCCACCTCGCCGTGCTGGTCCAGAAGCCAGGAAGCGCGAATGTAGCGTTCGGCGTCTTCCAATTCGCCCTTTTGGAAATGAACCCATCCGAGCGTGTCCCAATAAATACCCAAGTTTGAAACTGCCTGCAGGTCATCCATGGAAAGGTGGGTAAGATTGACGTTCCGAAGATTTGCCGTCGTCGCCGCAACCGCCGATTCCGCATATTGCTGAGCTTTGTCGAGCTCCAGTTGATGATCCGCCAGGCTATAAGCAACGTTATTCCAAACCGCTGGCGTCTGCGCTAACTCGACTCCCTTTTCAAACGCAGCGAGTGCTTTTTCTTTTTCGCCGGTATTGATATACGCCTGCCCAAGGCTGACCTGAAGTTCGGCATTCTCCGGGGAAAGAATCGTGGCTTTGTCGAGTTCGGGAACGGCCTCGGCGTATTTGTGTTCCTCGAGGTACAGAGCACCGAGAGCCGCATGCGCAACCGGGTCGATTGGATTTACTTCGATCTGCTTTTGGAAAGCCTTTGCGGCATCGGTGTAATTCTGCTGCTGCTGAAGCGTGAACCCCAGATAGTTGTAAACGTGCTCGTCGTACGGATTCAGTTCAATCTGCTTTCGGAACGCTGCGCCTGCATCGTCAAATTGTCCCAGCCGCAGATATGCCAGACCAAGATCGTTCCAGCCTTGTTTGTTTTTGGGATCCAGTTCAAGCGCACGCTTCAGAAGCGGAATAGCCGCCTTCAAATTTCCGGAGTTGAGTGCGGCAAGGCCGGCTTCGAGAAGTTCGCCGGGTTTCGCGGCTTCCGGAATCTCCGGCGCTCCGGGGACGGAATTCTCGGCGAGCAAAGTCTGGCTTTCATCAGATTCTACGGCGCGAGTGAACGCGAGGTAATCGCCCACGCGCGATGCAGGCAGTTCCCGCATCTTGAAGTTCAGAGTACGCTCGGCCACGAGCGTGTGAGCTTCAAAGCGGTAGCTTGATTTGAAAGCCGCGTAATCCCGCACGATCGAAACTGCCACGGGAGCCTGCGCCGTGAAATTCGATGGCAGCTTCAGCTTCAGTGTCATGGTGACATCGAGCGGGCTTCCAAGATGAATCGGCTCGACCGTATCCTCAGAAGCGTCCGGCATGCCGATCATCAGCAGCGGCACGGCGACTTTGCTTTTCTTGCTGGACCAATCAAGGAAGTTTGCCTGTGAGAACTCCAGATCCAGTTCAAAAGGATTTTGTGTATCCGAAGGATCGCTCGGTTTCACCGCGGTTATATCTCCGTGGATGCCGTCCAGAGTCGCGATCGTCTGCCCGAGTTCTTTCCATTGCGTTTGCGGAGTGCGGCGAAAGGCAGCGCGAAGGGCCAGCTCGTTGTCACCTCGAAGAAAGTACCGCAGCTTGGCTGAAAGTTTGCCGAGGTCGCTCACCTCGGCCTCAATTTCCACGCGCTGGGTAGAGAGAAATGGTGGATCGATCGGGGTCTCGACAATTCTTCCGGCGCCATCCGGCGCGACGAGCAGCGCAGACTTATTCCGAAGCGCAGGCGAAAGCAGCCGGAAAGGCGCAACTTCTGCCGTCGAGTCCATCCAGAGCAGGCCATTGTCCGCGGGGACAGCCGTGATCACGTGGTCGAATTGCGACGGGGAAGGTATGGACGTATCCAGATCGCTCGCAAACGGAATCAGAACCGCGTCGGAAGGAATGTTTGCAGCCTGCAGCATCGCGGCGAGCAAGGTGTGCTTGTCCTTGCAATCGCCATATTGGTTTGCATACACATCGGCCGCGGAGTGCGGCTGGTAACGTCCAAGCCCGAAGGAAAGACTAACGTAGCGAATGTTTTTCGCGACGTAGTCGTAGAGCACCTGGATTTTGTCGAGTTTATTTTCGTGCCCCTGAATCAGTTCGAGAGTTTTCGCGCGAATCTCAGGCGTGGGGTCGCTGCGGTCCTTTTCGAGTTTCGCATACCATTGCGCCACCTCCGCCCAGCTCTCGAACGTGGTGAGTTCCACATCAGGCCGCTTTGCTTTGGCAGGCTGCTGCTTTTTCTTGGCTTTTTCGTCTTCTGGCGGCCGGACTAAGTTAGCCCGCTGCCAGTGATAGATCGTCTGTCCATTTTCGTCTGACTTCGAAAACGGAATCTTGTGCGAAGCGGGATCAACGGCGGTGCCAGGCTTGGCGCGCAATTGATAATCCTCGCGGCCATTAGTGATAGAAATCTCCGGCGAGTGGACGGTGATCGCCCGGCCTTGCGGCACGTCAATCTCCAGCCGCTCGTCGAGAACGATGGAGTCTTGGAGAAAATTGTAAGCGAACCAGAACTGTCCGGGCGCTAGCGACGTAAGCGTTCGCGTGAAGATTTCGTACTCCAGCGTGTCGCCGGCATGCAGCGACGGCACCGTAATGTGTTTTTCCTTGTAGTCCGTGTACATCGGCGCGTCGCGCGCAACGCTGGCGGTCATTTCTTTTATGGAGTCGAGCCCCGCATTGACGACGGTCCCGTCTGGTTTGTGCACGCGCACGGTTCGGACTTCCATTTGCTCGTTGCCGGAGTTGTAGCCAAAAACAAGTTCGCCTAATTGTTGGAC
>PLZZ01000094.1 GCA_003153585.1 Acidobacteriota bacterium | reverse complement strand
GTACGAGCTAGGACAAAGGCACAGAATAAACATAGGCCAAGGCAGAAACGTCTCATTCGTGCTCCCATTGCGGTTTGACGGACATGAGTTTAGAAGGCTTCGCGAGTTAGGTAAAGCCGCTCGGAGGCACCTGTTGAGCAACTTTGAAACACCCTTATGTCAGGGCTCGTGGGGCGCTCTACGGCTTGCTTTGATCTCCGCCCGGAATAGTCCGGAATCCGATCCGTACGTATTCCACTAAGCCTCTTGTAATCAATGGGTTATTGATGCTCCTCATCTCCTTGCTACGGCCATCCGGGTTCTCTTAGCTGGGGAATCCCAGCACGCCGCTTGCGGAGCTGATTTAGAGGTGAAGTCGACCTGTCTGAACTGCCTTGCCAGACCCCGAACTTTTTTAGCATTTATTTGCATTCGGGAATCGAGTTGACAATATCTGTTATTTTTCCTATACTTCCGCGGTTGCATTGAAGCAGTTGGACTTGGTGGTGATTAGGGAAGTCTTCCGACCCCGGAACATAGAAGAACGGAACGGGGACAAGAAGAACGGCCGAAATGGGGCGCCAGCCCCGCAAAGCCGTGTGAGCCTCTCCGCTATTGCGTTAGATGGAGTTCACTCCTCGGGGTGAAGCATCATCGCGGAGTACCTGGTAATTCCTTCGGGTTATGGCGCCTTTTCTGTTCATTCACCCGCAGAATTTTGCGCGGGCGGATTTGTTATGCGCAGAATTATGCCGCAAAAATAATAAGAGTTGTCGATTTCGAGGGGGAACGAGTGCCGACGTTTTCACAACTGGTGCGGAACGGCCGGGAAAAGATCCGGACAAAGACAAAATCGCCGGCGCTGGAAGGCTGTCCTGAAAAGCGCGGGGTTTGCGTTCGTGTCTATACCCAAACGCCGAAGAAACCGAACTCAGCGCTGCGCAAAGTTGCGCGCGCGCGGCTGACCAACAGCGCCGAAGTGACAACGTATATCCCCGGCATCGGACACAATTTGCAGGAGCACTCCATCGTGCTGGTTCGCGGCGGCCGCGTGAAAGATTTGCCGGGCGTTCGCTATCACGTGATTCGCGGAACGCTGGACGCAGCAGGAGTTGAAAATCGCAAGCAAGGGCGCTCGAAGTACGGCGCTAAGCGGCCAAAAGCCGCACAGAAGTAGGAGAGCGGAAATATGCCACGTAAAGGCTGGGTTCTTCGTCGAAAAATTCCGGGCGATCCGGTTTACGCCAGTGATCTGGTGCAGAAATTTATTTCAAGCATGATGTATGACGGCAAGCGCGCAACCGCGCAAGCCATCTTCTATAAGGCTATGGACCAGGTGGCGAAAACCACGAACGACGACGCGTTCAAGCTGTTCAAGAAGGCCGTCGAGAACTGCAAGCCGGTTCTGGAAGTGAAGTCGCGGCGCGTGGGCGGCGCGAACTATCAAGTGCCGGTGGAAGTGAATCCATTTCGGCGGCAATCGCTCGCGATTCACTGGCTGGTGTTGTATTCGCGGACTCGCGGCGGGAAGACCATGACCGACAAGTTGGCCGGTGAAATTGTGGACGCTGCGAACGGCCGCGGCGGCGCTGTGAAGAAGAAGGAGGACGTGCACCGCATGGCCGAGGCTAATAAAGCCTTCGCTCATTATCGCTGGTAGTACAAACAAACTTTCGAATGCCACGCCAAGTCCAAATCGATCAAACCCGCAACATCGGGATCATGGCTCACATTGACGCCGGAAAGACGACGTCCACTGAGCGCATCCTGTTCTATACGGGTGTGACTTACAAGATTGGCGAAGTGCACGAAGGCACCACGGTAATGGACTGGATGGAGCAGGAGCGCGAGCGCGGAATCACGATCACGTCCGCTGCGACGACGGCTTCCTGGAAGCGCTTCGACAAAACGTACCGCATCAACATTATTGACACGCCGGGGCACGTGGATTTCACCGTTGAAGTAGAGCGCTCGCTGCGCGTGCTCGATGGCGCAGTCGCCATTTTTGACGCCGTTGCCGGCGTGCAGCCGCAATCAGAAACAGTCTGGCGCCAGGCCGATAAGTATCGCGTTCCGCGCATCGCGTTCATCAACAAAATGGACCGCATCGGCGCGGATTTCGATCATTCCATTCGTTCCATGCGCCAGCGCCTTTCAGCTCACCCTGTTCCTCTGCAATATCCCATTGGAAGAGAAGACAATTTCATCGGCGTCATCGATTTTATCGAAGAGCGCGCCATCGTGTGGAAGGACGAAACGCTGGGGGCGGAATACGAGACGCTGCCTCTCGAGAAGCTCTGGGACGCGGAATTTCTCAAGTCGCGCCCCGAGCTCGAAATTGCCATAAAAGCTTCTGCGCTAACTCCGGAATTTTACAAAGAGCACCGCGATAAAGTGGTCGAATACATTGCGGAACATGACGACGCCGTGCTCACCAAGTACCTCGAGCAGCACAAACTCGAACCAGCGGAGCTGCGCGCTTCCATTCGCCGCTCCACCATTGCCCTGAAGTTGGTGCCGGTGCTGGCGGGTTCGGCCTTCAAGAACAAAGGTATTCAGCCGCTGCTGGATGCGGTAGTGGATTATCTTCCGTCGCCTGCCGATGTGCCGCCGGTCGAAGGCGAGGATCCGAATGGCGAGGAAGCGATTTTGCGGCGCGCCTCGGACGATCAACCGTTTGCCGCGCTGGCCTTCAAAATTATGACCGACCCCTACGTCGGACACGTAACCTACATTCGCGTGTATTCCGGCGTGCTGAAAGCTGGGGCCAACGTATACAACTCGACCAGAAAGACGCGTGAACGCATTGGACGGTTGTTGCGCATGCACGCGAATAAGCGCGAAGAAATTGAGTCCATCGAAGCCGGCGACATCGCGGCCTGCGTAGGCCTGAAGAACGTGACGACCGGCGACACGCTATGCGATGAAGAAAAACCGATCGTTCTCGAAAATATTGATTTTCCCGCGCCGGTAATTTCGGTGGCCATCGAGCCGAAGACAAAAGCGGACCAGGAAAAAATGGGCACCGCGCTGGGAAAGTTGGCGCAGGAAGATCCCACTTTCCGCGTTCACACCGACCACGATACGGGCCAGACGCTGATTTCCGGAATGGGCGAACTGCACCTTGAAATCATCGTGGATCGCATGATGCGCGAATTCAGCGTGCAGGCGAACGTCGGCAGGCCGCAGGTGGCGTACCGCGAAACGATTTTGAGAGTGGCGGAAGGCGAAGGCAAGTACATCAAGCAGACCGGCGGGCGCGGCCAGTACGGGCATGCGGTGCTTTCCGTGCATCCGCTTCCCAACGCTGGACACGAAGATATGCACGAAATGTCCACGGATGAAATCGACGAGCTTGCCAAAAGCGTTGCAGGCAAGGGCGGCAAGTGGCATTTCGACAAGGAACACCGGCTTTTGTTCATCGACAAAGTTATCGGTGGCTCGATCCCCAGAGAATTTATCCAGCCGATCGAAAATGGTGTTCGCGAAGCCATGGAAACGGGCGTTCTGGCCGGCTACGAAATGGTTGACTGCGCGGTGGTCCTCACAGACGGCAGCTACCACGATGTGGACAGCTCTGAAATGGCTTTCAAGATCGCAGGCTCCATGGCTTTCAAGGAAGCTTGCAAGAGAGCAAACCCGAAGCTGCTCGAGCCGATCATGCGCGTTGAAGTTGTGGTCCCTGAAGATTACATGGGACCTGTGATTTCAGATTTGAACTCCCGCCGCGGACAGATGCAGGGAAGAGAATCGCGTGGCGGCACAGAAATTATTAATGTGAAAGTGCCTCTAGCCGCGATGTTCGGTTACGCCACGGAAATACGCAGCCGCACACAGGGGCGCGGAAGTTTTACCATGCACTTTTCGCATTACGAACAAGTCCCAGGAAACATTGCGGACGATATTATTGGCGGAGCAAACGGCGACAAGCCGAAGAAATAATTACGGTCAATTGGTTCGAAAGTAAGATTGCAGGATAGAGGAGCGAGAAAGATATGGCGAAGGAGAAATTCGAAC
>PLZZ01000134.1:38854-40376 GCA_003153585.1 Acidobacteriota bacterium | reverse complement strand
TTGATGTCGCGGTGCACGATGCGCTTGGTGTGGGCGACTTCCAGGGCATCGGAGATCTGGATGGCCAGTTCCAGCAATTCCTCAATCTCCATGGGCTTATTATTAATGCGATGCTTCAGGGTCACGCCCTCGAGGAGTTCCATGCAGATGAAGGGACGCCCCTCATGCTCCCCGATGTCGTAAATCGTGCAAATGTTGGGATGATTCAGCGCCGATGCGGCGCGCGCTTCGCGTTGAAACCGCTCCAGCGTGGCGTGGTCTTCGACCATATTATCGGGAAGGAATTTCAGCGCTACGCTGCGGCCCAGCCGCGTGTCTTCAGCCTTATAGACCACTCCCATGCCGCCCCCACCGAGCTTTTCTACAATGCGATAGTGAGAGACCGTGCGGCCGATGAAGGGCTGAGTGTTCGCCATGCGCGAGTAATCTTAAGTTGCCGGCTGAGGCAAGTCAAATTGACGAGCGTGCGGAGCGCTTCAGATTCGGCGTTGAATTCGCCAGGGCCTGGTCAGCGCACGTACAACGCACGTATAGCGCATTCATAGAAAACGGGACCAAAGGTTCGCCGCGCCTACACATTGGGATTGACGCGTATAGATATAGAATGATATAGATATTGACATGGCTAGAGTCGATGCTCAAAAGTTTCTTCCACTCAAAACCCATTGGTTTCACATCATGGTATCGCTGGCGGGTGGGGAGCAGCACGGTTACGGGATCATGCAGGACGTCCTGAATCGAACTACCGGAAAAGTGCGTTTGTGGCCGGCGACGCTATATGGCTCGATCAAGCGGCTCATCGAGGCGGACCTGATCGAAGAATCAGACGAACGTCCGGCGCCGGAATTGGACGACGCGCGCCGCCGCTATTACCGGCTGACGACGCTCGGAAAGCGTGTGCTGGACGCGGAATGTGAACGCCTGCAGGAATTGGTTCGCTCCATTCGAGTGAAGCGATCCCTGGTGACGGAATGAATTTCGCGTGGCGGATCTACCGGCGGCTGGCGCAAGCGTTTCCGCACGAATTCAAATTGGCATACGGCGCAGAGGTGACGCAACTCGGGGAGGACGTCGTGGAAGAGATTGCCAAGAGACAAGGAGTCGCGGGGCTGATCCGGCTAATCGCGGACATCGCGATTCGCGTGCCGCTCGAATATCTGAGCGAAATGCGCGGCGACATGCGATACGGGTCGCGCGCGCTGATCAAGTCGCCCGGGTTTGCGCTGGTCGGTATCATTTCGATGGGACTCGCCATTGGACTAACGACAAACGTGTACAGTTCGAAATGGAAGTTGCTATTTCGTGATCTGCCGGCAGCGGCGAATGCCAAACACCTGGTGATGGTTCAGGAGTCGACGAATGGTGATCTCGCCCGTGTGTCGTATTACTACATCGAGCAGTATCGAGAGCAAAAGAGCCTGTTCGCCGGGGTCGCCGCATTTCAGAGCGGTGTCCCGTTCAATACCACCTTCCAAGGCGATCTGAATGCGAAACCCGAGCGCGTGTTCGGGCAACTTGTATC
>PLZZ01000134.1:0-38804 GCA_003153585.1 Acidobacteriota bacterium | reverse complement strand
GTGATTAGCGACCGTTTCTGGCGCAATCGCCTCAATTCCTCACCCAACGCCCTGGGGCAAACGCTTCGCCTGAATGGGCAACTTGCCACTATCGTGGGAATTACGCCCAAAGGTTTCAATGGCGCCCTGGGCGTGAATCCCGCGGAGCTGTTTGTCCCGATTACCGCGCCNNCCCGGGGTCACGATTGAATCCGCGGAAGCGGGTCTCGACGCGATCACACGTAATCTCGACCAGCAGGATCCTTCCTCGCTAGTGCGCACGGACAAAGGCCGACGCGTATCGTTACTTTCAGCAGGCACCAACATACCGATGCCCCGGAAATTGAAGCCGGTGCTGGCTGGTTTTTTCATAATGCTGATGGGGCTGGTGATTGCGCTTGCGTGCATGAATCTGGCGAACATGCTGATGGCGCGCGGCGCAAATCGCCGAAAAGAGTTGGCGATTCGCCTGGCGATCGGAGCCAGCCGTTTTCGTTTGATTCGGCAGATGATGTCGGAAGGTATTTTGCTTTCACTGCTGGGCGGCGTGGCGGGATTTGTGTTGGCGTATGGCCTCTCGATGTTGAACTCTCACTTCACGCCTCCGACGACGGTGCCGTTCGAATCCGATTTTAGCTTGGACTGGCGCGCGGGAGTTTTTGCGTTCGGACTGGCGCTGGTGTGCGGCGTCGGATTCAGCCTCCTGCCCGCTCTGCAAGCTACGAAGGCGGATTTGACTCCGGCGCTGAAAGAAGGTTCGGCGCTGCGTTTGCCGGGTTACCGGCGCTTTGGCCTTCGCAATCTATTGATGGTGGCGCAGGTTGCGGCTTCGCTCATGTTGCTGCTGATTACGGGCTTTTTGGTGATAGGCATCAGCAAGACCAGCAGCATTCAAACCACATTCGATCCGAGCACGATGTATCTTTTGTCCATCGATCCGGTGCGCGACGGCTACGCTCCCGAAAAATCGCAAGCCCTGTTCGAGAAACTTACCGAACGCCTGAAGGCTTCCGGCCCTGTGCGCAGCATGGCATTGGCCGCGGATGAGCCCTTTTCGGCTAGAGATGATGATGAAGGCATCCAGCTCACTGTGGAAGACTCGGGGAAAACATCGGCGCTGCAACAGTCCGTGATTGAGGAAACCGTGGGCGCGAACTATTTTTCCACGCTCAGCGAGCCCATGCTGGCAGGACGAGAATTCGAAGAGCGTGATCAACGGAGCCAGTCGGACGGGTCCAAAGATTTTTCTTCGCCCGCAGTGCTGAACGAGTCCGCGGAGCACAGACTATTCGGAAATGAGAATGCGATCGGAAAGCGCGTTAGAGACCAGAAGCGGTCCTATGAAGTAGTGGGAGTAGTTCGCGACTTGAAAACTGGAATCGGGATCAGCCAATCGGTGATTTATTTGCCGCTGACGCCACGCGATTTTGCGCGGCCGCCGGCCGGCGGCATCACTATTATGGTGCGGTCGGACGCGGGCCCCGACGCGCTGAGCGGCATTCGGAACGAGATTGCTTTCATCGATCCCAATTTGAATATCTTCAACGTACAGACGCTCCGCGAATATCTGGATCGCAGCCGGTCTTCCACGAGGTTCGCGGTCCAGACATACGGCGGGATTGGCGTGTTCGGCCTGGTGTTGGCTGCAATCGGACTGGCCGGGATCACGGCTTATTCGGTGGCGCAAAGGCGCAAGGAGATCGCAATTCGCATGGCGCTCGGCGCAAGCAGATCGCAAGTGCTGCGGCTGGTGCTACGCGAAGGCACTGCGCTGGTAGGCGTCGGAACGGTCCTGGGATTTTTGGGCGCAATTTCGCTGGTAAAAATACTTTCATCGCTCACAAGCATTTTTGTGGATGCGTTTAGAATTGGCACGAACGATCCGCGCTTGCTCGTCGGCGCACCAGTGCTGCTGGCGGCGGTGGCGATGCTGGCGTGTTACATACCTGCGCGCAGATCCGCTCAGATCGATCCGCTGAAGGCGCTGCGCGAGGAGTAGATCGCTTACCCGTTTGTCCAGAGCGACACGCCTATTGCACTAACAGTCCTGCTCCAGTGCCCGGTAAACGCATTAATCGGGACCAGACCCAAACAACCGCTAGGCTTGCATCTTGCCGGGGATTTTCAGCATCGAAAAAATACGGCACGATGATGTGTGCGACGAGGACGATTATGAAAAGCAGAGTGAGGCTGGTGGTGGGTTTGGTTTGCTTCTTTGCGGCGGCTGCGCCGGGATTGTTGAGGGCGCAGGAGACGCCGGGGCCTTTGCCTGCACCGCCGCCGCAGTTGGAACCGCTGGAGCCGGCGGCGCCGACGCGTTCGTCGGAAGCGGCTGGCACCAAGCCGATTCCGCCTCGAACGAGCATCGCGGGAGCATGGAAGCTGAATACGGACGACAGCGACGATGGGCGCAAGAAGGTGCAGCAAGCGCAGTCGAAGAACCAAGGAAACGGCGGCAATGGGGGAAACGGGGGCAACCCGCGCATGGGAGGCGGCGGAAGTCCTTATCCGGGCCAGGGGGGCGGAAATCCTTATCCAGGACAGGGCGGAGGCGGAAATGGGGGCGGGGCGCGGCGCGGTGGCCCGAACCAGCCAAGCGACATGGATCCTGGGACGATGCGGGATCTGACCGATCCGCCGGAGACGCTAAGCATCGTGCAAAAAGATACGAAAGGCGTAGAGGTGGATTTGACGGACGACAGAACCCGCAAGTTTGCCTTGTTNNCTGGCTCCTAATGGGCAGCAGCTTTACGAAACGGTGCGGATGGATGCGATTGCGTATGGTGGGGCAAAGTCGGGACCGCAGGTCTATATCCAGTATGTGTATGACGCGGATCAGGAAGCGCCTAGGTAATCGGCGAGGACACGGACCTTCCGCATGGAACTTCAGCATGGAACTCCAGCGGCTAAAGCCGATTGACCTTGCAGGGCCTTATGTCGCGGCTAAGGCCACGACCCACAAAGATTCTCCAGCTATCACCGTCCGTGTCGTCGCTACCCTTCCCCAAGGCAGTCAGGATAAAAGGGCACCACGCACGAAGATTCTACCGGCCGATGGAGCAACAGCGCTGGGCTAACGTTAGGCGGATTTGGCGGGTTGGGTTACGACGGATCGCTCGCGCGGGTCGAAGAGAATGTAGTCGGCGTCAGAAATAGTGCTTAGGAAGTCGAGGCGTCCACGAGCTTCCTGAAGTTCGTCAATGTTTTCGATCCAAACAAACTTGTTATCGGGGAGCTTCCGGAAAATCTGGTAGGGGGCCGTCATATTTGCTTTTTCACCGCGCTTTCGGGATTTTTGAACCCAAATACAACCTTCGCAGTCTGGGCTTCCGGCAAGGGAACTTCCATACGCTAATCGCTGTAGGTTCGTGCGGACTTTGTATTAAGCATGTTTTGTCAGAACGAGAGAGCTGTGAGCCGAAAAGCTGGGGAGTGGTTTCCCGCTAATGATGGCGGCCGGAACGGAAATCATCGTGCGGGTTGGCCCGTGAGACCGGGCTTGGCCTGCTCGAGGCTGCGTTCGCGCATGAAGAGGAACAGCGGCAAGGCGAGCGAGACGCCTACAAAGACTAGGGCTACGACGGGCTGCCAGCGACCAGCGATGCGCAGCCGTGAGCTCTCAGTTCGCATGAAAACCAGGAGCGTCGCGGCGGAGACGAATACGTCCATGCCAAAGAAGGCGCTGATTCGATTGGCAAAGAGCTGGTGGAAGAACAGCGGCATGTTTAGGCCGTTTTGCGCGACCCAGGGCACGAACTGCCAATACGGCAGGACTGCGCCGAGAAGGCACAGAGCGAGATAAAACGTCTTCGGTTTCATGGGTCACCTTTCCGGCGCGCCGTTGAGAGTAAGCGGATGCAACTTTTCCCGAAGAGCCGGCAGCGCTGCTTGCTATACGGGCTGCTCAGCTCAAAAGTCTCATTGAACCAGAGATAGAACCCGGCCTTAGGATTCAAAATGGGTTACTTGACTGAGGGCCGGTGAAGCGTGCGCGGCTGCTGTGGTATAATTGAGTCTTCTTGCTCTCCGTTAACAACATCTCGATGCGTTTCGGCGCCCGAATACTGTTCGAGGACGTTTCGTGCGCGTTTCTGACCGGGCGGCGCTACGCGATNNGAACCTTCCAAGGGCGACGTTACGCGGCCGAAGAAGCTGGGCGTTTTGAGCCAGGATCAGTTTGCGTTCGACGAATTTCGCGTGATCGATACCGTAATCATGGGGAATAAGGCGCTGTGGAAGGCATTGCAGGAGAGGGACGCGCTGTACGAGAAGCCGCACGATCAGTTGACGGACAAAGATGGAATGCGGCTGGCGGAACTGGAAGGAATCGTCGGCGAAGAAGGCGGCTACACGGCGGAAGCGGACGCGGGAGTGCTGCTGGACGGGCTGGATGTGGACGATACGCTGCACGAGCGAAAAATGGGAGAGCTGCAGGGCGGGCAGAAAGTTCGCGTGCTGCTGGCGCAGGCTTTGTTTGGAAGCCCGCCGGCGCTGCTGCTGGACGAGCCGACCAACCACTTGGACTTGGATTCAGTGCACTGGCTGCAGGATTATTTGTGCGANNGCGGACATCGATTATCAAACGGTGATCATGTACAACGGCGGGTACGACGATATGGTGGTAGCGAAGACGTCGATTCGCTCACGCATCGAATCGGAGAATGCGCAGCGGGAAAAGAAAATCGAGCAATTAAATGAATTCATCGCGCGGTTTTCGGCGGGTACGCGTTCGGCGCAGGCTACTTCGCGGAAGAAAGAAGTGGAGCGGCTGCAGACGACGGAGCTGGCGCGATCGAACATCGCGCGGCCGTACATTCGTTTTCAGATGGATCAGCATTCCGGGCGGCATCCGCTAGAGATTAAAAGCGTCGCGAAATCGTACGACGGCGTGAAGGTGATTTTGCCGTTCTCAGCGAGCGTGGCGCGCGGAGAAAAAATCGCGCTGACGGGGCGCAACGGCGCGGGCAAGACTACGCTGCTGAAATCTCTGGTGCGCAATGCGACGGGATACATTGACGATGTGGACCGGCAATTCCCTGTTGATGGCGGGACGGTGGCGTGGGGGCACAACGTGGCGGTGGGATATTTTGCGCAGGACCACAGCGATTCCATCGTGAAAGGCACGACCGCGGTGGAGTGGCTGCATCAATTTAAGCCGCAAGCGACGCAAGAGGAACTGCGCGGAGTGTTGGGGCAGATGCTCTTCAGCGGCGATGATGCGCTGAAGCCCACCAAGGCGCTTTCGGGAGGCGAGTCGGCGCGCCTGATTTTTTGCAGGCTGATGCTACAGAGGCCGAACGTGCTGGTGCTGGACGAGCCGACGAACCATTTGGATTTGGAGTCGATCAACGCGTTGAATATCGCGCTGCAGAAATATGACGGCACGGTGCTGCTCGTAACACACGACTACGACGTGATCGACGAAGTGGCCACGCGGATTTGGCACTTTGTCGCCGGCGGCAAGGTTGAGGATTTCAAAGGACCGTACTCGGAATATCTTGTCTACGCGCAGGAAAAGGCCTCCTAGGTACGCCGCAGTTTCGCGGGAAAAGATTTGCCCAGAAAGTGGACGCGTTTAGGACTGTTCCTGCCGATGTCGCCCGAGTGGTCTATTCAAACCATTCATTTTAAATCACTTAATACTGGCACTGGATTTGCTATAAGTGTAGTTGTAGAAATTCAAGCGAGCGTGTCTATGGGCGCACTCGGAGGCAACACAAAATGAAGAAACTAATGACATTAGCCTTGGCAGTCGTAGCAAGTGGCTGCTTTTTAACGGCCAACGCCGACTCCTCGTCGCTAGACAGCTCGGCGAGCAATACGAGCAATAACTCGGGGAGCGCGACGCAGAATATATCGTCGAACCCGGCTTGGGCTGGCGCGCTCGCGGGCTCGAATTGGATTTCCTTTGCGGATACAGGTAACCCGTCCGACCCCGGGTTCGTGGTAGTGCCGAACGGAACAAGCGTTACGTTTACCCAGACTTTCGATCTAACAGGAACAATAACGAGCGCAACGCTTTCCGTATTGGCCGACGACACGACGTCGGTGATCGTGAATGGGACAACAATTTTTGCCGCCAATCTCGGTGGCTCCTACCCGACCTGCTCTTCCGTAGAGATTGGCTGCCTGATAACGACTGAAGGGACTTTCAACATCGCGCCGTATTTGGTCGACGGGGTGAATACTATTTCGTTTGACGTGTACCAGGAAGCGGGCAGCTCGTACGGTCTGGATTACGCCGCGACGATAACGACGGCTCCAGAGCCGGGCGTTCTGCTGTTGCTCAGCTCGGGACTTGCGGGTCTGGGTTTCTTGAAGACGCGCCGCAAGCTGTTTAGCTAGTTTTTTTTACAACGAAAATATAATTGCTGAAAGAGCCGCCTTTCGAGGCGGCTCTTTTTTTTGGGGGTTCCTCTACAGCGGAAAACCAAGTCCCCTCGCTAGAACAAAGACGGAGCTGTGGCACGTGGCAAAGTGATTCGGTGACGTTGCAAAGAGCAGATCCCTCGCTTCGCTCCCTTCCTTCGTCAGGGCAAGCAGGATGACAGATCTATGGCCGGTGGCGAGGTGGGTGGACGACGTAGGGATTTCATTCCTGGTGTAAAATGGTGCTGCGGGGTGACACAAATGGCCGGAACAATTTCTTTGCAACCGCCGATCCAGGCTCGGGGCGTAGAACGAGCCTATGCTGAAACCGCGTCGATCCCCTGGTACGTATGGTGCTGCGTGCTGTCGGCGCTATCGGCGGTAGTTGGAAGCGCGTGGGATATTTCGTGGCACGAAACGGTCGGGCGCGACACGTTCTGGACGCCCGCGCACATGATGATCTATTTATCCGGCGTGCTGGCCGGGATTGCGTGCGGATACTTGATTCTTTCCACCACGTTTCAGAAAGACTCGCGGCTGCGCGATGTTTCCGTTTCGATGTGGGGCTTCCGAGGGCCGCTGGGTGCGTTCATCTGCGCGTGGGGCGCGGTGGCGATGATCGCCGCGGGACCGTTTGATAATTGGTGGCACAACTCGTACGGGCTGGACGTGAAAATTTTGAGCCCGCCGCACGTGCTGCTGGCGCTGGGAATGCTCGGCATCCGATTTGGCACGCTGGTGCTGGTGCTGGCGGAGATGAATCGGGCGGAGGGCGCTTATTACCGCAAGCTGGAGCGCATGCTATTCCTCGCCGTAGTTTTCCTAATGGGCTTGACGGTTGGAATCATGCAGGAAATGACCAACCGCATACTGATGCATGGGGCGAGGTTTTATCTGGTGATGATGTTGGCGGCGCCCATTTGGATAGCAACCGTCGCCTGGGTTTCGAAAAATCGTTGGGCGGCGACGATCATGACGGCGATGTGGATGGCGATCCACCTGGCTTTTGTGTGGATCCTTCCGTTGTTCCCGGCGGTACCAAAGCTGGGGCCGGTGTACCAGAACGTGACGCATCTGGTGCCGCCGGATTTTCCGATGCTACTGATCGTTCCGGCGATTGTTTTTGATCTGTTGCGGCGGCAAACGGCGATGTGGAGCCGATGGAAGCAGGCTGCCACGCTCGGAGCCGCGTTTCTGGTGAGTTTCGTCGCGGTGCAGTGGCCATTTGCTGATTTTCTGCTGTCTCCGGCGTCGCGAAATAGAATTTTTCAGACTACGAACTATCCTTACTTCATACCGTCCACGTCTCCGTGGGTACGAAACGTTTTCATTCACACGGACCATACGCCCGGCGCGTTTTGGCTGCGCATGGCGATCGCGCTGGTGGCCGCGATCTTGATGGTGCGCATCGGAATGGCCTGGGGTGAATGGATGCGGCGGATTCGCCGGTGAAGAAAGATTTCCAGCGGCGGCTGTTGATCGCGGCGGTTATTTTGCTGGGCGCCGCTATACCCGTGCTCGCGCACGTGGGCAGCCCGGACGTTTTTTACGAGGGGGATGCGGGGCCTTATCATCTTTTCGTGACCGTGCGAATGCCGCAGGTGATTCCGGGCGTGGCAGAAATTCAGGTGCGATGCGAAAGCGGTGGTGTGAATTCGGTGCAAATCGTTCCGTTACGGCTGAGCGGATTGGGTTCAAACTTCCCGCCCACGCCTGACCTGGCCAAGGTTTCCAAGGACGATCCCCAATTTTTTACCGGCAATCTTTGGCTGATGGAATCCGGCGCGCTACAGGTCCGAGTAATGGTGGATGGCGCGAAAGGCAAAGGCGAACTTTCGGTGCCGGTGGCTTCGTTCGCGCAACGCACTCTCCCGATGGAAAAACCGCTGGCCGGATTGATGGTGGTGATGCTGCTGATACTCGGTATCGGAGTGATTTCGATTGCGGGCGCGGGCGCGCGCGAAGCAAGCCTGGAGCGCGGCGAAGTTCCGGGGCCTTCCAACGCACGCAGAGCCAAGATCGTGATGGTGGTGACGATTATTCTGGTGGCCGGCCTTCTGTATCTGGGGAAATCGTGGTGGGCGCTGGAAGATTCGGATTATCAGGGGCGCGTAAATTTTTACAAGCCGCCGATAGCGGAGACCACGCTGGAAAACGGAAATCGCCTGGTGATCAGGGCCCGGGGACAGAATCCGAAATGGTCAGACAGAATCAATATGGGCGAGGTAGTTCCGGACCACAACCACTTGATGCATCTGTTCCTGATCGAACTGCCGGGGATGAATCGGATGTGGCATCTGCATCCGACTCTTTTAGAAGGAGGCGCGTTTGCGGATGATTTGCCGACGATGCCGGCGGGACACTATCAAGTTTTTGCGGACGTGGTGGATTCGCGGGGATTTCCGTGGACGCTGGTGGGGACTGTCGATTTGCCGGAAATAAACGGCAAGCCGCTAAGTGGTGACGACTCGACCTGGTCTGGGGAGGCGATTGCCTCGGTGCCGGGGAAAGACAGCACAGTTTCACAGCTTGCAGACGGCGGGCGGATGATTTGGGAGCGCGGCCCTGGTCCGCTGAAAGCCAACACCGCCATGGATTTCAAGTTCAGCGTGCAGGANNTTCGCGCACGTGCACCCGGCAGGGTCGGTGCCGATGGCTTCCCTGGAGATGGCGCAGGCGGGGCTGATGGGCGACGCGTCGTCGATGCCAAGCGGGATGGCGATGGCGCCGGCGTCAGGTTCTATGCCCGCTGAAGTGAGTTTTCCTTATGGATTCCCGAAGGCCGGAGATTACCGGATTTTCGTACAGGTGAAGCGGGCGGGGAAGGTGGAGACGGGAGCGTTTGACGCGCAGGTGCGGTGAACTCTCGCGTCTTTTCTACAGCGTTTACCGGATGGCAATGCAGCTTTAAGCGCTTATCCTAGGCGTGATGGAAATACGAGCGTGGATGGCGGCTTTGTCCCTTCGGGAGTGACTGCACACGGTGGTCCTTGCGGGCCTTTGCAGTTTGACCGTACTGGAAGCCGCCCTTAGCCGCCAGCCCATGCGTTTCCGTCCGTGCTTCAACAATGATAGCCCCGCGCGTCGTGCTATAGTTTTCATCCGGAGCGTAACTCCAGAATTTGAACCATGCGAGTGAGCAATTAACATGCTGCCTCGGAGCCGCGCAAAACTTGCCTTCGTCTCAGCCGTCGCTTTGGTGCTGATCGGCAGCTTAGCGGCCACTATCACCGTCGCGCGCCTTTCCAACAGCGCAAAATGGGTGGCCCACACGTACCAAGTGCAGCTGGCCTTAAACAATGTCGAATTCATCCTCTCGGAAGCGGCGCGCGCACGGCTGAGCTACGTGAGCTCCGGTGATGAGATCTACCTAGCGAGCTTCGATTCAGCCAACAATCAAGCAGCGGCTGATTTGCTTAACATCCGACAATTGACAATGGACAATCCGCGACAGCAGGAATTATGCAGCCAGCTCGAGACGATTGTGAACCGGAGAATACAGGTTTTGAGGGCGGCGATAGACTTGCGGAAGACGGGAAAGATAGACGATGCCAAACAGGCGCTATTCACGCGCGATAACGTAGCCATCGCCCAGGATATCGACAATGTAATGCAGCAAATGGAACGGGAAGAGGGCATGCTTTTCCAGCGGCGCTCGCGCCGGTCAAGAACGCTTTTCGTGATTTTTCTGTTTATCGTGGGAGCGGCATTCGTGGTGGCAGTGGCCTTCTTGTGGATCCATTATCGTTTGCTGCTTGAAGAGCTTGGCGCACGGGAAAAAGCAGAGGCCAGCGCGCACCGGTTGAGCGCCCGGGTATTGAGGCTTCAGGACGAGGAACGCAGACGGCTTTCACGGGAGCTTCACGACGGATTAGGGCAGAATCTTGTGGCCGCCAAGCTGGCGTTGTCCAATTTAGCGGATTCGAATCCGAATGACGTCGTGGTGGCCGATTGCCTTAAATTGATTGACGAATCTTTGGCGGAAGCTCGGACGATCTCCTACCTGCTGCACCCGCCGCTGCTGGACGACATAGGAATCGCTTCCGCGGCGCGCTGGTATTTGGAAGGATTCTCAAAACGCAGCGGAATTGAGGTTTCAGCGGACATACCGGATAGCGACAGCCGAATGCCGCGCGCGATGGAACTCGCTTTGTTTCGCGTTTTACAAGAGTCCTTAACCAATATTCACCGGCACGCCAAAAGCTCCCGCGCCGCAGTTTCGCTGCACTTGCTGAAGGATCGCGCGGTGCTTCGCGTACGGGATTACGGCCAGGGAATTCCGCGCGAGACGCTCGAGCATTTTCTCCACGATGGGACTCATGTCGGTGTAGGACTGGCGGGGATGCGCGAACGCGTGGCGGAGCAGAACGGACAGTTTGAGATCATTTCGGACGAAAGTGGGACGGCGATCGAAGTCGGCATGCCTCTTTCGGCCAACGAGAACGCGGAAGACGGCCAAGCCGCAGGATTTCCCAGAAGCTAATTTCTCAAGGCAGTAAGTTTCGAACTGAGGGACAGCGGGGATACTGCTGCGCGACGGACGAACGAGAAATCTTTCGCAGCCGTCGCGGGAGAGAGTTTAAGCAGCCAAGGCGAGACAATGCCACTTGCCGCCGATGGCCTTCAGCTGGTGCACTCGACCGTCGTCGGCATGCAGGAAATACGTCCCATCCGGAAATACCTGGGCATGGGCCGAGCGAACGGAACACTTGGCCCAACGAGTCGGTTTAAGACCCCGGCCGTATTGCGACGTCTCGGGTGCCACGTCGATTCCGAACTCCACCTTATATTCCACACCTGTTGCTTGTGCGGGAACTAAACGTCCCCGGCCTTTAACTTTTTCGGTCATAGTAGTTTGATGCGAGAACTAAACGCAGGTTGCACGAACTGCAGGCATATAGTACCGCAGGAGGGGCAAAAGCTCAAGGGTGATTACGAAACCGTTTCCAGGTCGCGTAAAGGAAAGATAAGAAAACACTTAGACACTGCCGATGCTCTAAACGGGGCGAGCTGTGGTGACTCGCGGTCGTGACCCTAGCGAACTTACGGCGAACAAAGGAGTTGGGGCCTGAAAAGGCATGGAAAAGAGCGTCCGGAGCCCGGTTGGCGTGTCACATACCCGGTTTGCTGTATTTTTGGATATTGATCTCGAGATTTTGCGGATATGCATGTTTTTCAGTGGTTTTCAACAGGGCCACGCGAGCAGGCGAATACAACGGCTCGCTAGGCTCCAGATTGCCGATGGGTTCGAGCCACCGGGGGCGGAGCAGCGACGTGGCGGCTACCCGAGCGTCTCAAACAGTTCGTTGGTCTTACCGAATTCAGGGTCGCCCTGGCGAATGATTGTGGCTTCCACGGACTTGAACGGCTCCTCGGTGGGAATACGATCGAGCCAGCGCTGAAGAGAAAGCTTTTCGTGGTCGGAGAAATCGAGCCGAACGATCACGCGGACGTTTGCGTTGGGTTCCTCTTCGTCTTCGACGCCTTCGGCAGCCTTCGCGCGTTTTGCGGATGATTTTTTCTTTCCGCCGCGCTTCCCTTCTCCGCCATGTTTCGAGGCGGCGGAGTGCTTTTCCGCGGGATGCTTAGCGGAAGCTTCGGCGTTTTCTTCCGCGGCGGCGTTCTCTTCTTCGGGTTCCTCGCGTTCAAATTTAATGGTGAGTTTATTGCCGAGACGAAAGCCTTGTTTCCAGCTTTCCACTTTGTGGCGAGCGTGCTGAGCGGTTTCCTCGTCTTTGCCGAAATCGAAAATTAAGTATGAGTGAGCCATGCATCTTCTATAGCGGCAGTCTGGCCATGTGTCAAGGGACATCGAGGTCCACAGCGCGGCATATGGACGAAGGCAACCAGGAAATTCCAAACGGAACACTGGGATTCGGTTCAGCGGCGATGGTAGAATGTCTTTGAAGATTAGAAGGCGATGGAGTTCGCCTGAACCGTCTGCAACCCGGACTGATGACTCCTGGCCGCCGCCCGGCGCCAGGAGTTTTTTTGTTGGACGGAGCGGCGCGCAGAGGAAGGAGGGGCTGTGCGCATCACACTGCTGATCGTTTTCGGGGCTTTAGGCACTCTGGCGCGTTACGGATTGCAGGGGCTGGTGCAAGGCCGCACGGGCTCGAGTTTCCCCGCAGGAACGCTGGTCGTAAATATCCTCGGATGTTTTTTTCTCGGTGGAATCGCGGAGTATGCGTTGACGCATTTGTCCGTCCCGCCCGAATGGCGCATCGGGATTACTGTGGGGTTTCTTGGCGCGTTCACGACATTTTCTACTTTTACCTTCGAGGCGGTTCGCTTGATACAGGATGGGGAATGGGCGCGGGCCGGGACTTATCTATTGGCGAGCGTGGCGGGCGGGATGCTGGCGATAGTGGCAGGAATGCGATTGGCGGACAGGATTTAGGAGGGGTCAATATTTAGGAGGGCCAATGGAACACGAACGATTCGAAGGTGAGAGAACGCTGATGCGCATTCATATCGGCGAGTCTGACCGCTGGCATGGGAAACCGCTCTATGATGCGATTGTGGAATTGCTGCGCGGAGAAAAATTCAGCGGAGTTACGGTGCTGCGCGGAGTGGGTGGTTTTGGTTCTTCCAGCGTGTACCATACCGAAAAAATCATGAGGCTTTCGCAGGATTTGCCGATTGTGATCGAATCGGTGGAGTTCGCGGAGCGAATCGAGAAGATACTGCCGCAGCTCGATGAAATGATTGGCGGCGGGTTGGTGACGCTCGAGAAGGTTCGCGTGATTTTGTACCGGTCGCATAAATAGAGTAGCCCGCAAGTTAAGATCCCGTTGAAAACTTACCAAATAGCGGTGTTGTGCTACCCGGTTGACCTGTGTTAGGGTAAGCGAACAAAAAGCGAATTGACCAGAGTGGGCGGAAGCCTGCGAAGGCGATGATGCTCGGAGTAAGTCAAAGGAGCCGGCGAGACGCCGGCGCTACGAACGGCAGTATTGCGGCGCCACGACAGCATAGGGCGGTTCTGCTACAGGCCGTAGGAGGAACCATGAGCGCATCAGGATCGGGGCATGGTCTTGCGCTAGAGCGAGCGACTGGGACAGTCCCGGCAGTCAATCCTCGAACGACGATTGATACGGTGCAGGAGGCTCTGAGCGCTCTGGCGGGGCGATATAGGACGGACGAAGTGCTTACCGCGGTAAGGCACATTCCGGCGCGAGAGGCACGGTTCGTTCCGATGCCTAGCTGGGTGCGGCCGGAGTTGGCTGCGGCGTATCGAGGCAAAGGGATCGAGCAACTATTCTCGCATCAGGGTGCGGCGGCGGAGCTGGCACGAAGCGGCAAGAACTTTGTGGTTGTGACGCCAACTGCCTCGGGGAAGACGCTTTGTTACAACCTGCCGGTGTTGAACGCGATTCTCGAAGACGCGGATACTCGCGCGCTTTACCTGTTCCCCACCAAGGCGCTGGCGCAAGACCAGCTTTCCGAATTGCACGATCTGTCGACGCGGCTGGACGATTGCTTTGGCGTGTTTACGTATGACGGGGATACGCCGAGCGACGCGCGGAAGGCGGTGCGCGAGCGCGGGCACGTGATTTTGACAAATCCGGACATGCTGCACACCGGAATCCTGCCGCACCACACGAAGTGGACGCGCGTGTTTGAGAATTTGAAGTACGTGGTGCTGGACGAGCTGCACACGTATCGCGGCGTGTTTGGAAGCCATTTGGCAAATGTGCTGCGGCGGCTTGCACGAATCGCGGAGTTTTACGGGTCGAAGCCGCAATTTATTTGCTGCTCGGCGACGATTGCGAATCCGGGCGAGCTTGCGGCACAGCTCATCGAGCGAGAGGTGGAAGTGGTGGAAGAGAATGGAGCGCCGTCGGCGGAGAAGCTTTTTGTTTTTTACAACCCGCCGATGGTGAACCGCAACCTGGGGATTCGGCGAAGCTATCTGAACGAGACCACGCGAGTGGCGAAGGAGCTACTTTCGCG
The DNA here is from genome assembly GCA_003153585.1 of Acidobacteriota bacterium. GTDB lineage: Bacteria > Acidobacteriota > Terriglobia > Acidiferrales > UBA7541 > Palsa-295. The sequence continues at coordinate 24,500 of PLZZ01000134.1, read as the reverse complement.
GAAACTTCAGACGATTGTTTTCGCCAACAGCCGTCTGCATACCGAAGTGCTGCTCACATACTTGCAGCAAGCCAACCGGCCACACCCCGGACAGCCGGAGCCGGTGCGCGGATATCGCGGGGGATATTTGCCGGGCGAGCGGCGGGAAATCGAACGCGGGCTGCGCGAAGGGCGAGTGCGCGGAGTTGTAGCGACAAATGCGCTGGAACTGGGTATCGATATTGGGTCGCTCGACGCAGCGGTGATGGCGGGATACGCGGGCTCGATCGCGTCCACGTGGCAGCGGGCGGGGCGTGCGGGGAGACGAAGCGGCGCGTCCTGCGCGGTGCTGGTAGCGTCGTCCGCGCCGCTGGACCAATTCATCGTGCAGCACCCGGATTATTTTTTTGGACGCTCGCCGGAACACGCCTACGTTCAGCCGGACAATCTGGAAATTCTGATCAACCACCTGAAATGCGCGGCGTTTGAGCTGCCTCTTTCACCCGATGAACGAATCGGGAGCGTTGACTTGCAGCAAATGTGCGAGCGACTGGCGGAGGCGGGATATCTCCATCGCAGCGGCGGAAACTGGCACTGGGTGCAGCAGGCGTATCCGGCGGATACGGTGAGCTTGCGAGCGGTGACGTCCGACAATTTTGTAATCATTAATATGACGGGAGAGAACGAAGGCGAGCCTGAAGTGATTGGCGAAGTTGATTTCTCTTCGGCGCTCACGACCGTGCATCCGAAGGCGATTTACATTCACCAGGGACAGCAGTATCACGTGGAGCGGCTCGATTTCGAGCAGCGCAAGGCCTATGTGAAGCGCGTGAACGTGGATTATTTCACGGACGCGATTCGCTACACGCAAGTGCGCGTGCTGGAGATTGCCGAGGAGGAGCGCATTGCGGGGCCCGCCGCTCGCGCGCATGGCGACGTGCTAGTGCGCTCGCAGGTGGTGGGGTTCAAGAAGATCAAATTTTTTACCAACGAGAATGTTGGCGCAGGGAAACTCGAATTGCCCGAAAACGAAATGCACACAACGGCGTTCTGGATCACGCTCGAACGCGGGCTGCTGGCGGGATTGCCTTTTGCGCTGTCCGACCGGCAGAGCGGGATTTTCGGTTTGCTATACGCGCTGGAATCCATGGCGACGCTGTTGCTGATGTGCGACCGGCGCGATCTGGGAACTGCGGTGGGCGAGCGGCCGGCTAGCCCCGGAATCGAAACGGATTGGCAGGAGTTCACGACGGCGATGAACGATCCATCGCAGATGAAGGAATTCTTCGAGCCGAATTTATACCTTTACGATGCGTATCCGGGCGGGATTGGATTCAGCGAGCCGCTTTTTCGCGTGCACGATTTGCTGTTGCGGCGGACGCGCGAGTTAATCGCGGCTTGCCCGTGCGAGCAGGGGTGCCCTTCCTGCGTGGGACCAGTGGGAGAAAAAAGCGAACGAGCGAAAGAAGCGGCACTAAAAATCCTGGAGCAACTCGGCGCATGAGCAAAACCACGCTGGATCGGTTCTGGCGAGTGAAGGCGTTGCAGAAACCGCTGAAGGGTGCGGCGCGCGCTTCGAACTCGACGCTGCCGAATGATTTCGATAAACGCGAAAGTGCGGCTGGAGAACCGCGCGGGTTTTTNNCGGTGTGAAAACGGATTGCTCGCCATTGGGCCACGGCTTGGCTGACGAAAGAATGGATGCGTCGGCGCTGCGGCTTCTGCTGCCGGACGCCGCGGAGGAAGCGGGAGACCCTCGGCAATGGCTTTTTTTGGACACGGAAACCACGGGGATCATGGGCGGGAGCGGAACCTACGCGTTCATGGTGGGGATTGCGTGGTGGGACGCCGGCGGCCTGGAAGTGGAACAATTTTTCATGCGCGATCACAGCGAGGAGCATGCACTGCTGCTAACCCTGGCGGAGCGAATGGCGGAGCGCAAGGTGCTGGTGACGTTCAACGGCAAGTCGTTCGATTGGCCGCTACTGGAAACGCGCTATCGGATGACGCGAACGCTGCGGCCGCCCGCGCCGCGCGCGCATCTGGATTTTCTGCATCCGGCGCGAAACTTGTGGCGATTGCGGATTGGGTCGGTTCGTTTGAAGGAACTCGAGCGCCACGTGCTGGGGTGGAATCGCGGGGCGGACGTGGCGTCGGAATTCATCCCCGAAATATATTTTGATTTTCTGCGCGGAGGGGCGCCGGAGCCGCTGGTCCCGATTTTTCTGCACAATCAAATGGATCTGCGGGGGCTGGCGGCGCTTTCGAGCCGCATCGTTTCGCTGCTGGCCGAAGCGGATCTGCCGGGCAAAGACGGATTCGAGCTTTTCGGACTCTCGCGAATATGCGAGCGGCGCGGAGAAGCGACGCGGGCGCGCAAACACTACGAACAGTCGCTCGCGGCGGATGAATTGCCTGCGGAAACGGATAGAGTGGCCCGGCAATCGCTGGCGCGGCTGGCGAAGCGCGAGGGCGATCATTCGAAGGCGCGCGATTTATGGGAAGGGATGCTGGGGAATTCGCGCGAAGGATTTGAAGCCTACGAACAACTGGCGATTTATTACGAGCGCTACATCCGCGAGCCTCAACGCGCGGCGTCGATTTCGCGCGATGCGCTTAGCGAGCTCCAGCGAGCGAAGCGCTTGGGCACGATTGCGCGGGCACGCTACCAGCAGATACGCACGCGATTCGAGCATCGCCTGGCAAGGCTGGAGCGAAAGGCCGGACGTCTGCCGTTGGAGCCGATAGTTGAGGAATCTCCGGCCCAAGCTGCGGAATCAGATGGAAGAGACAAAAAGAGGAGTTCCCATGCCCGAATCGGATAGCAGCGCGGCGAGACTTGCAAGAAGCTCTGAACTGGAGGCTATCACCATGCCTGGAGTAACGGATCCTTACCTGCGCGAGCAACTTGAAAAGCGACGCACCGAGCTGAATTCCGTGGTTTCGGCGGCGACGCCGGAGGCTCCCGCAGCGCCGTTCCTGGAGATTCTGGTGGAGGTGAACTCCGCACTTCAGAGGATGGACGACGGAACATACGGCATTTGCCCGACTTGCAATGACACGGTGGAAAAAGAACGCCTTCTGGCCGATCCGCTGGTGAAATTTTGCCTGGATCATCTTACGAGCGGGGAGCAGCGCGCTCTTGAGCGCGATATGGAATTGGCGGCGAAAATCCAGCGCGGGCTGCTGCCGGAAACGAATCTGCGATTTAGCGATTGGCGAGTCCACTACCAATACAAGCCGGCGGGCCTGGTGAGCGGCGATTACTGCGATTTGATTTCGCCATCGAACGGGGATGGGAAGCTGGTGTTTCTCTTCGGCGATGTGGCGGGCAAAGGAGTGGCTGCCGCGCTTCTGATGTCGCACTTGCACGCAATGTTTCGCAGTCTTTCCGGCGTGGGACTGGAACTGGACGGGCTTCTTGAACGGGCGAATCACGTGTTTTGCGAGAGCACGATTGCGGGGCAGTACGCGACGCTGATTTGCGGGCGCGCGGGCGGCTTCGGTGAACTTGAGATCGCCAGCGCCGGACATTTTCCCGCGCTGGTGGTGGAGAAGAATGGGGTGAGGAAGATTGCCTCGACGGGAGTGCCACTGGGAATGTTTGCGAAGAGCCGGTACACGATTGAGCGGGTGCTTCTGGAACCGGGAGACAGCCTGATTCTGTACACCGATGGAATTTCGGAAGCGGCAAACACGAAGGGCGAGGAATACGGTGTCGCGCGGATCATGCGCGTGGCGGGCGAACGGCACGGATGGGTGCCACAAGAGCTGCTGGCGGCTTGCCTGAAGGACGTGAACAGTTTTTCGTCAGGCACGCGACAGGCTGACGACCAGACTATGATGGTGATTCACCGTACGGATTCGGCGGGGATATCGCTCAACGATTGAAACTCGCGGGCGGACTTGTGATAAGAAACTGCGCCGGCGCCTGACCTTCCGTTTTCTAAGCACCAAAACCAAGAGCGACGTGTTGAACCAGCATAGTGATGGCCTGCGGAGGCTTGGCATCCGCGTCGGTAGGAACTGGCGCGGCGGGGAGACTGATCGCGCGGTTGATTTTGTCGAATGTATCGCGGCCGGCGTTTTCAACAATCAGACAGGTGGTCGCGGCGCAATGAAGAAAGACTCCGCCGGAGTCGGTCTGAAACTGGAAAAAATTGGGGCGGCGGAAAAGTTCCTTGCGATCCGTGTGTTTTAGTTCCAGCACTTCACTATACTGGCCGAAAAAACGCGCGGCATCGTCCGGGTTGTCCAGCGCCACGCGGAACACCAGCGAAGTTTTCTTGGTCGAGGCGTTTTCAAAGGTAGCGTAGCGATCTCCTTTCCACGCCGGAGAAATCCTATCGGCGCGCTCCTGCCCGAGAAATTGTTTTAAGACCTCGCCGAGACCGAATTCACCCAGGACGTTTTCTTCCAGCAGCTTCCAATCCTCCGGCACCAAACCCTTCCAATCAGGCAAAGTGACGGTTTCCGGCTTTACGTTGGACAAATAAAGATCCGGATGGATGATTTGCTGGGTGGAGACGGGAGGATTTTCGAAGATCAAGTGAAGGTCCTTCCAGCCGGAATGAGCCTTCAGAAACTGCTGGGAAAAGCCGGTGCCGGCGAGATAGGGGAAAAGCAGCTCGTCACGGATGAAGGCAGGAGCCTTGGAGAGTTTAGGGTCTTTGTCCATCTCGCTGACGGCGCCCGCACGGATGAGAAGGGAGACATCGGGCAGGTCTCGGACGCCGACTTTTTGGTCTTTCATGGAGTAGTCCACCATGGCGGCGAGAGCAGAGCCTTCGCTGACCGATTGGCGCGCGAGCTCGGCGTCATCGTTGGGCCGGGCGGCTTTGATCCAGGGATCAATGTGGAAAGACTGATCCTCTAAAGCATGAGTCAATTCGTGAGACATGACCTCGCGCTGCTCGTCGGCGGGGATCCAGTCCGCGATGTAGAATTCCTTGGCTTTGGGGTCGTAAAGGCCGGCGACCTGGTCGGTGAGAACGTCGAGCATGAAAGCATCGAGGGGAAAATCCTTGGGGATCAAGCCAAAAGCTTCCAGAGTCTTTTCGTCGTTATAGCGCTCGGCGTCGGTCCTGTCCTCTTTTTCTTCGCGGATCAGATACTCGCGGATTTCCTGTTTGGAGCGAAGGCTCTTTTTAAGCGGCTCCTTGATCGGCAGGGCCAGGATTTGACTCATCTGCGCGAGCACTTCGTCGGCGGCTTTCAAGAATTCCGGGTTGGAGGTTGCAGGGACTTGAGCGGGCGGAGGCGTTTGGGCAGGAGCGGCGATTTTCGGCGATGCAGCCTGCTGAGCGGCCACCGCCAATCCCAACGAAAACGAGAGTAACAAAACTGCAAACCGCTTCATCACCACCTCCGAAGAATTAGACGGAACATATTAGATTTGGATGTCAATGAAGAATAGCAGGTTTCCCCGGGTTTCTTCGGAGGACCGGAGGATACGCGGCGGCCGGACCAGGAGCCTATGGCGAGGCATTGTGCAAACTAGCACGCAAACGAAACAAGTCGCCTGCCCGAGATTGTGGCCCAGCTTATACTTACAATAGAGATGGTTCGGAGCCGCCGGTGGAGCGAGAGAAAATCCTGGTAGTAGACGACGAAGAGGCGATTCGAGAGGTCGTTTCGACCCTGCTCGACGCACAGGGGTACAAGTGTACCGTGTGCGCGAACGGAGTGATCGCTCTCGAGGCTTTCGGGAACGATTCGTTTGACCTGGTGTTGAGCGACATCGTAATGCCCGAAATGGACGGGATACGCCTGCTTTCCGAGTTGCGCGCCGAAGACCCGGACGTGCCGGTGATTATGGTCACGGCGATGCACGATATCTCCATCGCGCTGGAAGCGATCCGAGCGGGGGCGTACGACTACATTCTGAAACCGTTCGAGAAGGACCAGCTTCACCTGAGCGTGCGGCGGGCGCTGGAGCACCGGCAGCTCGTGCTAGAGAACCGGACATACCAGAGCGACCTGGAGCATTTGGTGGCGGAGCGCACGCAGCAGCTATCCATCGCGCTGCAGGATCTAGAACAATCCTACGACTACACATTGGAAGCGCTGGGCGGCGCACTGGATGCGAAGGACGCGGAGACTGAGGGCCATTGCCAACGCGTTACTGCATTCACGATCACCATGGCGCGAATCATGGGCGTGGATAAAGGGCTGCTGCGGCACATCGCGCGCGGCGCGTTCCTGCACGACATCGGCAAAATGGGGATTCCGGACAGCATTCTTCGAAAGCCCGGCCCTCTGACAAACGAAGAGCGCGAAATCATGCGCACGCACTGCGGGATTGGGTTCGCGGTGCTGAAGCGAATTCCCTTCTTGAAAGATGCAGCGGAAATCGTGCTCACCCACCAGGAGTGTTTCGACGGCTCGGGATATCCGCGCGGATTAAAGGGCGAACAGATCCCACTGGGCGCAAGAATATTCGCGGTTGCGGATACGCTGGATGCGATGATTTCCGACCGTCCGTACCGCAAAGCCATGCCGATTTCCGCCGCGCGCGAAGAAATTCGGCGGTATTCGGGGCGCCAATTCGATCCGCGCGTGGTGGAAGTATTTTTGTCGCAGCCGGACAGCGTCTGGCTGGAACTGCACGATAAAGTTGGCGATCCGTTCCGGCTGGCACAGCTCGAACACGTTTAGTCGAGACTGCTGAAAACTCGGTTGGAGACTTCAGGGGTTAAAACCCCTGAAGAAGCGAGCGACTTACGGCGGGGTTGAAACCCCTCCCTTCCAGTGTTTTTCAAGCTGTTTGTCCAAGGTTGGCCAGGCGCCGCTAGATTTTATCCGACGTTCCCGCCTTGCGCTACGAAACGCTCCCGGGTAGTATTCTGCGACGGAGGAATTGCAGATGGGACTGGTGCCAATCAAGACCGCTTCGACCACCGGGTATTGCGATTGCATTTGCGATTGCTACGAACTCGCCAGCCAGCGCGACGAAGAAACGGGAAAGGGATATTGCCCGCGCTGCGCGAAAGAACATTTCGAGCTGAATCGGGGAGTGGGGATTCCGCAATTGCCTCCTTCGAAATTGCCGGACCATGAAGGACCCGAATTGAAGCTGGAAACGCCGGAAACGGCGGACCCGCCGGGGAGATTGCGCTAGAACATAGCGAGCAAGCGCTTTATTCCCTCGTTGAAATCGGGCTCGGGGGCGATCAGGCTGACGATTAAATAACCATCGGTCGGGAAATCGTAGAAGTGTCCGGGATGGACGTAAACCCCTTGCCTAGTCAGAAGTTCGATAGCTAAATCCTCGTCCGAGCGAATTGCCGGGACGCGAACTACGGCGTACCAGCCTCCTTCCATTTCCAAGCGGGCGCAGGAGCTCTGTGCCGATAATTGCTTATCGAGCTGCGCGAGATTCTTGCGTACGCGCGCGATTAACTGTTTTTGAAACCCATGGCGAAGATCCAAAAACATGGGCACGGCAAGCTGTACCGGTGCATTCATCGAAAGGAAAGTGTCAGCAATCAGCTCGAGCCGCGCGAGCGCCGGGGATTTCAATTCCGCGGGACCACTCGCAATCAGCCAGGCGGCTTTCATTTGTGGCAGGCCGGAAATTTTGGAGAGGCCACTCATGGTGAAAGTGAGACTTCCGGTATTTGCGGCGAAACTGCGCGGCTGGGCCGCAGCGAGGTGAAAATCCAGGAAGACTTCGTCGGCGATTATGGCCATTTGGCGAGGTGAGCAAATTTCATTGAGTTTTTCCATCTCGCCGGACTTGCAGAAATGCCCAGTGGGATTATTGGGATTGACCACGATGAGTCCACGCGTGCGCGCGGTGAGCGTCTGTTGCAGAGCATGAAAATCAATTTGCCATCCGTGGTCGTACAGCAATGGATAGCCGACGAGTTTTACGTCGTGAATGTCCGCCAGAAAACGAAAGAGCGGATAACTGGGCTCGGGTATCAGAAGCTCGTCGCCAGGATTGCAAAGAAGGCGAAATGCAAATGAGTAGGCTTCGCTGGTGCTGGTGGTGAGGATTATGTCTTCCGCGGGAACCACGATCGTGCGCGCTGAATAATATTCAGTGACTGCGCGGCGAGCGGAGAGGAGTCCTTTGGGATCGGGGTCATACGAGAGAGAACCTGGGTTTGACAGGGCTTGTAGGATGGCCTGGCGGTCATAGTCGAAACCGCATTCGGTGGGATTCGAGGCGCTGAGATCGAGCAACGGCTTGCCCGAAGCGCGACGCTGGGCGAGAGCTTCGCTCAAACGATTGGATTTCAGATTCCAGTTCGTGCGGCCGGCAAACATTTCGCGCGGCTCAGCGCGCGACATTCCGGCGGTGGTAGATGAGGGCGAAAATGCCGATGAAAAGACTTAGCGTGGGAAGCATAAGGATCAGGATGCCATGACGAAGAGCCTGAGCTCCTTGGGGGCCGGAAGCGGAAGCGTTTTGGTAACACATGGCGCAGCCTTGGGCTGCTGCGGACGGAGCTACCGACACAAGTAACACCGATAGGGCGAGGACTAGAAATAGTGCGAATCGAATTGTGAAGGAATTCTTCATTTGCGTATCAACTTAGAAACCGAGAAGCAATATACCGCACTGCTGGACCGCTCTAATTAGTGCGGTCGCAGGTTCATGAGCCGGATGCTATCCGGGAAGAACATGATCAGCATCATGCAAATGCAGAATACCATGGCTGGGACGAGGAGCAGAAACAGTCCCAGGCGCTCGAATCGCAAATGCATAAAGTAGGACATGATCAAGGCGGCCTTGATCAGCGAGAGGCCGACCAAAATTGTGATCATCAGGTGAACTTCAAGGCGCTCGTAGGCGAGAAAAACTTCGACGGCGGTTAGCAGCAGCAGCCAGACCCAAACGATCGAGAACAGTCTGGTGGTGCCTACGGAATGCTCGTGCGTGAGTTCGGCGTGGCCGTGCGCGCTCATTATGCGGTGCTCTCCTTATTACTTCGGATTCACGCTCAGCAAATAAACCATGGGGAAAATGAACATCCAAACGAGGTCAACGAAATGCCAGTAGAGGCCGCTCACTTCCACGTGCTCGGCCGTGTACTTCCCTTTTCCAAAACCCCAGGCGATGATTGCCAGATATGCGACGCCGATCGTTACGTGAAGCATGTGAAGGCCGGTAAGGCCGAAAAATGTGCCGCCAAACAGCGGAACGCCCCAGGGATTTCCCCAGGGAGTGACGCCCTCGCCGAACAGCGTTACCCATTCCGTGGCGTGGATGAGCACGAACGCGATTCCGAAGATAATGGTTGCGATCAGGTAGCGGACGGTTTTCTTGCGGTCGCCTTTGAAGGCGGCGTTTACGCCCAAGACCATGGTCAAGCTGCTGGAGAGGAGGACGAAGGTCATGAATGAAGATTTCGCGATGGCCGGCCAGATTTCAAACGGCCTAGGCCAGTTGGGAGTTTCGAGTCGAACGTAGGCGTAACTAATCAACAGGGCCGAAAAGGTGAGCGAATCGGAAACGATGAAAAGCCACATCCCCAGCTTTTTGGAGTTGATGGCAAAGGGCGAGGCGCCTCCCGACCATCGCGATTCAACTATGCCTTCGAATTCCGCTTCACTCACTTTTCACCGTCCCAAAAGGAGAAGTAAGAACAGAAAAACCCACAGCCCATCCATGAAATGCCAGTACATGGAAACCACTTCCGTGGCGGTACCCTTCGTCAGCCGATGGGTCGGCCTGAAAGCGATAAATAGAAGCGCGAGGACTCCGCCGAGAAGATGGAGGCCGTGCGCGGCGGTGAAAACGTAGAAAAAGCTGCTCGCAGGGTTAGTGGAGAGAAAAACACCGGCCGCAGCCAGTTGCCGCCAGGCGATTACCTGGCCGGCCAGAAAGAAAATTCCGAGAATGGTGGTGACGCCCCACCAGTGGCGAAAACCTGCGCTGTCGTTGGCGAGAAAGCGTGAGCGGGAACGAGCGAGCGTGAAACTGCTGGCGATGAGAATCAGGGTGTTCAGCCATAGGATCCGCGGGACATTAAAGGGTACCCACGCGCTGTTGGGCATGTCCTTGCGAACGATGTAAGCGCTGACCAGCGCCATGAAAAACATCAGGATGCCGGCGAGCGCAATGGTCATTCCGGTAACGTAGGCGCGCTGCGGTACACGAGCGGAGCCGGACGGCCCTTTCCAATCATCGCCGCCCCCGCCGGAGTTTCCAGAGTCGCCGGAGGAGCCTCCGCCGCCACCCCTGCCGGTGCCGATTAGTTCGACTTCATCTGTAACAGTGCTGCCTGGCATACATTACTCCTGCATCCATTCGATGCTATTTCAAAAGCGCCGCTTGTTCCGGCGTCAGATTCTGCGGGATAAAATCCTGGCGGTATCCCGGAACGCTGAATTCATACGGGCCGCGATACACACTGGGATAATCGCCGCCGAAATTATCGATGGGCGGCGGCGAGTCCGTAATCCATTCAAGCGTAGTGGCGTTCCAAGGATTTTTGCCTGCGATTGCGCCGTGCTTCAGGCTCCAGAAAAAATTGAACAGGAAGATAAGCTGCGCCGCACCGGTGATGAATGCCGCATAGGTCATAAACATGTGTACGGGTTGAAGCACTCCCGCATAGGTAGTGCCGGTGGCATCCGCGTAGCGGCGTATGCCGCCTGCGAGTCCGACGAAATGCATGGGCATGAAGATGCAATAGGCTCCCACGAACGTAAACCAGAAATGAATCTTGGCCAAAGGTTCGCTCATCATGCGGCCAAACATTTTCGGAAACCAGAAATAAGTGGCGGAGAAAATTCCGAAGATGGCGGCCACTCCCATGACCAGATGAAAGTGGGCGACCACGTAATAAGTGGCGTGGAGCATGTTGTCCACCGCCGGTTGCGCAAGAAACAAACCGGAAAGTCCGCCGCTGACGAACAACGAGACGAAACCGAGCGCAAACAGCATCGGCGATTTGAACTGAATCTTCCCACCCCACAGAGTTCCGATCCAGTTAAACGTCTTGATGGCCGAGGGAACGCCGATGGACATGGTCAGGACGGAAAACGCAAAACCGGAATAAGGACTCATGCCGCTGAGGAACATGTGGTGTCCCCAGACCATGAAGCCCAGGAAACCGATAGCGCAAAGCGCCATGGCCATTGCGCGATATCCGAATACGGGCTTGCGCGAAAAGGTGGAGAGCACGTGCGAGGCCACGCCCATGCCGGGCAATATCGCGATGTACACCTCGGGATGGCCGAAGAACCAGAAGAGGTGTTGCCAGAGTAGCGGAGATCCTCCGCTATGAGGCTGCAACTGATCGTTTACCACAAGGCCTGCGGGGAGGAAGAAACTGGTCCCAGCCGAGCGGTCGAGAAGCAGCAGAATTCCGCCGGCCAGAAGGACGCCGAACGCCAGTAGTCCGAGAATTGCAGTCACGAACCAGCCCCAGACAGTGAGAGGCATGCGGAACAGCGTCATGCCCGGGGCCCGGAGATCAATCGTGGTAGCGATGAAATTCAGAGCACCCAACAGAGAAGCGAGGCAGAATAGCGAGATGCTGACGATCCACAGCGTCTGCCCCATTCCTTCGCCTGGTCCGGTGACCTCACCCATTCCGCTAAGCGGGGTGTAACCGGTCCAGCCGCTGATTGGCGCGCCGCCGGGAACCACGAAGGCTGCAATAATGGCGACGAACGCGAGAAAAGTGACCCAGAAGGAAAGCATGTTCAAGCGCGGGAAAGCCATATCCGGGGCGCCAATTTGAATGGGCAGAAAATAATTGCCGAAACCGCCTTGCGGAGCCGTAGTCAGGACGAAAAAAACCATGATGGTGCCATGCATGGTGACGAGCGCAAGATACTGTTCGGGAGTCATAATCCCGCCGCTCACTAAGGGAAGGTGCGCTCCCGGATACACCAGGTGAAAACGCATCAAAAGAGAAAGAACAATTCCAACGCATACGGCGGTGAGAGCGAGCAGGAAATATTGAATGCCAATGACTTTGTGATCGATGCTAAAGATATATTTACGAATGAACCCGCTAGGCTCAACAACCACCGCGTGCCCGGTGTGGGCGTGCGAACTCATGCATGGCCTCCTGACAGATGGGTCGGGCTCACTGGCTGGCACCCTGTTGTTTTAGGAAATTTTGATAATCGGCTTCGGACACGACGTCCAGGAAGCTGCGCATGCGGTAGTGCCCCAGCCCGCATAGCTGGGTGCACATAATTTCATAATGCCCAATTTGGTTTGCGGTGAAGTGGATGGGGATAACCATTCCGGGCACGGCGTCCTGCTGAAGACGCAATTCGCGAACGTAAAAATTGTGAATCACATCCTGCGAACGGATCAGCAATTCGATTTGGTGATCCACCGGGACCGTTAGTGTGGGCACGACGATGTCGTCTTTTCCGGCGGGATCCTTGGGATCGAGGCCGAGCGGATTGCCGGTGGAGGCGCTCACCTGCGTGGGATCGAGCCTGCCGAATTGACCATCGGGCCCGGGATAACGGAAATTGAATACGAATTGGTTGGTGGTGACTTCCACTTGAACGGCGTTGGCTTCCGCAGGCGTGAATCGCACTTCGGCCCAGGCTTTACGGCCCATGAGGCCCAGACCGAGGAAGAGGACGATCGTTGCGGTAGTCCAGATCATCTCCATGGTGTTGTTACCGCGGGTGAAATGAGCAGCCTGTCCGCGATCGCGGAAGCGCCAGATGGCGTAAGCAAGTCCGAGCTGCGAGAGAATGAAAACCGTGCCGGTGACGCACAAGGTGAGGAAGTACTGATGGTCCACCAGGAGGCCCACGCTGGTGATGGCCGCAGGCGGCCTGGATGGGAAGGGGTTAGCGGCGAAAACGTACACGGTCGCAGCGACCATAATCACTATAAGAGCCGCCAGCATGGCTGCCGGCGCCGCAGAACCGCTACTGCTGTTGCGATTGCTGAGTCGCATCACTCTGGCTCCCGTGGCCTCGCGCGCGTGAAGCGCCCGATGGGATTACATTCTAATTTTCAAACGGCATCATATACAAGCGGTGCCGAATATCAAGAGTGATTGTAAGGAAAATATTGAGCGGGTGAGACTTGGGACGCGATGAACGCCTGTAGGGCAGGGATTCGATCACAATAAGACGAGGCTTTAAATGCGGCGGTAAGAACGCCACCGCTCCCCCCTCTGATAGTAACTCTTAGAAAATTCCGGTGCCGATTTGGGCGCGATTACAGGCCCGCAGGACTTATCCTAAGCTTCCAGTCCCTGAGAGACAATTATGTCGAATAGCTCGGCTGCATCCCGGCCAGCGCGGCGCAGCACGCGCGTAGAATACGCCATTCCTTTGAAGGTGGAAGGAGTCGACTCCTTCCGTGGTCCGTACAGCGAAGCAGTTTCCACCCAAACCATCAGTTGCCACGGTTTCAAATATTTGTCAAAACACCAGGTGTTGGCGAATGCGCTGGTCGTTTTGCAACTCGAGAATAAAAAGCCGAATTCTCCGCCAGTTTCCGCACGCGGCCGTGTGAAGTGGGTGGACAGGCCCAAGGACCCCAACGGGCTGTTCCAGACGGCGGTGGAGTTGGAATCTCCCGGCAATATCTGGGGCATTGATGCGCCGCCGCAGGATTGGCTGCTCTTCAGCGGCGCCCGCAATCTGGATACGGATACGTCGAAGTCCAAGCCCTTTGCGGTTCCGCGTCCGGAAACGTCCACCACCGCAGTGGAAGACAAGCGCGCGAAGGGCACCAGCACTCGCCAACCCGAGACGACTCCATCGTCGTCCTCAACGGGGCGTCCGGCTGGACAGCTCATGGGAGATTTCCAGCAGCAGATGGAAGGCATGCTCGCGGAAGCAGCGGCTTCAGCCGTTCGAGACAAATCCGCTTCGATACTGGTTGAGTTGCGGGCCACGCTTCGCGAAGAAGCGAAGAATGTTTTGGCAGAAACAAGCGCTTCACAAGCGGGCCCCTGGATCGAACAATCCATCAAGCAATTAAATAGAGCGAGCCAAGAAAGCGCGCGAATCCTTTACGCCCAGTGGAAGAAGAAACTTGAAGCGGATGTTCAGCAAGCGCTGGAGCAAGTGGAGCAGCGAACCCGTGAGCTTGAGGAGTCCTCGCAAGGTCTGGCGGCGAAGGCTGGGGAGCGCATCCAAGGAGTGCTGGAATCGTCCCGCAAGGAAGGGGTGGGCCGAATTGTCACNNTCGGACCTGACGAAGCGCAAAGACGAGATTGAGAAGTCTCTGGAGCGAACGGTAGAGAAATCGGCGTCGCGAATCGAAGAGACTTACATTCGCTATGAAAAACAGTTTGAAGCAGTGATTCGAGCGAGACTTAATACCGCTCGGGAGGAATTAGAAACTCAGAGCAAGGAAGTGGCGCAAATCGCGCTTAGCGGCCTGCGAGTGGCCGGGCAGAAACATTCGGCGGAGGCGGAGCGCGTGTTCCGCGAGGCGTTTCAGCCTATTGTGGACAAAGCTCTCAGCGCGCTAAAGGAAAAGGCCGCGGAGACATCCCATCAGTTCGCGGGCGAACTCGCCAATTATAGCCAGAGTCATCTGGAATTCGTGGGTGGCGCGATTTCCGAACTGGCCAAGGGAATAGGGAAAGCGCCTAAAAACAAGTAGGATACTTATGTTCAATATCGCCAGGCCCTCAACGGAAAATCAAATGGAATCACCGGAAGCGCCAAAGGCGGTTCAAGGAATTTTTTGCAGCTCCGAGGCCTGTGGCGAACCAGCGGTTGCGGATTTCGATGCCCGGCGCCTGTGCATGGAGCATTTTCTGGTTGTCTGCTTCCAGGAACTTGAAGCGCGAAACGAAAGGTTGAAAAGCCAGCCTGCCGGCGCCGAAACGGAGTCCCTCAGAAAATTTTTGAGCGAAAGCGTGGAACAAGTTCAAAAACTCTCTGAGTGTGATCGATTTTCCGATTCGGAGACCAAGAGCCAACTTCTCGAATTTCTTCTGCGCGCTTCGCAACTGAGCAAGGGCTTGCGGCGCAGCCCGCGGCTTTCATCGTCCGTACCTGTCTGGCTTCGGCGGGAAGATCCCAGCCGGACGTGGGAGGAAGAAACTTGGACGGTTACCGTCAGCCAGCATGGGGCCGGGCTGGTGTGCCGTCACCCGGTGGAAGCGGGCGGGACTGTGGTCCTTTGCCGTCGAGATAAAGGAAGCCGCGCGCAAGCACGCGTTGTTTACTGCCGGTACGATGGAGACGGCCGGAGACAAATCGGAGTCGAGCTTCTCGATCGTGATGATTTCTGGGACTAACCGCCGAAAACTTCCGCTATAGGCACAAGCCGGTCCTGCCGATCGCAATCTACAAACAAATTTATTTGATCTTGAACGGGCGGATTAAAAACTCAGGCGTGTAGTCTGGGTGCGTTACGCTGGAACTCCCTCGACGATCGAATCGGCGGCGACCGTGGGGATGATCCGGCTTAACTTCCAGCCCGAGGCCGCAAAGAGGTGGCGAAACTGTTTTTCGGTGCGCTCGCAGCCGCTGGGGAAAATCAGCATTTGCAGATCGAGGAACTTGCCCGGGGAGAAGTCGTTGCCCGGCTGAATGACGTTGTCAACCACGAGGAGTCTGCCGCCGGAATTCACGCTTTTTCGGCAGGCTTTTAGTATCTGGATGCAGCGATCATCCTTCCAGTCATGAATGATGTGTTTCATGATGTAAGCATCGGCGCCTGCTGGAACGGAGGAAAACATATCGCCGGATGCGAGAGTGCAACGGTCCATCACCGGCTTGAGCGGGCCGTTTTTGGCTCCCGCAATAACGTGCGGCATATCGAAGAGCGTGCCTCTCAACTGCGGATTCCTCTTCAGGATAGTGGCCAGCAGAAGTCCGTGGCCGCCGGCGATGTCCACGATGGAATGAATGCCGTTAAAATTGTAGGCGTCGGCGACGGCGGGACTATCGATCATGGATATCTGGGTCATGGCATCGTTGAAAATTTGTCCTTCGGCCGGATTTTGCTTCAGATAGTCGAAAACGTGAGCGCCGTAGATTTGTTCCAGCGCTTGCTTGCCGGTTCGGACGCAATATTCCAGGTGTGACCAGCCGCGTCCGTGCCACTCCCTGCCGTACATGATGGCAAAAGCTCGCAGACTGGGAGTGGCATCGCTGCGCAGAACCGCGGACATCGGCGTTTGCGAAAACTTTCCGTCGGGGCCCTCCGATAACACTCCCACGCAGGAGGTGGCGCGCATAAGACGGTAGAGCGCTTGGGAGTCGGCACCGATTTGAGCGGCGAGCTCCTCAGCTGATCTCGGGGCAGCGTCGATGAGGTCGGGGATGCCGAGTTGGGCGAGGCAGGAAACAGCGCCAGCGACGTGAAATCCATTCATCAGTTGGAATATGCCAACATGTGCGGGATGAGTTTGACGCTCTGCAACCATTCGTGGTCCACCTGGATTTTGATTTTGCAATACCGAGCGCGGAAGTATACCGCGAATTTTCCCCCTCGACTCAACCTCCCGGCGGATCGCGAAATTTGAGTTTCAAGCAGAAGGAAGACTACGGGCGGAGTGATTGTAAAAGAAGTGGTGCGGCTGAGTGGATTCGAACCACCACGGTCTTGCGACCGCCAGCCCCTCAAGCTGGTGCGTCTGCCAATTCCGCCACAGCCGCAATTTGGGGCTACGTACAAAAGCTACAATACTCTTAGAAGTTCGCTCCCGGACACGAAGATTTAAGCCTGCGCCATTATTTCTTTGGAGGCGCTGCGGGCTGCGCCGGCGTCTGCGCAGGCGGAGCCAGCGGTATCTGAANNGCGCGGGATAGGAACGTCGCCGCACCGCGCGGACCAAACGCGGTCTGACTGCCCGCTCCGCCGAATGCTCCGGCCAAATCCGCAGCCGAACCGCTCTGCAACATGATGACAATGACCAATATAAAACAAACGGCTACGTGCAGAGTCACGAGAATAAACGTCATGCGCCAACCCACCCAGATCAAGGCGATGGCGACCAGCAATGACAAACCCCATTTCGTCCACGATGACATTTCGAACTCCAGTAAGTGCGGCTATTAATTTCAAACGGCTAGCGGCATTTCAAAAATTCACGATTGCGGCGAACGACTTTGCATCCAGGCTCGCGCCACCGACCAGCGCGCCGTCAATCTCCTCCTGCGCCATCAACCCTTTTATATTGTCAGGCTTGACGCTTCCGCCGTAGAGGATACGAATTGCGGAGGCACATTCCGGCGAAAACTGCTTGGCGGCGAGTTCGCGCAAAAAGCGGTGAACCGCGGCCGCAATTTCCGGCGTCGCAGTCCGCCCCGTACCAATGGCCCAGACCGGTTCGTAAGCTAAGAGAATACGCGAGAAGTCCGCATGGGTCAACGCGTTCAAACCGCCCTCAAACTGGCGTTTCAGCACGGCGTGGGTCAGATTTGCGTCGCGCTCGGCGGCCAATTCCCCGACGCAAACGATGGGAGTGAGTCCAGCCTGGAGCGCGGCGCGCAGCTTACGATTTACGGATTCGTCAGTTTCTCCGAAGTATTGCCGGCGCTCTGAATGGCCGATAATTACGCCGCGGCAGCCTGCTTCCACCAGCATGGGCATGGATATTTCGCCGGTGAAAGCGCCTTCGCGTTCCCAATGCGCGTTCTGCGCAGCAACGGCAATCGCGGTGCCGCCCGCGGATTCCACGGCAACGGAAAGCGCAGTAAACGGAGGCGCAATGATGATTTCGCAATGCCGGGAGTGAGCGACGAGGGGCTTGAATGCGGCAAAGAACTCGCGCGTTTGCGCCTGCGTTTTGTACATCTTCCAGTTGCCGGCGATTACGGGGCGACGAGACACTTAAATTTCCTTCCGGCTTTCGGATTTGTTCGTAAGGGCTTCGATGCCCGGGAGTTTTTTGCCGGCAAGAAATTCGAGGGAAGCGCCGCCACCTGTGGAGATGTGGGAAATTTTTGAAGCGAGGCCGGACCGTTCGACTGCGGCGACGGAATCCCCGCCACCGACGATCGAGGTAGCGCCGGCAGCGGAAGCCGCAGCCACGGCGCGCGCGATGGCCAGAGTGCCTTGAGCGAATGCGGGTTTCTCGAACATGCCCACTGGACCGTTCCACACAAGCGTGCGGGCGGCGGCAATTTCCTGATTGAAGAGCGCGATAGTCTTCGGACCAATGTCGAGGCCCATCAAGTTTTCCGGAGTCTGTGCGATGTCCGTGACGCGGGTTGACGCCGAGTCGGGCGATTCAGCGAGAACATGATCCACGGGGAGAACAAAACGGAATTTGCGGCGGCGCGCTTCTTCGAGAAGATTCCGCGCAAGGTCCAGCTTGTCGTTTTCGACCAGGGACTTCCCCACTGGGAGACCTTGCGATTTTAGAAATGTGTAGGCCATGGCGCCGCCGATCAGCATGGCGTCCGCGAGTTTCATCAGATTTTGCACAACTTCAATTTTGTCAGAAACTTTTGCGCCACCGAGAATGGCAACGAACGGACGATCCGGATTCGATACCGCTTTTCCGAGATAAGTGAGTTCCTTTTCCATCAGCAGGCCCGCCGCGGCCTGGCGAACAAATTTGGTGATGCCGACAACGGAGGCATGCGCGCGATGCGAGGAACCAAATGCGTCGCAGACGAAAAGCTGGTCGCACAACTGCGCTAGCCGGCGCGAAAACTCCGGGTCGTTGGCTTCTTCTTGCGGATGAAACCGGACATTCTCAAGAAGCAGCACTTCTCCGTCGCGCAGCGCTTTGCTTTTCGCTTCGGCATCCGCGCCCACACAATCGCCGGCGAACGCGACCGGCCGGCCAAGAAGTTCGCTCAGGCGGGCTGCGACGGGCGCAAGACTGTACTTCAGATCGATTTTGCCTTTGGGGCGGCCGAGATGAGATGCGAGAACAAGCCGCGCGCCGCGGTCGATTGCGAGGCGCAAAGTGGGGAGGGTTTCGCGGATGCGGGTGTCGTCCTCGATCTTCGCGCCGTCCATCGGGACGTTAAAGTCCACGCGGATGAACACGCGTTTGCCGGACATTTCAAGATCGCGAATGGATAGCTTATTCATGCTTGGAGCGATGATGACGGGTTGCAATGTCTGTTGTCAGGAAAATTAGAGCCGCGCGGCAAGAAGTTTAATCAAGTCGCGGCAGCGGCTCGAGTAGCCCCACTCGTTGTCGTACCACGCGAGGATCTTCACGCAGTTCGTGCCGACCACGCGCGTGTAGCCGGAATCCACAATCGAAGAATTCGGATTGCCGCGGAAGTCGATGGAGACCAATTCTTCATCGGTATAGGCCAGGATGCCCTTCATAGGGCCTTCGGCTGCCTTCTTCAGTGCCGCGTTTACGCTCTCGACCGTCGCGGGCTTATCCGTCATCACCGTCAAATCCACGACGCTGACATTGGGCGTGGGCACACGCAGCGAAAAACCATCCAGCTTTCCCTTGAGTTCGGGAATCACGAGGTGAAGAGCTTTCGCGGCGCCGGTGGAAGTGGGAATCATGGAAAGCGCAGCGGCACGCGCGCGCCGGAGGTCCGGATGCGGCAGGTCGAGAAGTTTTTGATCATTGGTGTAGGAATGGATAGTGGTCATGGTTCCGACGTTTATTCCGAAGGTTTCATGAATCACCTTAGCGACCGGGGCGAGGCAATTTGTGGTACAAGACGCGTTAGAAATGACGTGATGCTTCGCCGGATCGTAGGATTTGTCGTTCACGCCGAGAACGAAGGTGGCGTCCGGATCCGTGGCCGGGGCGGAAATGATTACTTTTTTCACCGAGCCGCGGATGTGCTTGCGCGCGTTGGCGCCGGCAGTGAATAGTCCCGTGGATTCAACAACGATCGATGCGCCCACGGATGTCCAATCAATTTCTCCGGGATCCTTCACGCGGAAAACTTTGAATGCTTTGCCGTCGACCGCGATGGTGTCTTCCGTATGCGTAACTTTATTAGGAAGGTTGCCCAAAATTGAATCGTATTTCAGCAGATGCGCCAGGGTTTTGGAGTCGGTGATGTCGTTGACGGCTACAATTTCTATGGCCGGATCTTCCATCGCGGCGCGGAAAATATTGCGACCGATACGTCCGAACCCGTTAATTCCGACCTTAATCGACATTCGCCCTCCGGGCACACGCGATGGATACGGACAGAGACAAACCCGTCCGCAGGTATTTACGAACGGTGATGCTAGGGCGCAGAACGAGAAAAGTCAACGCGGTCAATCGAATTCCTTTACGCGGATGACCTTATCCCCGGTAAAGGTGACAAAGACTGTGCGTGCGGGAGGATTGCCGTAAATCCAATCTTCCGTCTCCGTGCCGTCCGGATCGCGCTCGCGTACCTTGTGATCCGGCCGTCCCAGAGCCGCAAGCACCATCTCGTGGTCCATGCCCGCAACGGCTTTTTGATCTTTGATCGCGTCTCTAAACTGTGGCGGCAATGTATCTACCCAGTTCACGGCCGCGGATTGCTCCTTGGAAAAACTCAGGAAGGCTTGCAGCGCAGTCATCACATCATCGGCGCTCATGTCCGGCACAGGCTTGCCGTAATCAAGAATCAGCGTCCCGCCGGGCCTCTGTTGCGGGCCGGACGGCAGCGGGTTCGTGGAACCTCCGGCGCTGATCTGAACGTGCTCGCGCAAATTGAAATGTTTTCTTGCACCGCCATTCACCTGCACGACTATTTCTTTCGCGCGAAATTCAATATTCGTCACTTGGACGGTTTCGCCTGTATTTACCGCGGCGCCTTCATGACGCAGCGCGTTCCTGAGTTCTTTGTCATCCAGCTTCTGGCCGACCGGGATTCTGAATCCTTTTCTTCCCGCAGGAATCGGCGACACGACTTTCGCAAATTCCCCCGAGACGTAGCGGACGATTTCGAGGCGCGACTGGGGTTGCAGCGGCGTTTGCTTGTTGGGCGACTGCTCGACCACGGAGATGAAAACGGCCGGGCCGAACAAATCGGTAGAGCGGCCGGAGTCGGGCAAAGAGTTCGGGATGGGAGCGTCGGGAAGCACGGGCGTGCGATACCGATTGATGTCCGCTCGATCCGCGCTGATAGCAAGCGCGGCACCAAGGAGGATAATTTGGCGGATATACATGGCAGCCTGACCAGCACCTATTTTAGGGCTTTTTGCCGCTCAGGTGAATATGGATTCTTCGCGGGGGCGGATGGTTGCAGAGCGAACGGCAAATCAACCCGCTGCGCGAGCTTTCGGCGCCGGTGCCAATTTCTCCTCTTCGACCTTCTGCAATGCGAGCTGCGGCTCAAAGCAGCGCCGGCAACGCGCTTCGTACATTCCGCCCGCGCCTACCACGATCAACTCTTCCGACGCCACCAGCCGCTGCGTGTGCACGGCCGGATTACCGCAACGCATGCAGATCGCCAGCAATTTTGTAATTTCTTCGGCAACGGCCAGCAGGCGCGGCATGGGCTCGAAGGGGCGGCCCATGAAATCGGTATCGAGGCCCGCGACGATCACACGCTTGCCCAGATCGGCGAGCTTTACGCAGCTCTCCACGACGCTTTCACCGAGAAATTGCGCTTCGTCGATACCGACGACTTCGGTGCGCGGAGCGACCTTCGAGAGAATATCTTCACCGGTTTGCACCAGCTCCGAATCCAGCTCCAAGCCGGAGTGGGAGACGATTCCGTTCTTGGCGTAGCGCTGGTCAATTACCGGCTTGAAAATCTGGACGCGCTGTTTCGCAATTTCCGCGCGACGCAGGCGGCGAATGAGTTCCTCGCTCTTGCCGGAAAACATCGGCCCGACGACCACTTCGATCCAGCCCATGTTGCCCTTGACGATATCCACGCTTCCCCCTTGTCTTATCAGGCTAGCACAGATGAAGGCCGGATAACTGCCCCGGGGCTACAACGACTCGCGCTCCGCGTTTAGCGAATAGATCGCGCGGTTGAAAAAGGGCGCAAAGGCATTGATCACGGCGACGCGGAAAGCGTCCTGACGCGTGATGATATTGCGCGTGAGGACGCCCCAAGCGCCTTGCGCGTCGCGAATGCCGTGGCCTCCGGCAAAAGCGTCAATCGCGTTGGACANNTCTTTTACGTAGGCCCAGTTCTCGAGAAAAACACAACGCGCGTCGCCGTCGCGAATGACGTCAAGGCCTCCTTCCAGGCCGACGAAGTATTCCCAGGGCTCATTTTTTTGGTTCGCGATGCGCTCGAGGGCTTCTGCGCGCTGACGCGCGCCAGCCATCAGGTCTTCGCGTGTTAATGGCGTGTGGCGGACACCGCTCGGAACCTCGACTCCGGTAACCTCAAATTGTCCGTTCTCACTGAGAAAGTGGCCGAACGATGTGAGAGCTTCCGAGACTGCGTCCAGTTTCGGACGGCGGGTGCTGCCAACGGCGATCATGATTTTTTCCATGCGGCGCGGATTCTATCAGGGACAGCATGCGCTGACGAGATGTACTCTTTTTTGCTGCTTCGTTGGTAGGGAGGGCGTTCGGAGCGGGCCGAGCGAACGCCATTTCATTTCCAGAGGAGAGTTTGTTTCTCGCGAGCGAATCGTGCTACCAGAAATTCCTTCAAGCCCTCGATGGATGTGAACACCTGATCGGAACATGCGAGCATCCAGCCGCTTACCTGATCTACCGCAATCGGCGTGACAAGATACACAGGAATGCCTTTGCGATGCGCCACGGTCAACTCGGCAGAAGTGCCGCCACTGTGGGCATTTTCCGACGGCCAATAGCAGATTACGTAGTCCGCCTTGTTCTCTATCAGATCCAGATCGAAGGCTATGATCTTGCGCACGGCGCGGCGGAAGCGGTCGAGGTCAGCGGTTTTCCATTCGCGAAAGTGAGCGGCTTCTTCCTCGGAAAGATTCTTTCTCTCGTCTTCGGCCGGGTCATACACGCGATGACCGAGCTGGTCCCGAAGGAAGGGCGCCAGCTTACGACGCCAGAGTCTGCCGCCATCTTCGGCGAATTCGATGGGACCGCAAAGATACGCGAGCATAGGGTTGGGAAGGAGACTCTAACACGCGGATGGCGTGTTGGCCACCCGCGAACGAGAGCGACTAGCCGCCGTTCCTATCCGATGTGAGCGTTTTGGCGACACTCCCCTTCTTCCCACGTTGACTTCCCGAAGGCCTCTGCCAAAATTGGAGTTACGAAGCTCATTTCAAAATAGGAAATAACATGAACTCACTTAAACAGCTCCTTGTGGGGCCACTTTGCTTGCTACTGTGTTCCTTTCCGGTGCAGGCCAGCCCGCAGTCCGCGGGACAGCATGCCGGTCAGATCAATGCACTTATTCCGGCGGCTAGCCGCAACGCGCAGCCTGCCAAAGTGCAGGACCAACTGCAATGGAATGACTTGCTGAAGACTGCGCATTCGGGGCGCGTCCGGGCCGGTTTAGATGATGGTTCGATGGTGAGCCTGGGTTCGGATACCGAGCTGCGCATCGTGCAGCACGACGGCGCATCCCAGCAGACTTCGCTTGAAATGAATTTTGGCAAGATGCGGAGCCAGGTAGTGAAGATCACCAAGCCGGGGGGCAAATTCGAGGTGACGACTCCCAACGCCGTCATCGGCGTAATCGGCACGCACTTCTACGCCGCGTTCGAGCACGGCAAAACAACCGTTATTTGTTACGAAGGAACGGTCCTGGTGACACCGAGGGCCAACGCACAAGCGCAGAACAACTCGGGACAAAGTTCGAATGGAAATTCGATCAGCGTGGGCGCGGGGCAAATGGTCGTAATCGTCTCACACATTCCTCCGGGTGGTTTTCAAACCGAGTCAACGCCGCCCGCGGTAAAACAGAGCAGCCAGTTGGCCACGGATACGAATGAGAATGCGCCTCCCACTTATCAGGCGCATGGCCATGTGCTGCGAAATCTTCTGATCGGAACTGCGATCGCGGTGGGGCTCAGCGTGGGTCTTGCAGTGGGCACCGGCAATACTACGCCGCCGAGAACAAGGGCTAACGCATCCGACGGCGTTAAATAACAGGCATTGCGGATAGTTCGCAGGAATACCGCCTCAGTAGGCCAAGAAGAACTTCCGCGAAGGCGGCTTCGCGGTTGCGATGCTTATGAAACTGAAGGCACAGCGGTGGTCGGCGTGGCTGAGAGAGTTCTCGCGTAGCCAAATCGACTTGGGCCTGGCCCTGCTGGTAACCCTGGCGGGACTCGCGCTGTTCGCGTTCTCCGGCCTCAGCGCGGACAACCGCGCGGGCTTCGTTTTTCTCCAGAATATCGAGCAGAGCTCTTTGGACTTGCGGTTCGAGCTACGCGGCAAACGTCCGCCTGACAGCCGTATCGTTATAGTCGGTATTGACGAAAATACACTGCAAAAAATCAATTCGTTTCCCCTGCCACGGAAGGACTACGCACTTCTAGTCAGTCGATTGAATGCGGACGGCGCTCGCATTATCGCCTTTGACGCGACGTTCCCGACTCCGGAGAGCAACTCGGCGGTGCAGGCGCTGAAAGAATTACAGCAAAACATCGGTCCTTCCCTGTCACCGAATGTCTTGAAGCAGGTAAAAGAGCTGGAAATTGCGAGCGATCAGGACGCGGCTTTCGCTGCGGCGCTGAAAAGCGGCGGAAACGTAATTCTGGGCCACATATTCCTTGATCCGGAACGGGCCAAAGCCGC
>PLZZ01000184.1 GCA_003153585.1 Acidobacteriota bacterium | reverse complement strand
TCGGGGCGCCGAGCACTTGGTCGGCTGCCCCGATTTCGACGATTCGTCCGCTTCGCATCACCGCGACTCGCGTGGCGAGTTGCGCGACCACGGGAAGACTGTGCGAAATGAGAATCAAGGTGAGAGAGAATTCTCGCTGGAGACGAGCCAGCAATTCCAGAATTTGCGCTCCGACCGAAACATCCAGCGCCGAAACCGGCTCGTCTGCGATTACAAGCTCCGGTCTCAGTATCAAAGCTCGCGCGATCCCAATTCGCTGGCGTTGGCCTCCGGAGAATTCATGCGGAAAGCGATCCAGTGATTCGGCGCCGAGCCCGACTGCTTCCAGAATTTCCGCCACGCGCTCGCGGCGCTTCGTACGCGACAGGTCCGGCTCATGGACGGCCAGCGGCTCGCCGATAATCGCTCCCACGCGCATCCGTGGGTTCAGCGACGCGACCGGATCCTGAAACACCATTTGCATTCGGCGTCGCAGCGTTCGCAACTCCGTACCGCGCGCGCCGAGCCAATTCTGGCCGCGAAAACGAATCTCACCCGAGTCCGGCTCGATCAGCCGCAATAGCATTCGCGCGAGCGTCGTTTTTCCGCATCCTGATTCGCCCACAATCCCCAATGTTTCTCCGCGCTCGAGCGCAAAGCTCACATCGTCCACGGCGATCGTCCGGCGCTTGGATTTCGTGAACGCGCCTGTCGAAATGGGATACGATTTCCTGAGATTGCGGGCGTCGAGAAGCGTTTCGCCTTGCATTCAAATCTTCTCGGCAGCGATATAAATTCCAGTGTTGACCATGTAGATTTCGGGTTCGTCACCGGGCTTTATTACGTCGGCAGGTTCGAATCTGGGATGAAAATCTGCGCCGTCATCCGCCATCGAGGATTCCATCAACCGGCGAGCTTCTATGTATACAGCGTCCGTGCGCTTCCATCCGGCGACGTGCATCCAGTGATCGAACGTCCGTGGATGCCCGTGTACTTCGGTCGCAACGATACGCAACCCTGCAGCGCCAAAATTCCGCTCGAAATCGCTTCGCGCAAGAGAACGCGCATGCGAGTTGTCGCGGATGTACTCAATTCGATGATTCAGCTCGCGAATCTTTGGGGTTTCCGGCACCACGATGTCGAGCACTCCCACGCGTCCGCCGGGCTTTACCACCCGCGCCATTTCATTGAGGACCTTCGCCGGATCTGAAATGTGGTGCAGGCTATAGCTGGTGACGGCTAGGTCGAGAGCGCCGTCCGCAAACGGTAGAGCTTGCGCGTCTCCAAGAACGCAAACAAGGTTGGCGAGCCCATCCTTAGCTGCATTGCTGCGAGCACGCGCGAGAATTGCGGGAGTAAGGTCGAGCGCGCAGATCGATCGCACGTGGCGAGCAAATCGCAGCGCGAGTGTTCCCGGTCCGCAGGCCAGATCGACCGCGCGATCGTNNGCGGTGCGCGTGAATCGTTCGCGTACAAGCGCCTTCAGTTCGTTATCGTTTGCTGCGCACATGGAACGAGAATACACCTCGCGCTATGATTTTTACTTGCCGGCCGAAGCTCCGGCATCGCGGCCTCACACTCAGCCACACGGTAAGGACACCGCGGCGCAAACGCGCAGCCCGGNNCGCAGCACTTCCATCGTCGGGCCGTCCTCCACAATCCGGCCCGCATACATCACGATGATCCTATCGGCAACCTGCGCAACCACTCCGAGATCGTGCGTGATAAAAAGCAGCGAAAGCTGGAGCTCCTTGCGCAACTTGGCCAGCAATTCAAGAATTTGCTTTTGCACCGTCACGTCCAGAGCAGTGGAGGGTTCGTCCGCGATTAGAATTCCCGGGCCGGGTGCCAACGCCATCGCTATCATCACGCGCTGTCGCAGGCCGCCCGAAAGCTGATGCGGATATTGCCGCGCGCGCAGTTCCGGTTCGGATAACGCGGCCTGTTCGAGCGCTCGAATTGCGCGCTGGTGAATGTCGTTTTTACCTGCGCCGCTTTCGTGAACGCGGATCGCTTCTTCAATCTGCGAGCCCACCCGCGTCACGGGATTAAGCGCCGTCATCGGCTCCTGGAAAATCATGGCAATTTCGCGACCGCGCAGCGCGCGCATTTCATCGGCCGACGCACCGATAAGATTTATTCCGCGCGAATCTGAAGCTCCGTCGCGTTCGTGCAGCCATGCTTCGCCTTTCTTCCGCGCTCCGGGCGGTTCCAGGCCCATCAGCGCCAGCGAAAGCATGGTTTTGCCCGAGCCGGATTCCCCGACAATGCCCAGTGCTTCACCTTCGCCGAGCGTGAAAGATACCTCGTTCACCGGCCGCACCCAGCCGGTCTGCGTCGGCAATTCCACCGTAAGTTTGCGGACATCGAGCCTTACCGCCATAGGAACATGATAAGGCGCACCGCGAGCGCAGCAGCGAAAATTTCGGCCCCGTATTCTTCAAAGCAATGCAGGAATGCCAAGCGCGCCTCCGGCTGACCGGATTTATGCCGAACCCGAGGAACCGAGGCGTTTAGCGTTTTGCTAGAGGTATGACAAAGCGGAGAGCTGTGTGTGTGCCAGAGAAGCGGCACACTTTGTTGTCGGTGAGTCCGGCTGATTTCCCGGCATTAATAACGTCGATTTCGCGAATGTGTTTTTGGCCTCGCGGATAAACCACCCAAATTCCGCCCGATTTTGAAATTAAACGAGAGAGAGATTTTAACTGCGAGAGGTCTTCTCGAGCTTCTGCGGAGAAGAAGATTAAGTCCGCGTTGCTGATGCGATTTCCGCGCGAATATTCCGGAACGCTGGCCGCCAGATCCCTCAGGAATTCCGTGTCTTCCACGCCCAGTACGGCGATGCGCTGGCCCGGCTTCACTCCGACTTTATCTATAAGAGTGCGGTGCGAGTAATCTCGTTCAGGGACACGCACTTTTGACGGGTCTTTTGCCGGCATCGTCTAGTTTTTCACAGTTGTCTTTTCACCGAATTTCTGGCCCAGGGCGTTGAGATAATCTTCCATCGTTTTGGTGTATCCCATGAGAAAACGAGACACGAAACGAAAGAAAATATTGCGAATCTCACCATTTTCAGTGATGCGTAGCATTGTGCTACCGTCCGCCTGTGGAGTGAGCTCGTATGTCCAAGTCCCGCCGAAAGGCAGGTTCGGATCAGCAATGCGCGTCACAAGGCGTTGCGGCGGCTTCGACTCATCAATTTCGAAAGGGAGCGAGTGATCGTATTTGTCGAATTCGCGCCACGATGGGTTGCCGTTCGCTGAAGGCAGCGCCTCTACGCGCGTCACGCTCTTACGCCATTCGGGAAACTTCGAGTAATCGGTGATCGCGCTCCAGATTGCATCCGGCGGCCGATGAAAACTCGACGCGCGCGTAGCGCTGTGCTGCTTGGGCAGCAATGAGCCGATTAGCAAGACCGTCGCAATCAACGCGACAATTATTCCCAGCGTCCAGAGAGCCCATTTCATCGCAGGAAGTCCCCCGCAGAATTACACGCAACAATTGCGGCGAATCATACACCTATTTACCTGGCTGAGGCGCTGACACATAATGCGCTGTCAAGCATCTCCAACTCCGTGAGGAGGTAAGCTCTATGCTCCCAGGCTTAAAAGCGGCGCTGAATTATCATCCAATCTTCGTTCATTTTCCTATCGCCCTTTGGTTCGCCGCGCTGTTGTTCGAGCTGTTGGCTGTTTGGCGCGCGAGTGACGAAATGCAGCGCACTGCGTCCAGGATGCTCTATCTTGGCACGCTGGCTGCGGTTGTGACGGCGTTGACGGGCCTCGCTGCGGAAAACTCCGCGCCTCCGGGAGTTGCCCAGCGTATCGTGGGAATCCACCAGGCATTGATGCTCGTATCGACCAGCCTCGGCCTTGCTCTTTGCATTTTTGCTTTTTCGGTGCGGCAGAACTTTACCGCTCAATTGAGGAAATTTATGCTGCTCGGCCTCAGCATCCTCGCAGTATTAGTTATTTTCGGGGCCGACCGCGGCGCCCAGCTCGTGTACGAATACGGCTCCGCCGTGAATTGGTCCACGGCACAGCAGCAAAAATAGAATTAGGCTCTGGGACCTGTGTTTCTTGAGGACAGGAGAGAAAATTGCGAAGGAGACCGTTGCGATGAGAAAACCACGGGAATCAAAACGGATGAGCGACGAAGCGGTGAAGGAGAGAACCGGCAAAACGTGGGCGGAGTGGTTCAAAACCCTGGACCAAGCCGGTGCAAAAAAGTGGCAACACAAGGACATTTCGGCTTACCTTCGCGACGAACAAAAAGTAGGACCTTGGTGGTGCCAGATGGTCGCTGTCGATTACGAGCACGCGCGCGGCATCCGCGAAAAATTCCAGAAGTGCGACGGTGAATTTGCAGCATCCGGAAGCCGTACGCTAAGCGTGCCCATGTCCAAGCTCTACGAAGCCTGGACCGAAGAAAAGCTCCGGCTTCGTTGGCTACCCGATGCAAAAATGGAAATCACAACCGCGACGCCGAATAAATCCCTTCGCGCAAAATGGGACAACGGTAAAAGCCGGTTGAGCGTGAATTTTTATGCTAAGGGACCGGACAAGAGCCAGGCCGCCGTCGATCACATGAAGCTGGCCAGTTCGGCGGAATCCGCGAAGATGAAGTCCTACTGGTTCAATGCGCTGAATCGCCTCGAAACCCTTCTGAATACGTGAAACTCATGAGCCCCGATAGCCGTACGACAGTGCTATTCAGGCCAGTGGGCCCGCAAGAGCTAGCTCTGATTCAAAGGTCGGGGTTTCTAGAGTTCCCGTCGAGACTCGAAGGGCAGCCATACTTCTACCCGGTGCAAAACGAGGAATACGCAACTCAGATCGCTCGCGATTGGAACGCGAAGAATCCCACGATCGGAGGCGGGTTCGTAACCCGCTTTCTCGTGCGTACGGAATATCTTTCGCAGTTCGACGTTAAAACGGTTGGCAGTGCTATTCACAAGGAGTACTGGATTCCGGCAGAAGAACTTGCAGAATTCAACCGAAACATTATCGGAAAGATTGAAGTAATCGCCGAATTCAAGGCTCCGCAAATTTAGTAATCGTTCGCGGAACCTTCCAAGAAAGCGCGGAGCTTGCGCGAGCGCGAGGGGTGCCGTAGCTTGCGCAAAGCTTTCGCTTCGATCTGGCGAATGCGCTCGCGAGTGACGGCAAAGGACTGCCCCACTTCTTCGAGCGTATGCTCGCTGCCATCATCCAGACCGAAACGCATCTTGATCACTTTTTCTTCCCGCGGTGTTAGCGTCTTCAATACGGACGACGTCTGTTCCTTCAAGCTCAGATTGATTACCGCGTCCGAGGGCGAGACGACTGCCTTATCCTCGATGAAATCGCCGAGATGCGAATCTTCCTCTTCGCCGATCGGAGTTTCGAGCGAAATAGGCTCCTGCGCAATCTTCAAAATCTTGCGCACCTTGGCGACCGGAATATCCATGCGCTTCGCA
Organism: Acidobacteriota bacterium; assembly: GCA_003153585.1. Classification (GTDB taxonomy): domain Bacteria; phylum Acidobacteriota; class Terriglobia; order Acidiferrales; family UBA7541; genus Palsa-295. Next base: position 2,616 of record PLZZ01000184.1, on the reverse strand, counting down.
ATCTCTTCCGAGGTAGGCTCCCGGCCGAGTTCCTGCACCAGCTGCCGCTGCGTGCGGACCAGCTTGTTGATCGTTTCGATCATGTGCACGGGAATGCGGATGGTGCGCGCTTGATCGGCGATAGCGCGCGTAATGGCCTGGCGGATCCACCANNCGATGTTGCCTTCCTGAATCAGGTCGAGAAACTGCAGGCCGCGGTTCGTGTATTTCTTCGCGATGGAAACTACCAATCGCAAGTTTGCTTCGATTAATTCTTTTTTCGCTTGTTCCGCTTCCGCTTCGCCCCGAAGAATCACCTGAAGCGCCCGCTTCAGTTCGGTAGGACTCACTTCGCTCGCAAGCTCGATTTCGCTGAGTTCCTGTCGGCGATTTCTCAGGTCCTTGCGCGCTTCCGCCTGCACGTCGCCCTTGGAAGCTTCCACGCGGCGCTCGAGTTTGACCGTATCGCGTTCGAGAAAATGAACGCGCTCGACCGTCTGCCGAATCTTTTCAATCAGGCGTTTCTTTTCCAGCGGATTAAAGTCCAGCTCCCGGAAGCGATTCGACATCTCCACACGCGTCCGCGCCAGCGTATAGCGCGCTCGAAGGTAGGGACGCTTTTTCGACCGCGGAATCTTGTCCAGCTTGGCCGCCTGCTTTATCGCTACCAGATAAAGCTTGGCAACTTTGTCGATCTGCTTAAGCGTCTCTTTTGTCTTCTGCTCGATTTTTTCTTCTGTCAATTCTTCGTCGTCGAATTGAACGATTTCCTTGATCGAACGCGATCCGTTGCGCACGTCTTCGCCAACCTGCAGAAGTTCCTTCAAGATAAGCGGAGCGCGAGTGATCGTTTTCAGCACTAGCAACTGGCCGCGTTCGATTCGCTTCGCGATCGCCACTTCACCTTCACGCGTCAGCAACGGCACGGTGCCCATTTCGCGCAGATACATCCGGACAGGGTCGTTCGTCTTCTCGAGGGTTCCGGGGGTCAGATCCAGCTCGCCGTCTTCGGAAGCCGACGAAGCGGGCTCTTCTTTTACTTCCGCCGTATCGGAAGGATCTGCCGCTGCCAGCGCAGCTTTTGCACTGGAAAGGTCTTCATACACATCAATGCCGTAGCGCTCGAAAGTAGAGAGCAAATCGTCAATTTCCTCCGAGGAGTGAACCTCGGGCGGCAAAATATCGTTCACCTCATCGTAGAGCAAGTAACCACGCTCCTTGCCCATCGCGATGAGTTGTCGTACCTGGTCGTATTTCTCTTCAAGAGCTACCGTCACGCTTCCTCCCTCTGCTGAACCCAGCGGCGCGCATGGGGCGGTGTCCAAAGCGGAGAGTGGCCGGCACTAGACACCCCGGCACACCTTTGCGATGTTCACGAATAAACTGTTGTTTTTACGACGATTTGAACCGTTCCTGGCCCCTGCGCCGTACCCGCCGAGTCCGCGCCGCTTCTCCCGCATCTATATGATGCTCGTCGCGCGCTCTTCGTTTCATCCAAAACCTTACGAATATATAACATACACGCCACAGCGGTCAATCAAATGCCGTAACTCATTGGCCTGCCAAGAGTTTTTGCAATTCTAACCGCCGGGTTATGATCCGCCGTAAGTCCTCTGCTGCAGGTTTTGCTTCCAGCTGCTGTTGCAATTCGGCCAGCTCTTGCTCCACGCGCCTGTTGCGGAGCACACTCAGGCAGCTTTCCGCTTCGTCCCAGGTGTGTTCCGAGAAAGATTCAAAGAAAATCTCAAACAGCATGCGCCGGTCCCTTTCATCCAGAGCTTCAGCGAAAGTGGCCGGATCGGAGCGCTCGCCCGCCTTGGCGATCAGCAAATCGAATATCTTCTCGGTCTCCAGACCTCGATGCAGTCCACTGGAAACAATTTCGTGGGCAAGTTTTTCGCGGAAGCCATCCGCTTCTGCCAGCATGTGAATTAAGCGGCGTTCAGCGCCCTTAACGCTCGGGCCCAGCAATTCGGCTTTCGGCTTCACTTCGCTGCGGCGTTCAGTGGCCGCCCGGCGAAGCGCTTCCCGCAAGACAGGCTCGTCCACGTGCAGTTCGGAAGCGATGCGCGTGGCCCATTCCGAGCGCAGCAGCCCGTTGGGAAGCCGTTGGATGTATGGCATCAGAAAATTGAGAGCCGCCACCCGTCCGTTCGCGGTGGTGCGATCCATCAAACGCGCGCGGCCAATCAGATAGTCCAGGTACGGCGGAGCTTGCGTCAAAAGTTTCTTGTAAGCCTCGGCGCCCTGCTCTTTCAGGAATTTGTCAGGATCGGCGCCGCCCGGAAGCGCAAGCACTCGGACGTCAAACTCTTTTTCGAGCAGAAGGATCAGGGAGCGCTCTGTAGCCGCGTGTCCCGCTGTATCTGGATCGTAATTCACGACGACTCGCCGCGTGAAGCGGCCGAGCAATTTTATCTGTGGCTCCGCAAGACTCGTTCCGCAACTGGCGATCACGTTCGCGATTCCAGCCCGCGCTACAGCAATAGCATCCATGTACCCCTCGACCAAAATGCCGAAATCATTTTGCCGCAGGGCCTCCTTGGCCCGGTCGAGATGATAAAGAACGTTGCTCTTCGAATAGATGGGCGTCTCGGGCGAGTTCAAATACTTGGGCATGTCGTCGCCCATCGCGCG
>PLZZ01000143.1:9381-13914 GCA_003153585.1 Acidobacteriota bacterium | reverse complement strand
CCTTGCCGCTGGCAGTGATTGAAGAAATTCGTCGCCTAAAGCCGGCGGAAATCGAAGATGTGGGCGGCAGGCTCCTCACGCGTGTGCGCGATGTGGTCACGGAAGTTGTCCGGCTCGATCTGCAGCTTGCGCTTCCTCCGCTCGAACCGGTGAACGGCTATTTTCACATGGTCATCGTAAAGGTAGCCGGCAAGCAGGTGGGCGTGGTGGTCGAAGAAGTTTTGGGCAAAGACGAAATCGTTATCAAGAACCTGGGAAATTATTTGCGGCGGGTAAAACTCTTCCCCGGTACCACAATTGCGCCGGATGGAAGTTTGATTCTGCTCATTGATTTGAATCGATTGGTTTCGAACGATACAGCGGAACGCCACGCCCTGCCCTCGTCTTCTCCGGCCGCGCGCGTGTTTGCGCCGGGGGCGGAAGCGGTAGCTGCTGGAAACATCCCGGCGGCAGCGGTTGACCCGGTGGAAAATGATCGCGTTGTGGTGGTTGCGGATGATTCCATCAGCGTCAGAAAGTTTGTCGGACGCATGCTCGAAAAAGCAGGGTATCGCGTGAAGCTCGCTTCTGATGGCCTGGAAGCCTCCGAAATCATCGCGGAATTTGGGTGTCATCTGCTGATCACCGATCTAGAAATGCCGCGCATGAACGGTTACGAACTGCTGGCGCATCTCCGTCAGGATCCGGTGACGCGGCGGATTCCCGTGCTCGTGGTTACCTCTCGAGCAGGTGCAAAGCATCGCGATCGCGCCATGAAAGAAGGTGCTTCCGGATTCTTAACCAAGCCGGTGCAGGAAGATCAGTTGATTTCGACCATCGAAGGTTTGATTGACCCGGTGAAACCGAAGGGCCGGCCAGCGCTGAGGGTGCCGGTGCAGCAGGATTGAAATGATTAAGAGCCCTGAAAAGAAAATTCGAGTGTTGGTGGTGGATGACTCCGCGTTTATGTGCAAGGTGCTTCAGGAGATCATAAACGCCGATCCTCAGCTCGAAGTGGCGGGGCAAGCCCGCGACGGGCGCGACGCGGTGGCGCTCGCGGAATCGTTGCGGCCCGACGTGATCACCATGGACATCAATATGCCGCACGTGGATGGCTTACAAGCCACCGAAATGATCATGTCGCAGCATCCCAGACCGATCGTCATCGTGAGTTCTGAATCTCGAGAAGGCGCTTCGAGCACTTTGCGAGCGCTCGAGCTGGGCGCAATTGATTTCGTTCCCAAACCTTCCAGCGGTATCGATTTGGATATGCGCAGCGTGCGCGACGAACTGACTCGTAAGCTCAAAATGGCCGCGAAGGTTCGCGTAGTGCGTACCGCGACACGCGGGAAAGCCCCGACTCCGCCGGTGGATGTTCCAGCCAATAGGAAATCCGGGGCCGATGCGCCGGTTGCGTATCAGAACGGCGGAAAATTTCCGATTGTGGTTATCGCGGCGTCCACGGGCGGACCGGCCGCAGTGATGCGAGTGGTCGCGGGGTTGCCGAAAGATTTTCCGGGAGCTGTGCTTTTGGTGCTGCATATGCCGGCAGCGTTTACAAAGCCTTTTGCGCTGCAGCTCGCCGAGGTTTCGCAATTAACGGTGAAAGAGGCGGAGGCGAACGAGTCCGTGCAGCCAGGCATAATTTATCTGTGTCCGGGTTCGCATCACCTGAGAGTTTCCCCCACCGGAAAAATTGTGCTGGACCCGGGGATGAGAATCGAAGGTTACCTTCCCTGCGCGAACGCTGCGCTTGAAACAGTCGCGGCATATTCGCGGCTTATGGCTATCGCCGTGGTGCTAACCGGCATGGGTAACGATGCCGCAAAGGGTGTGAAGTCGGTGAAAGCCAACAGCGGCTACGTGATAGCTCAGGATGAGGCGTCTTCCGTGATCTTCGGCATGCCCGCGGAGGCCATTAAGACGGGCGCCGTGGACGAAGTGGTGGATATAAACGAAATCAGCGCGGCGATCGAAAGGCGCGCAACGAAATTCTGCAAGTTAGTTCCGGTGGGAGCGTCATGAAGATTGCTGCCCAGGAGCCGGCAAAATCGCGCCGGATTCGGCGGTCGGAAGCGGTGATTCTGTTCACCGTGGCGAACCAGCTATTTGCCATCGCTGCAGATTCGGTGCAGGAAATTCGAAGTACAGACAGTTTGGGCGCGGCTTTAGAGATAGAACAGCAGGAAATTCCGAAGGTGCGCCACACAATCGAGCGTAACCACAGAACATACTTTGTGGTGAACGCGTGCGCGCACTTCGGATTAAGAGTGGTGCGGCCCACGTTAGTTCTGATCTTGAGGCAAATTCGCGTGGCCGTGCTCGTGGACAAAATCGAACGCATGACGGAAATTGCGGCGATCCACGCTCTGCCGCGAGCTTTTATTGGCGCGGAATGCCAATGGTATCGCGGGTTGGCGTACGTCGAGGACCAGGTGATACCGGTGGTCAGTCCGACGGGATTTTTGACGGCGAATGACTTTCAGCGGCTCGACGGTGCAATGGCGGAAGCAGCGTCACATCAATCGTTGGAAGGGGCCATACAGATATGAGCGGCAGCGACAACACGAATGCCAAATCATACGTCCTAGTCCAAATTGGAGACCGTCGATTTGCGATGTCTGCTGCGACCGTTTCAGAGCTGGCGCCGCCAGTCCGGCTGCACCAATTTCCGCAGACCTCGCCTTTGGTAGCGGGAGTAATCGTCCGACGTGGCCGAATCGTGCCGGTATATGACGTCAGCCGGATATTAGCCGGCAAAAATTCTCCAGCGCACCGGTTTTATCTGGTGGCATCTCGCGAGTTCGGCTCATTTAGTGAGGCTAGCGCAATTCCAGTAGACGGCGAATGCGAGCTTGTGACTGCTCCGATACAACCCTCAGACGCGAGCAGTCCAAAATATATTTCGGGCAGGCTGGCGATCGGAGAAGAGAATATCGAGGTTCTGGACTTGAACGCACTGGTGACATCGGCGCCTGCCGAGCCGAATGAGTTGGGTTACGCGGAGCCCCGGGGATGAGCGTGCTGCCAAATCTCCCGAAGATTCTGCTGATCGACAGCAATGTCTATTTTTCAAAACGTCTAACTGATGCTTTGCAGCAGCAGGGCTTCGAAATCGTCCCGAGCACGCAGGCAGCGTACGCGCTTACCATGCTCGAATGGAATGCTCCTACCGCGATCCTTTGCGCTACGAACTTGCGCGACATGGGCGCGCTCGAAATGGCCCCCATTCTGCGCGCGGATCCTAAGACTGCAAACATTCCGCTGATCGCAATCGGAGGAGGGGGAGGAGATCAGGCGTTGCTAGAAGCATATCGCGCGGGTTGCGATGATTTCGTGGACCGGCGCCGGTCCCCTGCGGACATTGCGGCGCATGTGCGGAGTTTTCTTTTGAGCCGGCAGGAGGGCTTTCAGCCCACGCAGATGCTGTCGACCGCCGACACGGACTTGAGCGGCAGTCTTTCGCATCTGGATCTCCCGGGTGTGATCCAGATGCTCGAACAGGCGCGCCAAACAGGGGGCCTGCACGTCAACGCCGGCGAGACTGATGGCATCATTTTTTTCGAGGCCGGACAAATTTTTCACGCCGAGTGCGGGACGGCGTTTGGGGACGAAGCCGTAACAGAAATCGTCAAAACGTGCCAGGGAGCCGCGAAGGGCGTTTACAAATTCGTGTACGGAGCAAGCGCTGCGCAGCGGACGGTGCTGCGATCCGCCACCGATCTTTTGCTTGATGCCATGCGAGAATTCGACGAAGGCGAACGCGACGAGATCGAGAAGGAAGTGTCATGAGCGAAATACAAAACCCAACAGCTGCGCGGACTCCCACGGTCTATTTCATCGACGATAGCGCCACCATGCGCGAAGTGATCAAGATCGCTTTTCGGAAGGAGAATATCCACGTGATCACCTGCGCGGACGCCGCTTCGGCGCTCGAGCAGTTCAACCAGATCGCTCCGGATGCGGTGATTACCGACGTGATCATGCCGGACAAAGACGGTTACGAAGTTTGCGAATTTATCAAGCAGCACTATCGATTCGGCAAGACGCCGGTAATTTTGATGTCAGGTGTCGTCAACCGCTCGGTTGCGGAGCGCGCGACGGCGGTGAAGGCCGACGAGTTGATACGGAAGCCATTTCAACCGCAGGATCTGATCGTTCGCGTCAAGAACCTGCTGCATCCCACAATTTCCGGAGCGCCTCGCGGGATCGAGAGCGAGGATGCGGCTGAGATATCATCGCGAATGGCGTCACGTGCGTTGACCGGCTTGTTTTCCCCGAATCCCGCGAACGCTTCCGCAACCGTTACGGTTGCTCCGCCGTTTGCTCCTCCGGCTCCGGCTCCGGCTGCCCCAGCCAGGAACCGTTCACTTCCGGAGACGGCTGTCTCGCGCGCCCCGGCGCAATCAACTGCGGAAATTCAGAAATTACGCAACGAGCTACGCCGCCTCGAGCTTTTTGTTAAAAAATTGCAGGCCGAACTCGAGGCTGAGCACCAATATTGCGCGGCGCTGGAAGCCCATTTCAAAGCACTGCAAGAATCCGAAGACTCGC
>PLZZ01000143.1:0-9364 GCA_003153585.1 Acidobacteriota bacterium | reverse complement strand
AAACGCGCGAGCGTATCCTGGCGAACGATGGGCACCGCTTCGTAGGGCGGAAAATAATGTTTGTCGTCATCGAGGATCACCAGATCGCGTGCCGCGAGCAATCCGTCGGTAGAATTCCCGGCGACTAAATCCACCTGCTTATCCAGCAGCGCGCGATAGAGCAATCCCAGATCGAGGATGCGCGGCGTCGAACTAAATTCCAACCCATACACTTTTGCAAGACCGGCATATCCGTCCGGACGCTCCATGAATTCGTATCCGAATCCGGCTCGCCACTGCGGAGTGTAAGGCCTCGCGTCGTCAATGGTCTTCAAATGCAATCGGCGGGCGTCTTCACCGCGCACCACGATAGCAAACGTATTATTGAACCCGAGCGAAGGCATCACCTCCAGTCCAAAGCGCTGCTTATATTCGCTTTTCACGCGAGCGAATACGGTCGAAGGGTCGCTCTGAATCGGGTCATGCAGAATCGCGGTCAATGCCGTGCCGGTGTATTCCACGTACGCATCAATTCGGCCGGAGAGCAGCGCCTGCTGGCAAATGTAGGAACCAGCCAGATAAAAACGCCTGATGACCGGCCGATGAAGGCGAGCCTCAAGATGCTGCGCGACGATTTCGGCAAGAAGCGCCTGCTCGGAAAAGTTTTTAGAACCGATGACGATCGTGTCATGGCGGCCGTTGTAGCAGGAGGCGAGCAGAACTACCAGGCAAACGATGGCAAAACTTCGCCGTGCAATCATGATTGCGCAGGCCGCAGCCTACGCTCCAGCAAGCTCAATATAAAATCAGCCAGGAGTGCGAGCGCAGCCGCCGGGATCGCTCCAGCGAGAATCAACTGGTCATTCACCATTGCAAGTCCGCGAAAAATGAATTCGCCCAGGCCGCCGGCGCCCACCGCAGCCGCAATCGTCGCGATGCCGATGGTGAGTACGGTCGCAACGCGCACGCCCGCGAGGATTGTCGGCACGGAAAGCGGAAGCTCGACTTGGAACAGAATCTGGTTTTCCGTCATCCCCATCCCGCGCGCCGCTTCCCTGACCGCCACATTCACACTGCTAATGCCTGTAGAGGTGTTGCGAATAATGGGAAGCAGTGCGTACAACATCAGAGCGGTGATCACCAAACGGTCTGCGCGAGCCCCGAGCCACGGCACCGGTAACAGGAATCCGAATAGCGCGAGGCTGGGAATTGTCTCGGCAATATTCGCTCCGCCCAGGATCGGCTTCGAAAGCCAGGGATGGCGCGTGACGATGATTCCGAGCGGAACGCCGATGGCGACCGCCAGCAGCATGGATATGCCGACGAGCCAAATGTGTTCGAGCGTCGCCTGCCCAATTTCGCGCTGATGTCGAATAAAGAAATCAATGAGGCTCATTGGCCCTCTCGGCTTCTTCGTACATCCGAAAATTCGCAACGTACGCAGCGGCCACGGGCTCCTGAGCCGACAAAAACTCCCTGGCCGAAAAGATTCCGGCCAATTTTCCCCCGTCGAGCAATGCGATCCGAGTGGCAAGCAGCAGAGATTCGCCTACATCATGAGTTACCATCACAATCGTTTTTCGCAGACGCCGCTGAAGCTGCTGGAACTCCTTGAGCAGTTCGCCGGTTGTGAGCGGATCGAGGGCTCCGAATGGCTCGTCCATCAATAAAATGGGCGGGTCCACAGCCAACGCTCGCGCGATACCTACGCGCTGGCGCTGCCCTCCGGACAGCTCGTGCGGATATCTTCTCGAAAATGTATCCGGATCGAGGCCTACGAGGCTCAGGAGTTCCTTCACGCGCGCGCGAATTCGCTCTGCCGGCCACTGTTCGAGCCGCGGAATCAAGGAGACGTTCTGCTCGATCGTGAAATGCGGAAACAGGCCGATTTCTTGTATGACGTAGCCGATATGCCGGCGTAGCGCAATCGCATCCCAGCGGAGGGTCGATTTACCTTCAACGAGAATTTCCCCGTCGCTCGGGTCGAGCATCCGATTTATCAGCTTGAGGGCCGTCGTCTTTCCGGCACCGCTGCGGCCCAGCAAAGCCAACGTCTCGCCGCGGCCTACAGCGACACTCACGTCTTCTAAAAGCGATTGACCGTTCGGCAGACGATAACCGGCTTTTCGGAATTCGATGATGGGTTCGCGTGCGGAGTCAGGATCGGGTTCGACTTTCATTCGGAGCGGTGACAGGCACCGCGTCTGGCGAGGCTAACAAGCTCTGCAGCGCGCTGTCAAACACATGACGCCAACGCGCTCCGACCTGGATCACTTGCTGCCGATGAACTTTCGAATCGCCAGCAGCACGTCAACCATCATCGGTTCCGTGAGTTTCCCGGTGAATGTATTCTGCTGGCTGGGATGATAGGAGACAAATAGCCGTGGCAGCCCGCCGGGCAACTGATAATTCGCTCCGTGACGAAGCGGGTACTTTGCGAATCCATCGATCTGCCCATTTTTCTTGAGCAGTCCCAAGTAAGTGCGTAACGCAATGCCTCCCAACGCAAGGATCGCGCGCGGCCGAATCAGCCGCAGTTCCCTTTCAAAATATGGCAGGCAGTTTGCCAATTCTGATGGAAGCGGTTTGTTCTGCGGAGGAGCGCATCGAATCGTCGCCGCAATATAGACATTTTTCAACTTCAGCCCGTCGCCTCGATGCGTGGAATTCGGNNCGGTCGCCGGTGAAAACCCTTCCCGTTCGATTTCCGCCGTGAGCTGCAGGCGCAAGACCCAAAATCAGCAGTTTCGCATGCGGGTCGCCGAAACCCGGGACCGGCTTGCCCCAGTAGTCCCAGTCCATGAACGCTCGGCGCTTTTCAGCCGCTACTTTCTCGCGGTAGCAGACGAGACGCGGACATTTACGGCACCGTACGATCTGTCGGTTTAGTTGGTCGAGTGTTTGCAAATTCTGTCCAGCAAAAATACTATGAACCCCACCAAGCGTTGCGAGCGTCTATTCTAGTTGAGGAATGCGCGCAGATGCTCTTGTGCTTTCCATATTTTCTTCTACGATGAAAGCCCTTTACAGCCCCGGAAGCATTCTCGGACGACATGAATAACACGCGCGAGAAAATAGTAATCGTCGAAGCCGACCCAATCGCGCTTGAGACCCTGCGCTCGGCACTCGACACCGCCGGGTACGACGTGGCTGCGTTCACCAGCGCGGTCGAAGCGCTTGACGCGATTCACAACGCCGGAGCCAATCTGCTGCTGATGAACGCTCATGCCCGTAATGTATTGGATGCAGACGGGCCACACCCTCGCGAAACCATCGCCACAATTCGCGGCTCCGCCGCCACGGAAATGGTAGGCGTGATTCTGCTGGTTGGCTCATCGATTGAAGAGCGTACGGAAGCTTTGAATTTTGGCGCGGACGACGCGATTTCCCAGCCATATGATTCCAGCGAGCTGTTAGCTCGTGTCCGCAACCAATTGCGAATGTTCCGCGCGCAGAAACAGTTGCGCGAAGAAACGCGAATCGCGATCGAAGGCCAGCAAATTGCCCACACGGCATTCGAAGCTATCGCTGTCACAGAAAAGATGGCGAATAATGCCTCCTCGCTCGACCACAAGCTCAAGTTTGGGTTCGCCGCCATCTGCGCGATCGTTTTGGTCATGGCCGGAGTGTACTTTCTCTTTGCGCGTAGCGCGCAAAAGGAAACGCAGCGAGGGAATGCTTTCATTACTCGGTTCGAAGGTGGAATCGTTCGCCAGCAGGATTTGATTTCCGAATCGCGCAAACTCCGCACGCAACAGGGAACGCCGGGTGCGAAAGATGACCTTCAGAAACAAGCCGCAGATTTAAAAGCGAAGATGGCAAGTGCAGCTCCGGAAGACACAATCACCCTGCAGAAACAACTCGAGGAGACCAATGCGCGGCTCGCGCGTATCGAGCAGGAAGGCCAAGGAGCCCAAACTCTGATTCCGGCGGACGTGCAGAGCGTTTGCCTGTTGCATGTTTCAGTGGCACTCCGCGATACAAATACGGGGCAACGCCTCCGTTATGCGGGTCTCAACCAGCAAGGGCAGCCATTGCAGGATAGCGGAGGCGACCCCATTCTTACGCTTGAAGGCCATGGGCCGGAAGTAAAAATCGATATTTTTGGCACCGGTTTTGTGGCTGGCCCGAACGGACGGGTCATGACCAATCATCATGTGGCCGAACCGTGGTGGAAAACTGACGACTTCAAAGTGTTTACGGACCAGGGATACCAACCGGAAATTTCAGCCATTCGTGCTTATTTCCCGGGTGATCCGCGCGCGTTCCACGCGGAAGTGCAGCAGATTTCTCCGGAGACAGATCTCGCTACGATGCGTGTGGACATGCAGGATCTTAAACGTTCTGTTCTTTTGGTCGATTGGAACCAGGGAGCCGCAGTCACAGGACAGCCCGTAATCCTGATGGGTTATGCCACCGGGCTCGCGGCCATTCTTGCTCGCACTGATGAAGATACCGCCCAGGAAATCATCTCTCATAATGGCATAGACGTTTCCAAGGTGCTCGATGACTTGGCGCATCGTAACTTGATTCGACCACTCATCACACAAGGGCATATTGGCGACATTCTTCCGGACAAGATTGTTTTCGATGCGCAGACAACGAACGGCGGTTCCGGCGGCCCACTATTCAACCGCAAAGGAAAAGTGATCGGCGTTACCTATGCCGTGCTGAAGGGCTTCGGCGGTTCAAATTTTGGAATCCCCATAAAATTCTCGGAGCCGCTGCTGGGGGCTGCGCCGCCGGCGCCATAGCCATCACCGCTTCGCGAATCCTTTAACCTCTTGAGATCTCAGGTCTGGGGGCAAATTGACTTCCGCAAGCCGCACAACTAGCATATTCATAGCGATTCTCCCTTTAGGGCTCACCTGAAGGTGTATTGTGCCGCGTCGCAATTGACGTAAATTCGCCCATGGAAATCAGCGCGCGCTCGAAAAACATTTTGGAACGAATTGTCGAAGCACGCCGCGAGTCCGTCGCGCATCGCAAGCGCGTGCTCCCCGAGGCTGCGCTCCGGATGGCGGTCGAAAAGAAAGTTGCGGCACCTCGCGATTTCCCCTCTGCGCTTACAAGGCCCGGCGTCCGCATTATTGCGGAAATGAAGAAGGCCTCTCCGTCTTGCGGCGTCATCCGTTCAGACTTCGCCCCGGCTCTCTTGGCTGCGGATCTAGAGAAAGCAGGCGCAACCGCGCTGTCCGTACTGACCGAAGAAGATTTCTTTTCTGGTTCGCTGGCCGATTTGAAAGAAGCCAGCCGCGTAACAAGCATTCCGATCTTGCGGAAGGATTTCATCCTGGATCCGTGGCAGGTATGGGAAACACGCGCAGCCGGCGCCGATTCTTTTCTTCTAATCGCTGCAGTCTTGGACGATGAAACCTTTCGCGCGTTGCTGGCCTTGGGGCGTTCGCTGAAGATGGAGCCCTTGGTCGAGGTTCATACGCACGAAGAACTGGATCGCGTGCTTTCAGCCGGCGCGCAAATCATAGGCGTCAACAATCGCGACCTGCAGGACTTCAGCGTACATCTGAAAACATCGCTCGAATTGGTGCAAGCAATTCCGCAGGATTGCATCGCCGTCAGCGAGTCCGGCCTTCGAACGCGCGAGGATCTCGTTCGGCTGAGCCAAGCCGGGTTTGATGCTTTTCTCATCGGAGAGCGTCTGATGCAACAAGATGATCCGGGCCACGCTTTGCGCGCTCTGCTCGAACCCTGCGCGATGGAAAATCCCGGCCAGGCTGGCGACGAGACGCGATGGTAAAAGTAAAAATATGCGGGATCACGAATCTAAGGGACGCCCGCCAAGCTTTCAAAGCGGGAGCGGACTTCCTCGGATTTAATTTTTATCCGCGCAGCCCGCGGTACGTAACGCCGCGCACGGCCCGTCTGATTTTGGGTCGCTTGCCCAAAAAAGTCGCGTCCGTGGGAGTATTTGTGAATGAGCGCGAGGACGAAATGCTGAGGATCGCGCGCCAGGTCGGCCTGGACTATCTTCAGCTGCACGGCGAGGAGTCGCCCACGACTATCGCGCATCTTGCGCGAACCTTGCCTGTCATTAAGGCGGTTCGCGTGCGGGATTCATTCCGCGCAGCTAAACTCAATCGTTACAAACATGTCTCCGCATTCTTGCTCGACGGCTTCGATCGTCGCCGCCACGGCGGAAGCGGCAAGACTTTTCGCTGGAACATGGCGCTTCGCGCAAAACGTGCCGGCCACATTTTCCTGGCCGGAGGCCTGACGCCGGAAAATGTTTCCGCAGCGATTCGCTCCGCCAAGCCATACGCGGTCGATGTTTGCAGCGGTGTGGAAACGAAGCCGGGCAAGAAAGACCCTGCGCTCGTCGTGAACTTCATACGAGCCGTGCGGACTTCCCAGAGGGCCGCGTGATGAGCGCAGCGCCACAAACAGTGCCGGATTCACGCGGGCGCTACGGTCCCTTCGGCGGCCGCTACGTCCCAGAAACACTCGTCGCGCCACTCGAGGAACTCGAGCGAGCCTATGCCGAAGCCCGCGCGGACCAGAGCTTTCAGAAGGAGCTCGATGATCTGCTGCGTAATTTTGCCGGCAGGCCAACGCCGCTGCAATTCGCATCGCGTCTTACCGAACAACTCGCTGGCCCTCGCATCTATCTGAAGCGCGAAGACCTGCTCCACACCGGCGCGCACAAAATAAATAACGCCCTGGGCCAGGGCCTCCTCGCGCGACGCATGGGAAAAAAGCGAATCATTGCGGAAACCGGCGCGGGCCAGCATGGGGTAGCAACCGCTGCCGTCGCAGCTCGCCTTGGTCTTAGTTGCACGATTTACATGGGCACCGAGGACATGGAACGCCAGCGGCTGAATGTTTTTCGCATGCGCCTGCTTGGCGCGGAAGTGACCGGAGTCGATTCCGGCAGCCGCACGCTGAAGGATGCGATCAATGAGGCTATGCGNNATTCTGCGCGCCGAAGGACGGCTCCCCGATCATTTGTTTGCGTGCGTCGGCGGCGGATCGAATGCCATTGGACTCTTCCATGCGTTTCTCGGCGACGCGAAGGTGAAAATGCTCGGCGTGGAGGCTGGCGGCCGCGGAAAATCGCTGGGCGAGCATGCAGCGCGTCTTGCTGCGGCAGAAGGATTCGCCGGCGCACGACCCGGCGTCCTGCAAGGTACTTACACCTATTTGTTGCAGACCGCGGATGGCCAAATCTCGACAACTCATTCTGTGTCTGCGGGGCTCGATTATCCCGGAGTCGGCCCCGAACACGCTTGGCTAGCACAACGGGGCCGCGCAGAATACACAGCCGCCGGCGATGGAGAAGCGGTGGAAGCTGCACGCACGCTCGCGCGCATCGAAGGAATTATTCCCGCGCTTGAATCCGCACACGCTTTGGCGGAACTTATACGCCGCGCGCCCAAAATGGGCAAAGATGAAGTAGTGATCCTGAATCTATCCGGCCGCGGCGACAAAGATATGGAAATCCTGTCTCGCTATGTCTAACTCTCCCAGTTCAAAGTCCTCGGGCGAGAACGTGGCAAGCGCCCGCGCTGGTTCAAGGCCTGCCACTGAAAAACGTGCCGGGAGAATAGAACGCAAGTTTAGGGCACTTGCAGATGCCAGCGAACTTGGGCTCATAGCGTACATTACCGCCGGAGATCCTTCGCTCGAAGCCAGCGCCAAAATCGTAGCGGCCGCTGCGGAAGCAGGCGCGGACATCATCGAACTCGGCGTTCCCTTCAGCGATCCGGTGGCGGATGGTCCGGTCATTCAGCGTGCGAGCGAACGCGCGTTACGCAGCGGGACAACTCTTGCCGGCGTCCTCGAACTCGTCCGCAACCTGCGCACGCGCACGGACGTGCCGTTGGTGCTCTTCAGTTATTTCAATCCTCTCCTGCAGATGGGTCTGGAGAAATTCGCCGAAGCTGCGGCCTCAGCTGGCGCCGACGGCGTGCTTGCCACCGATTTGACGCCGGAGGAAGCGGGAGAGTATCGCACTGCTCTGCATGGCCAAGGTCTAGACACGGTATTTCTCGCAGCTCCAACGTCCACCGACGAGCGTCTGGCTCGAATCGCAGAAGCCTCAACTGGCTTCCTTTACCTCGTCTCGCGAACGGGCGTAACCGGCGCGCGAGAGGCGTTGCCCGAAGGATTGCCAGCGCTCGCTCGACGCGTGCGCAAATTTACGACGCTGCCGATCGCCGTCGGTTTTGGAATTTCGGCGCCCTCTCACGTAAGCGTGCTTGGCGGCATAGCGGACGCAGCCGTGGTCGGCTCCGCGCTGATGGCCGAAGTGGAAAGCGCAGCATCCCCAGACGCTGCGGCAATCGCCGTTGCGGCTCTGGTGCGCGCATTGAAAAACGCCGCTCGCTCGGGCATCAGCCGCCGAAGCAACCAAATCGAAATTCCCGCGCCTGAATGACTTCTACGAAATGTCCTCCGAATTGCAGTAAACTTCCCTCGCAGCGATCGTTATGCAACGCAAACGAGTAAGGAGACGCGATGGATAAGCGTGTAGCCGGCGCTGACGCCGCAATTGCCCGCATCCACGATGGAGCGACGATTCTGCTCGGAGGCTTCGGCCTCTGCGGCATTCCGGAAAATCTGATCGCCGCGTTGCGCAAGAAGGGCACAAAAGACCTCACGCTTGTGTCGAATAACGCGGGCGTGGACGATTTCGGAATTGGGCTGTTGCTGCAGAGCAAGCAAGTGAAGAAAATGATCGCCAGTTACGTGGGCGAGAATAAGCTCTTCGAGCAGCTCGCTCTGAAAAAAGAAATTGAAGTGGAATTGAATCCTCAAGGAACGCTGGCGGAACGAATTCGCTGCGGCGGCGCGGGCATTCCCGCGTTTTTTACTCCTACCGGCTACGGCACGCTGGCGGGAGAAGGGAAAGAAGTGCGCGAATTCGCGGGACGCCCGCATATCCTGGTGCCCGCGTTGCGGGGTGACTTTGCTTTCATCAAGGCCTACCAGGGTGACCGCTGGGGAAATCTGGTGTTCCGAAAGACAGCGCGCAATTACAACTCGATTATGGCCACTGCCGCCAACCATGTGATCGCCGAAGTGGAAGAGATCGTCGAGCTCGGCGCGCTGAATTCAGATTGCATTCACACTCCCGGAATTTTTGTGGATGCCATCTTTCAGGGCGCAAATTATGTGAAGCGCATCGAGCGCCGCACCGTGCGAAAGCGCTAGGAGAAATCATGCCCGCAGAAATTGATAAGCGCGAAATCATCGCTCGCCGGGTCGCCCGGGAGCTGCACGACGGATACTACGTGAATCTCGGCATCGGCCTACCCACGCTGATTCCGAATTTCCTGCCTCCGGGCGTGGAAGTCATTCTGCAATCGGAAAACGGCATGCTCGGCGTGGGCGCCTACCCGTACGAAGGAGAAGAAGATCCCGACCT
>PLZZ01000126.1:22856-23039 GCA_003153585.1 Acidobacteriota bacterium | reverse complement strand
AGGACGAATACTTCCGCGACGGAATCACCGAAGATATCGTCACAGAGCTTTTGAAAATCAAACAACTGGAAATCTTTCCGCGCTCGGAAATGCTCGCGTTTCGCGACAAACCGATTACAGCGCTACAAGCGGGCCAGCAACTTGGCGCCGCATACGTGCTGGAAGGTTCCATTCGCCGCTCGG
>PLZZ01000126.1:8097-22781 GCA_003153585.1 Acidobacteriota bacterium | reverse complement strand
CCTACGATTTTCACCTGCGCGGAAGAAACTACATACGCCGCTATAACATGGAGTACGGCCTGCAAATGTTCGAACAGGCCATCCAGCTTGACCCGAATTTTGCTCTGGCGCATGCGGGGATTGCGCATTTGTGCGGGCTAATCTACGAACTTCGCGAGCAAAGCCCGAAATGGATTGAACGCGGACTGGCTGCCTGCGACCGCGCTACTGCGCTTGCGCCCGACCTGCCGGAAGTGCTGGTAGCGCACGCACGCATCTGTTACGCGCAAAAGAAATACGAAGAATCAGCACTGCTGGCCCAACGCGCCATCGAGCGCAAACCCGACTGTGAAGGATCCTGGGACATACTCGGCCGTGCCTATTTCGCCTCTGGCCGTTTCGAAGAGGCCGCTGCGCTGACGGAGCGGGCGATTGAAGCTAACGGCGACGACTACAATACTTATATCCCATATAGCCGGGCCCTCAGAGGGTTGGGCCGGAAGCAGGAAGTGGAACACCTCCAGGAGCGTTTTATCAAGGCCCTCCGCCAACAACTGGAGTTGGTCCCGGAAGACGTGCGGGCACGTATCTTGCTCGCTGTTAATCTCGCCTACCGCGAACAAGACACGGACGAAGCCGTTCGCCACTTGCAGACTGCCGTCGCTCTTCGCCCCGGTGATCCCAGCACCCTCTACAATGCCGCTTGCACCTACGGCGTCCTTGGAAAAAAAGCGGAGGCGCTCGAAACGCTAAAGAAGTCGTTTGCGGCCGGGTACAGCAACCAAGACTGGGCGGCCAAAGATACCGATCTTGATCTGCTGCACGATGACCCCGAATTCCAGAAACTGGTCGGCGTCAGCGCACGCCCCGCGTCTTAAGAATCATTTCTTCGTTTACCTTCGACGTGTGACGAAAGGTGCATCTCAAATCCCTCTAGCCGAGGGCGGCCTTAGGGCTGAGCCATGAGAGCTTGAAATCGGGGATGAGCGCGCAGAGAGTTCAGGTCAGCGTCATTTTGAGCCCAGCGCTTATACCAGAAAGCGTGCGTCATGGCCTTATCCAGACAATCGATTGCCTCATCGGCCTTCCCTTGCAGGGCATAAACGCACGCGATGTTGTAGAGAATCCCGCAGTCCTCGGGGTCGATGGCCAGAGCGCGTTGGGCCCAATCAAAACTTCGCGCTCGCTCGCCTAATTGGCAAAGCGCATTGGCTCCCAAATAGAGCGCGCGTGCATCATCGGGGTGAAGTTCCAGATGTTTCTCAGCCCGCTGCCAAGCGCGCCGGTATGATTCCTCCGCATCCTGCTTGCGGCCCAGCCCCATATAGACCATTGCAAGCAATTGTGGAGCCTGATAGTCCTCCGGCTTCACTTCAGAAGCCTGCTCGAACTGACGAGCCGCCTCTTTCAGCTTCCCCTGCTGAAAGCATGCTCGTGCGTAGAAGTAATAAGCCTCGAAGAGCCGGGAGTCCAGGCGAATGGCGGTCTGGAATTCAAGCTCGGNNAGATTTGTCTCGCTTGCTTCCCAGTACATGTACAGATAGGAATGGCAATCGGCCACGCCGGCATAGGCGCGCGCATACCCAGGATCGATTTCGATAGCGCGAGTAAACATCTGCCGGGCAAAATCATAACCTCGGCGCCGAAACTGATAGAAGAATTGCCGCCCGCGCAGGTAGTAGTCATAAGCCTTGACGTCTGCCGTCGGCGGCTTGGCGATGGCTTCTTTTTCGCTTGCGGTCAACATCACTTTCAAAGCGCCGGCAATGCTCTGCGCAATTTCGTCCTGAATGGCGAATACGTCTTCCATCTCGCGGTCGTAGCGCTCTGCCCAGACTGAGTGGCGCGTCCGCGTCTCCACCAGTTGCGCCGTAATTCGCAAGCGGTTTTTGGCCCGTCGCAGGCTGCCGCCCAGTACGTAAGCGGCATTGAGTTCCTGGCCGACTTGAGGCGCCGTGACCGGCTTATCTCTATAGACCAGCATTTCAGCGCGCGGGAAAACTCTAAGCTTACTGATTTTTGATAGCTCCGTGATGATGTCTTCCGTCATGCCATCACGGAAGTACTCGTCATCCTTCGCTCCGCTCAAATTTTCGAAGTAAAGCACTGCGACCGATTTCTCGACAGCCGCAGCGGTTGCAGCCGCGATTCGGCCTGAGCCGGAGTCGCGCTTCAACTGTTGAAGATCGATGTGTAGTTTTTCCGCGCTCGAGTATCGTTCCTCGGGTGCTTTCTCCAATAATCGGTTTACGATCTTCTCCAGTTCGGCCGGGATTTTCGGATTCAGGCGCACCGGTGAGACCGGCGCGCGATTAAGAATCGCGTCAAAGATGACGGCCGAAGTGCTGCCTGAAAACGGCAGGCGTCCCGTCCCCATTTCGTAAAGCACCACGCCGAAAGAGAACAGATCGCTGCGCGCGTCGACGTCCTCGCCGCGCGCTTGCTCGGGGGACATGTACGCTACCGTGCCCATGGCCGTTCCCGGGCTGGTTAGGAATTCGGGACTTGCGCCCGCTGTAGCCTCCGCGGAAACTGCGACGGTTTCCCCGATCCGCTGTCGTTTGGACGCCATTTTCGCCAATCCGAAATCGAGAACTTTGGCGCTGCCGTTTTGCGCGATGAAGATGTTCGCCGGCTTTATGTCACGGTGAACAATGCCCTTCGCGTGCGCGGTGGCCAGTGCGCCGGCAATCTGGATTCCCAGTTCGAGTATCTCCTCGATTTCCATGGGCCGGCCTTCGATACGATGCTTCAGCGTTGAACCCTCTAGATACTCCATGACAATAAACGGGCGGCCTTCGTGCTCATCAATATCGTAGATGGTGCAGATGTGGGGGTGATTCAGCGCCGAAGCTGCCCGTGCTTCACGTTGGAATCGTTCGAGTGCCTGCCGGTCCGTGGCGGAATCCTCCGGCAAGAATTTCAGGGCCACGCTGCGACCCAGTCGCGTATCCTCGCCGCGGTACACCACGCCCATGCCGCCACCGCCCAGCTTTTCGAGTATGCGGTAGTGGGAGAAAGTCTGGCCAACCATGGAGGCTAGGATCCTTTGCGAACGCGAATGCTATCTTCTGGTAGAGAACAAGTCAACGCGGCCCTCAAAATCGACGTGATGACCGCGCGTCTAGCGTACCGCGCCGCTTAAAAATCCGCTTAGGCTACTTTGAGCACGAGCTTTCCAATGTTCTCGCCCTTGAAGAGCTTCAGCAGTGTATCCGGAAATGTTTCGAAGCCCTCGACGATATGCTCGCGCGATTTGAGCTTGCCGGCAGCCATCCAGCCCGCCATTTCGCGCCCAGCCTCGGCATAACGATCGGTGTAGTCAAATACCACCATCCCTTTCATGCTGGCGCGATTAACCAGCAGCGAAAGATAATTCGAAGGTCCTTTAATCGGCGTGGTGTTGCAGTATTGCGAGATCGCGCCGCAGATCACGATTCGCGCACCGCGCGCGAGCTGCGTGAGCGCCGCGTCGAGAATGTCGCCACCCACGTTGTCAAAATAAACGTCGATGCCTTTCGGGCAATGCTTCTGTAGCGCTTTGCGGACATCCTCCGACTTGTAGTCAATGGCGGCGTCAAAGCCCAGATCCTTCACAATGTAGTTGCACTTTTCCGCACCCCCGGCGATGCCGACCACGGTGCATCCTTTTATTTTGGCGATTTGCCCCACGACTGTCCCCACTGCTCCGGCTGCGCCTGAGACGACTACGGTCTGGCCCGGCTTCGGTTGGCCGATATCCAGCAAGCCAAAATAGGCGGTCATCCCCGGCATTCCAAGCGTCCCGAGAAAAACCGGAAGAGGAATCGCGCCAGCGTTCACCTTAGTGATGCCAGCACCGTTCGATATAGCGAATTCTTGGACGCCGAACGCGCCGTAAACGTGATCGCCAACGGCGAACTTGGGATTTTTCGAAGCTGTCACGCGACCAAGCGCCCCAGCCCGCATGACTTCGCCAATACCTACCGGAGCAATGTACGATTTCCCTTCGTTCATCCATCCACGCATGGCCGGATCGAGCGAGATATACAGAATCTTCACGAGGAATTCACCCTCGCCGGGGTCGCGAACCGGCTCTTCCTTGTAGTTCCAATCGGTTCGCTTCGGCATACCCACGGGACGCGCTGCAAGTTCGAATTTGTGATTCACATTGCTCATGGCTGATTCCTCCGCTAAGCACAATTGAGGTAGAGCCGTCGTCCGGCCTGTTGTTGATAGTCGCTTACAGATGACAGTGACTAACGCGGCGGGCATTGTATATAATCGCGCGTACTGTGCCAAGCCAGGACATTCTCGGCACACGGGAGGGCTAAATGGCCGGAGCACCCGCAAATGTATTGAACATGCCGCGACCCCCGGTGTTTGCCAACGCCGCCGAGGAGCGCTTGCATCGCAAGCAAATGCTGGCCGCCGCATTCAGGCTTTTTTCGAAGTTCGGATTCGACGAAGGAGTTGCAGGACACATCACCGCGCGCGATCCGGAACGGCTCGACCATTTCTGGGTGAACCCGTTCGGGATGCACTTCGGCCAAATACGCGCGTCCGACCTGATTCTGGTGAATCATCGCGGCGAAGTGGTGGAGGGAAAATATCCCGTCAATGGAGCGGCTTTTGCCATCCATTCCCAGGTACACGCCGCGCGCCCCGATGTGATCGCGGCCGCGCACGCGCATTCGCTGAACGGAAAATCCTGGGCGTCGCTCGGTCGGCTGCTGGATCCAATTACGCAGGATGCCTGCGCGTTTTACGAGGACCACGGATTGTTCGCGGAGTTTACCGGCGTGGTCTATGAAACTTCCGAAGGGGAGCGGATCGCGCAGGCTCTGGGACCACACAAAGCGGCGATTCTGCGGAATCACGGATTAATCACCGTGGGCCATTGCGTCGAAGAAGCCGCGTGGTGGTTCATCACCATGGAGCGAAGTTGCCAGGCGCAACTGCTCGCTGAGGGCGCGGGCAATCCTGTGAAGATCGATCATGCCACCGCGGTGGCGACCAGGGAACAGGTTGGAAGCCATCTCGCAGGATGGTTTCAGTTTCAGCCGCTGCTCGCCCGCATCACCCGCGAACAGCCCGATCTGCTTGAATAATCCACCGAAACACAGTTCCTTCCGGTGTCCAGCGCTGCGCTTGCCTGTTTTGGGGCCTACTGCTACACTGTCGCGGCAAGAGCTAGTGCTGCTCCTGCCATACTTCCTGTAAAAGGTTTATCCATGTCCGGACACTCAAAATGGGCCACAATTAAACACAAGAAGGCTGCCACGGACGCCCGTCGTGGCAAGGTTTTCACCAAGCTAATACGCGAATTGACCATTGCCACGCGCACCGCCGGAGCTGATCCGGTGACGAACCCGCGCCTGCGTACGGCTATTCTCACCGCCAAGAGCGAGAACATGCCCAATGACAATATCGAGCGCGCGATCCAACGCGGCTCTGGGACGCTCGAAGGTGAGACGCTGGATGAAGTAACGTTCGAGGGGTACGGCCCGGGTGGTGTCGGCCTGTTGGTGCAAGTGGTGACCAACAACCGCAACCGCATCGTCAGCGAAATTCGCCACATGCTTTCGAAAAACGGCGGCAACATGGCTGAAACCGGCGCGGTTGGCTGGATGTTTGACCGCAAGGGCGACATCCTGGTTCCAAAAGATGCTGCCGACGAAGACAAAATGATGAGCATCGTTCTCGACGCTGGCGCCGAAGATTTGCGCGACGATGGCTCGGCGTGGGAAGTCACCACTCCCCCAGAAGCCATGGAAAAAGTTCGTGAGGCGCTGACCGCCGCGGGCATCAAGCCTTCTTCCGCCGAAGTTGGATTCATACCGAAGAATTACGTGAAGCTGACCGGCGCACAAGCCCAGCAGATGGTTCGCATGATGGAAACGCTGGAAGATCACGACGACGTGCAGCACGTCTACGCGAACTTCGATATCGACGAGAAGGAAATCCAGGCTGCCGTAGCCGGGTAGTTCTCTTCGCGTCGCGCATCCCGAAAAAACACTACCTTTCATTTCCGGCCCGCACGTACACTTGTGCGGACCGGCATGCCTTCATCTCACATTGTCAGACTGAATACAAAAGCGCGTGGACTACGCGTGCTAGGCGTGGACCCGGCACTGGCCGGGGCTACCGGGTACGGCATCATCGAATTCGTCGGCACAACGCCGCGTCTGGTGCGCTTCGGCTCGTTTAAACTTCCCGCACGCGCAACACTTGCCGCGCGTTTGTACGAAATTCATTCGCTGATTTCGAAACTGGTGGCTGAATTTACGCCCGACGCCGTCGCGGTCGAGTCCGTATTTGCCGCTCTGAATGTGAAGACCGCGCTAAAACTCGCGGAAGTACGCGGGGTCGTCCTTCTGGCTGCTGCGCAAGCCTCCATCCCCGCGCATAGCTATTCGCCTCGCGAAGTAAAATCCAGTGTGGCGGGATATGGCGCCGCGTCGAAACAGCAAATGCAGCAAATGGTGAGTTCCGCGCTGGGTCTGACGGAAGTTCCGGAGCCTGCTGACGCCGCCGACGCGCTGGCCGTGGCCCTATGCCATGCACACCTTGCCCGGGCGCGCGAGCGCATGGATGTTGCTATGCCCTCGACGCGTCTAGTTATGGCTTCTCGCAGCGTGATTCGCAATTCACAAAGTCCGCGCAACCGGATCCGCGCCGCCCGCATCTTGGAATCGTGATAGCCTCATCAACGAGGATCCGATTTGTGAACCGTCACATGGCAGCGGGTTTTCGCAGAAACCTTTCAGCATTTTTCCTCGCCGCTCTCGTGTTCCTGGCTCCTTGCGTCGCCGGCGCATCTTCCGACAATCCCGCAATCACATACCGAAAAATCTTTAAGTCCAGCTATCCCGAATTCGTGGAAATTAAGCTGTACGAGAACGGCCGCGGCACTTTTGATATCCGCCAACTGGACGAAGCTGCCAATCCTCAGCCCTTCGAAATCGACGCTGCGCTCGCCGGCAAAATCTTTGCCCTGGCGGCGAAATTGCATAATTTTCAAGGTGTGGATTTGGACATTCACAGGCGCATCGCCAACCTGGGCGAAAAAACTTTCCGCTACGATAAAGGCAGCGAGACACACGAAGTCAAGTTCAACTACTCGCTCGACGATTCCGCCAGTCAATTGACCGCAATCTTCGAAGGGCTTGCCCGTCAGACAACAGATCTTTCTGACCTGGAACGCACCATGCGATACGACCGGCTTGGGGTAAATGATGTTCTGCAGCAAATCGAGCAGGATTACAACAACAAGCTGTTTCCGGAACCTGGGCGGCTGCTTCCCGCGCTCGATCAGCTTGCGGGCGACCAGAAATTTATCGATATCGCACGCCAGCGCGCCCGAGCGCTTGCCAGCCGGATACGCGCCTCGCTCTAGCTGGCCTTTCAGGATTTGCATTCGCAGGTATCGCTAACTCCTTTTTTAACTTAGGATTAGAACTCTCTCATTTTCGGCGTTATTGTGGACGAATTTAGAATTGGTCCGCTGACCAGGATGACATTTCTTGCGATTTACCGCTATACTTCATCCATCCGTATGGAGACCGTCCGCATCTGAGTTATCACGCCAATGAAACCAAAAAACCTAGTTGCAATCCAGTGCGCCGTACTTTTTACTTTACTTTCGATCCCCGCCTTCCAAGCTTCGGCGCAAAGCAGTGACGTTCAGCCGCGCATTACGCAGGCGGTGGACGAGGGCAAACTAACCCTGCTGAAGGGCAACACGTATCCGCTGGCCCGCCCTGAATTTGACCGCGGACCGGCGCCGGCCAATCTCCCGATGGAGAACATGCTGCTGGTGCTGAAACGCAGTCCGGCGCAGGAAGCCGCGCTCGATCGGTTGATGGCCGAGCAACTCGATAAATCTTCTGCCAATTTCCACAAGTGGCTCACCCCGCAGCAATTTGGCCAGCAGTTCGGCGCATCTGACCAGGACATTCAAACCATCACGTCATGGCTGGGATCGCACGGGTTCCAAATTATCCAGGTTACTAACGGCCGCACGGTGATCAACTTTTCCGGCAACGCGGGCCAAGTGCAGCAGGCTTTTCATACCGCGATTCACAGCTACGTTGTTAATGGCGAACAGCACTGGGCGAACTCCACCGATCCCCAAATCCCCACAGCTCTTACACCGGTCGTCGAGGGCGTAAACACTCTGCATAATTTCCGCTGGAAGCCTGCCAATGTACATGCCGGCGAGTTCATCAGATCGAAAGAGACTGGAAAAGTCACCGCGGTGAATTCGAATTTCACGTTCGCGGGGGGCTGCACCGTCCCTTCAAACAATTGCTTCGGAGTGGGCCCGACCGATTTCGCCACGATCTATAACGTGCTGCCACGATGGACAGCGAACAACGACGGTACGGGAGTGACCATCGCAGTGGTAGGACAGACGGACATCAATCCACAGGACAATGCTGATTTTAGGAGCATATTTGGCCTCCCAGCTTCGCATCTGACGATCACTCAAAATCCGAACGCCGGCGACCCAGGGACGATTGGCCCGGGGGGAGATGACGACGAGGCCGAAGCAGACATTGACACTCAGTGGTCGGGCGCAGTCGCCAAAGGCGCCACGATCAATTTCGTAAAGTCGGCATCCACCAATACCAGCAATGGCGTGGATCTTTCCTCTACCTACATCGTGGACCAAAATTTGGCCCCCATCCTAACCGAAAGCTACGGCGCGTGCGAATTCGATCTCGGCTCCGCAGGCAATTTGTTCTATTACCAAATGTGGCAGCAAGGAGCCGCGGAAGGTATTTCCGTATTCATCGCTGCGGGAGACGAAGGTTCAGCGGCCTGCGATACTGGCACCTCCACGGCTGCCGCTACCGTCGCGGTCTCCGGCTTGCAGGTTACCGGATTTGCTTCGACGCCTTTCAACGTGGCTGTCGGCGGTACGGATTTCAATGATGTCGGAACCCAGAGTCAATTTTGGAGCGCGACCAACAATTCAACCACGCAGGCATCCGCGTTGTCTTACATCCCGGAAGTGATTTGGAATGACGCCTGCACCAGCAACCTGTGGGCGGACATCGGCGGTAGCACAGACCCGGTGACCAACTGCAACAATAGTCAGGTCCAATCCGAAGCTGCCGGTGTTATCGGCGGCGGCGGAGGCGCGAGCGATTGCACGTCGGGTAATCCTGTGGAGCCGGCGGGTTGCTTCGGCGGCTACGCCAAGCCGTCCTGGCAGGCGGGTCCCGGTGTGCCCAACGACGGCAAGCGGGATATACCGGATGTCTCGCTTTTTGCGGGCAACGGCTTCTTCAACGGGACTTTTTACATCGTGTGCCAGATGGATGCGAATTCGGGAGCGGGCAGCAGTACTTCTAGCTGTAATCTGACTGCACCCTTCCTCGATTTCCAAGGGTTTGGCGGTACTTCCGTGGGCACGCCTGCAATGGCTGGCATCATGGCTTTAGTCGTCCAACAAGCCGGCGGCGCGGCGCAAGGTAATCCCAATCCGGTTCATTACGCGCTTGCGAAGCAACCTGCCAATACATGCGATTCAAATGGAACGCAGACTGCTTCGTGCATTTTCCATAACTTAGCGGCTGGCGGCGGAACCAATGCCATGCCTTGCACCCCGGGTACGCCGAACTGCACTGCCTCGGGCAGCAATCCCGTCGGCGTTTTGCCCTGCTGCAGTACTTCGACAGGTTTTAACCTTGCTTCCGGTCTTGGCTCATTGAACGTCGCCAATTTCGTCACCGGCTTTCAATCCGCCGTCTTCGGACCGGACTTCAGCCTCTCCTTGCCCGGCACACCACCGACCCCCACGACTGTGACGGTGCCATCCGGAGGCAACTCAACCACAACGCTCACCGTAACCGGATCAAACGGATACGCCGGAACAATCACCTTCTCCGCTGCATCCTGCTCCGGCCTTCCAGCGGGAGATTCCTGCAGCTTTAGTCCTTCGTCGGTTGGTCCCGGCAGCGGCTCGACCACGCTAACGGTGACGAACACGGCCAGCGGCATGCTAGTTCCAATCGGCCAGCAGGACGCGCCTGCCGCTCGGGCCGGCGCTGGCAGAGTGATGCTGCTGTTTGTGTGTTTCGCCATCTTTTGGCTTGCGATTCAAGCAGGCAGACGCAGGCTCCGTTGGAGCGTGGCAGCAAGTCTCCTCGTGTTTGGATGCTTGGTCGGTATTGCAGCCTGCGGCGGTGGTGGTGGCGGAGGAGGAGGGGGCGGCGGAGGCGGTGGCGGTGGGGGCGGCGGTGCAGTAAGCAATCAGAGCGTGGTAATCACGGCCACGGACGGAACAAATACGCATTCCACTTATTTCTTGCTAACCGTCCAATAGAACTCTTGCGTCAGAAAAACGCGTAGCGCCGCCGGTGCGCCGGCTGTGTCATCGAGTATTGTCAGCGAATGATGATGCCCGCGTACCCGACGACTTGGTCCCAGTCGCCGGTAATATCACCCGAAGTCGCGTACCTAATCAGTTCCGCATCTTTGGCGCCCAGATCGCGCATGGCAATCAGCATCGCTGCCGTCGCAGCATATCCGCACATAGTGATGCCCTCGGATCTCACCAAATCGTAAAGTCCGCGCGGGTCCAGCGCCAGCATGCGGTCGATTGCCTTGTGATCTTTCGTGCGGGTGATCGCGTCGCTTTCATAGTGATTCATATCCGTGCTCGCAATCAGCAGCACGGGTTCGGTGTGAGCCGCGATCACCCGCGCCACGGCATGGCCTAATGTTTCGAGGTCCTGGTAACGCTGGGTTGCAAGCACCACCGGAACGAACCGCAGGTTTGCGGCCAGTTGTTGAAGAAATGGAATCTGCACTTCAAGCGAATGCTCGCGCTCGTGCGCCATTCGGTCTTCACGCAGCAGCGGGCACGCGCGCTTGAGTTCTGCAGCGAGTTCCGAGTCTATTTGTGCATCGCCAAACGGAGTCCGCCAGCTTCCCTCCGAAATGATCGCCATTGCTTCTCCGCCGGGGAAATGTCGAGGCCCCAGCAGAATGCATCGCGCGGGAATTTCGATCGCGGAATAAACGGCTCCCGCTACGTGCCCCGAATACAGATATCCGGCATGCGGCACGACGCATCCTCGGGCGAAAGACTTTTTATTCGCACTCGAAGTATATTTCTCGATTTCAAGCGCCAGCTTCTTTTCGTCGGAGGGATAAAAGCGGCCGGAAACAGCAGGGGGGCGAATCATCAAATTAATCGAGACTGCGAGTTAGTGAGCAACCATGCCAATTCAGAAGCGGGTCCGTAAAAACGATCAAATAGCTTTTGAAGGTTTGCCTTTAATGTCGAGCGCTTCAGATCCCCCGGCCATCCACAGAACTTGTATTCGATCGCCGCTTTGGTAGCCGCCTGCGTCCAGAACTTTGCCCATTTTTTTCTGCGCTTTGTCCGCATACGTGAAGGTGTGAACGTTCAGCGAATTCGCTTCTTCGCGCACCATGAGCGTGTGGCTGTCCGCATGGATCACTTCTGCTTTTAGCCATACGGGTCTCCGCGCCTTTTGCTTCACCACGATGGGCGGGCTGCTGCTCATCTGCGCGCGAGCGGCGCGCGCACCGGCCAGTGAAAAGCCGGCGATTGCAACCAGAACAATCGCGGCGAAAATCTTAGAGTTCTTCATCAAATGAGATCTTCAGAGACTTCAAGAATTTAATATCTTGCGCGGTGATTTCCACCATGCGCGGTGCCACGGTTTCTTCTTCCAGCGTTTCATCATCCACGCGGATATGCAGCGATTCCAGGAAGCGGCGGTCAAGTGGAGTCATTTTGGCGTCCTGCTCGGAGCGGCGTGCCAGCCCGATCGTAGCGTCCAGCTTCAGCACAATATCGAAGCCTGCCGAACGCACGCTGGAAATAGCTTCGGCGATGCGCTCGGAATCCGAGACGCTATCGTTGATAGCGTGCCCGAGGTCTCGCAGCAACTGCTTCATGCGGTCATCGAGTTGCAAGGGCGCCTCCTGTAAAGAGCCCTTAACTACACCAATTCTAGGGCCGCCGCAATCCTGAAACAAGACCCACGTTTGATCTTGGAATCGCGGATGTTACCTGTACGCTAGCGCAGGCCAGACCCGGGAAACGCCGGTACGCGTATCCTCTAGCCAAAATCGCAGCTGGGCGGCAGCACGCCGCCGCAATCTATACTAGAATTGTGCGATGGCAACCGGCGTCATTCCGGCGCTTTGGAATTCCTCGAAAATAACCCTGCGCGTCCTGTGGCGCGCCGCGCGGCAATTCTTTCACGAAGCCATGGGAGCGCTATTCGCTACATTTGCTTTGTATGGAGCGGTGGCCGCTTGGCGGCAGTGGCATAGCAAAGTGGCAGCTTGGCTTCTCGGTTTTGCGCTGGTTTACGCGGTCTTGATGGCGTTCTTCGCCGTCACCTCGTTCCGACGAGCCCGGCGAGTTCGCTGAATTTCCAATGCCTGAAGACACCAAGAAACGCGCTGCTCTAACGGAGCGAAAGCTCGCCTCGCCTTCCGGCCTTCCCATGGAAGCCGTTGTCACACAAGACAGTCTGGAGGATTGGAATCCCGAACGCGATCTCGGCTACCCGGGCGAATTTCCATTCACGCGCGGCGTTTATCCCACGATGTACCGCGGTCGGTTGTGGACCACGCGGCAATATGCCGGCTTTGGAAGTGCCCTCGAATCGAACCACCGCTATCGGTACCTTCTTTCGCGAGGTCAAAAGGGATTGTCCGTCGCGTTCGATTTACCTACGCAGATTGGAATGGATTCCGACCATCCGCTAGCGCGGGGTGAAGTGGGCAAAGTGGGCGTAGCCATCGATTCGCTCGAAGACATGCAAACGCTCTTCGACGCTATTCCGCTCGAGCGCGTCTCCACTTCCATGACGATTAATTCCACCGCCGCGATCCTGCTCGCGCTTTACGTCGCTGTGGCCAAGCAGCAGGGCGCGAACCTGAAACGCCTGGCCGGCACGGTGCAAAACGATATTTTGAAAGAATACATTGCGCGCGGAACTTACATTTATCCGTTGCGTCCGGCNNCACATTCGCGAAGCGGGATCGACCGACGTGCAGGAAGTTGCGTTCACACTGGCAAATGGAATCGCCTACGTGGATGCCGCCGTCGAAGCAGGTCTCGCGGTGGACGATTTCGCTCCGCAGCTTTCTTTCTTCTTCAACTCTCACAACGAGTTGCTCATGCAGATCGCGAAATTCCGTGCGGCGCGGCGTCTGTGGGCTCGTACCATGCGCGAACGATTCGGAGCGCGCGATCCGCGCTCGATGATGCTCCGCTTTCACGCGCAAACTGCCGGCTCTTCGCTCACGGCGCAGCAACCGGAAAATAATATCGTGCGTGTCGCGCTGCAATGCCTCGCCGCTGTGTTGGGAGGTTGCCAATCTCTGCACGCCAATGCTTTGGACGAAGCGCTCGCGCTTCCCACCGAGCAAGCAGCGCTGCTCGCGTTGCGCACGCAGCAGATCATCGCCCAGGAAACCGGCGTCGTAAACACCATCGACCCCGTGGCAGGCTCCTTCGCCATTGAGAAATTAACCGATGAAATCGAAGCCGCCGCGCAAGATTATATTTCGAAAATTGACGCAATGGGCGGAGTGCTGCGCGCCATTGAAACAGGCTATGTTCAGCAGGAAATCCAGAAATCAGCTTACGAATATCAGCAAGCCGTGGACACGGGCGAGCAGGTCGTCGTCGGCGTGAACCGCTTTCAGGTGGATGAAGAGCGCCCTATTCCCACGATGCAAGTGGATCCGGAAATTGAGCGCAACCAGGTAGCTCGGCTTGACGCTTTGCGCGCGCGCCGCGACATGGCGAAAGTGAAGCCGGCGCTTGCCGAAGTGGAACGCCGCGCCCGCAGTACAGAAAACCTGATGCCTGCCATTCTGCTGGCAGCCGAATCCTATGCAACCGTAGGTGAAATCTCAGACGCTCTGCGTCGCGCCTTTGGTGAATACCACGAGTCCGTAGTAATTTGACGATGCGACAAGCATCATCATCTTGAGGAACGAAGTGACGAAGGATCCCTTCCAAGCGCTCCCGGTTTTTCTTCGCGTACTCGCGGAGGCGTCCACGTCCTACGAAAACAAAGATCTGCGATGAAACTGATTCTTGCATCGGCTTCGCCTCGCCGCGCGGAAATCCTGCGGAACGCCGGAATTCAGTTTGAAATTCGCAAGACTGACGTGGATGAATCACGGATCGTTGGTGAGCTTCCCGGCGATTACGTTCGCAGATTGGCTTTGGCTAAAGCGCTGTCAGCCGCGACCGAATATCGCGATCCCCTTGACGAAACGCTGATTCTAGGTGCTGACACGGTTGTCGTAGTTGATGCAGATATCCTCGGCAAGCCAGCCTCGCAAGATGACGCGCGAAGCATGTTGCGCCGCCTCAGCGGACGCATCCACGAAGTTCACACCGGTCTTGCCCTGTTGCGAAAACCCGGAGCAGAGCAGCGCGTGGTCGAAGAGATTACGCGCGTGCATTTCGCGCCGCTTACCGACCGGGAAATCGAAGACTATATTGCTACCGGCGAACCATTCGATAAGGCCGGCGCTTATGGAATCCAAGGCATAGGTGGGCGATACGTGACGCGCATCGAGGGCTGCTATTTCAACGTAATGGGATTGCCCCTCGCGCGACTATGGTCCTTGCTGCGGGAGTTAGGGTGGGAGAACTCGGTCGGCGCCCAGCGGGCCGCAAAATAAAAACGGCGGCCGAAGCCGCCGTC
>PLZZ01000126.1:0-7964 GCA_003153585.1 Acidobacteriota bacterium | reverse complement strand
TAACTAGCTAAAGTATAACACGCTCATCCCCGACCCGGCGTGTCAAGTGTTCTCGGTCAAGATATTCGAGCAATGGAATTGCGTATTTCCGCGATACGCCCGTGATTTCCTTGAACGCGCCGATGGGAAGCCGCGGGCCGCTCTCCTTGCGGTACTTTGCGAGCATCTCGCGCAGCTTTGCCACCGCCATGTGGTGGAAAATCAGATCCTCCGCGACTTTCACCAGTACTTTTTCGCGCAACAGAATCTGCAATATTTTCTGCGCACGGCGCGATTCCACCGGCAGCTTGGCAAGCACGGTGGCAAAGCTCGGAACCGCAAGCCCGGCATCGGCAAATTCGCGCTCGATTACTTCTTTGGCGCGTGTTTCTTCCGGCGATAGAGCGATTTCACGTCCCGCTCGTTGAACGAGATCTCCCGAAAGGGCGATTGTGCGCGCACTCAGCAAGTCGTCAAGAGCGGTTTGAAATACTTCAGCACGAGGATTTCCTGCACGCGCGCGTAACTCCTGCTTCGGAATCCCAGGTAGTAGCGGATTTGCGGCGTGAAAATCCTCAATCGCCTTGCGAATTGCGGCCACACAATCGGTAAACCTGGGCGCGGATATCACGATAAAAGTGGCCGAAGCCGCGTCTCCCAAAATTCGCACGCGCTTTGATTGCGCAAGCGTTTCTGCGGCGCCGTGGATTTCCGCGGTGGTCCATCCGGTGCGCGAAAGAATTTCGGAAAAGGATAACCCTCGGGGCGATGCCGTCGTCAGTGCGAGGAGAGAATCCTCTTTGTTGCCTCGCCCGAGCGTTTGAAGGAAAGCTTTGACGCCCTCGTCGTTGCGCCGGTGGCTGGCAGGACGCGCGTCCAGCACCGTGCCGCCTCCGATCGTCACGACCGGAGAGAGCTGCCTCAAAATAAACCGGTCCCCTGGCAGCACCAGAATCGGCCCGTCCAGCCTCACTTGCGCGAACGCCGTTTCCCCTGGCGAGAGCGTTGCGTTTCCGCTCAGAAGAATAATCTCGGCAACTGACTCAGCCGTGCCCTGATGCAAGTGAACCCGCGCGCGATTCTTTAGCGGTCGCGCCGAAGCCAACAGTGTGATCTCTGCGTCCAGCCGCGAAGTGGGCTCGAAGAGTCCCGGCGTTGCCAGAACCATTCCTCGGCTCATTTCGTCGCGCTCGATACCAGCAAGGTTCGCGGCGGTTCGCTGGCCGGCCACGGCGCGCTCGATTTGTTTTCCTCCAGAATGCAGGCCGCGCACGCGGGCTCGCGCATGCGTTGGATAGATTTGCACTTCGTCTTCAATCCGTAGAGCGCCTGCGACGAGCGTTCCGGTGACCACCGTGCCAAATCCCTTCATGGCGAAAACGCGATCGATGGGCAGCCGAAAATGGCGTTTTTCATCTCGCGAGAATACGGCTTGTGCGACTCGGAGCAGCTCTTGTTTCAGTTCTTCGATCCCAACTCCGCTGTGCGCACTCACCGCAATTATTGGCGCGTTTTCGAGGAACGAGCCGCGCACAAATTCTTCAATCTCAAGGCGCACGGCAGCAAGAAGGTCTGAATTGACCTTGTCGGATTTCGTGATGGCGATAATTCCGCGCGAAATGCCCAGCAGCCGGCAAATATCGAAATGTTCCCGGGTCTGCGGTTTGATCGATTCATCTGCCGCGATAACGAACAGGACTATATCGATGCCACCCGCGCCTGCCAGCATGTTGCGCACGAATCGTTCGTGCCCGGGGACATCCACAAAACCAAGTCTCGCGCCATCGAGATCCAGGAAAGCAAAGCCCAGATCGATCGTTATCCCACGGCGCTTTTCTTCTTCCAGCCGGTCGGGATTGGTACCGGTAAGAGCTTCGACTAGCGCGGATTTACCGTGGTCGATGTGCCCGGCCGTGCCTGCGATGACGTGCTTGATTTCACCCATGAGGAAATTGCGATGCACACTGATGCTAGCGAAGCCCGGCGCGATTGGTCAAATGCCGCGCAGAAGTCCGCATTGCCAGGACACAGCTCGAAATAATGGAACAACTACTCGGGTTTCTCTTGAAGCGGCGGCGCCGTTGTAGAGCCTTTGAAACGCGGTTTGCCAAGTTTTGCGATCCAGATCCCGCTGTTGATGTCGTTAAAGTAGATCAATCCGTTTGCGGGCTGCGCGCCCCAGGAAAAGGGCAAATTCGCGCGGTATCCCGCGACATCGCCGGTCCAAAAGCGCGCGATCTCGCGCCCCTGCTGGTAAAGGTTGCCGCGAAGTTCGCCGGAAATATCGAGCACGCGCCCGCCGCCGGCATAGTCGCCCAAAAACAACATGTCGTTGTCCGCCCAGAAATTGTGGATCCCGCCTTCGGGAACCTCGTAAATCGCCACTTCGCGCGGATGCTCGATGTCGCTGATGTCCATCACGTGGCAAACTCCGCGCACGGGGATGCGCTCTTTGCTGTCGATATCGAAGGTCGCCGGGAACACCTCGTCACCCACAAAAAGATAATTGTTGTAGCGAAACGTAGAGTGCGTTCCGGCCAGCCAACCGTTACCGTAAAGTTCGTAATGATTGAATTTGTATTGCGACACAAGCTGCGGATGCTCCGGGCTGCCGCCCTTCATGCCGTTCCCGACATCGAGAATAATCAGCCCATCGCGCCAGTAAGCAAGATATGCGAGGCCGTCCTTCACGTACAAATCGTGAAGGTAGCGCCCGCTTGACATCGGGCCCATGGGGCCGGCGATTGAAGCAGCCGTTGCGTTTTCCACCTGCCAGCGGGCCACTTCTTTCGGGTGCTGCGGATCTTGAAAATCGATAACTCGCAACGATCCCGTCGCGTCGTCGGTGATGTACGCGTAATGCGTGCTGATGAACGCGCTGTGCACTCCGCCCGTCACCGTCTCGGTGTACTCCGAAAGCACTTTCAAGTGCGCGGGGTCCGAAGGATCGAAAAACACGATCCCGTTCTTGCGCGTCGAAGCTCCTTCTCGCGTGAATACTCCGATTTTTTCGTCCGGCGTCGTGCTCAGGTCGTTGATCAATCGAGCGTCTGCTTTTAGGGAGTCGAGCGCCTTGGGTTTCGCCGGATCGCTGATGTCGTAGTCGTAGATTTTGTCGCCGAGTGAGGCGACATACAGATGATTGCCCATCACCCATTCTTCTGTGGTCTGAATTGCGGAGCCGTCGGCCGCCTTCAGCGGAATGTGGGCAACCACATCGATCTCGCGCTCGGCGTTGCGCGGCGCCACCACGATCGAGGCTACTGCGACGTGTCGCCCGATAGATCCGGTCACCTTATACGTGCCCGGGAGCGCCGCAACAAAGGCCCCATCGGCGTATATCGTGGCACTGGGTCCGCTGATCGTCCAACTGGTCAGAATATCTTTCGCCGGCGCGCCCTTTGCATCCTGTGCCGCGGCGGTGAAATGAACCACATCGCCAGTTCTCGCGCTGGTTGCTTCGGGTTTCACGGAAATTTTTTGTATCGTATCTGCAACCACTCGAATGCTTGTTTCACCGCTCGCGGGCCCTGCTGTGGCAACCAAGGTCGCGTTCCCCGCCGCCAAGGCCGTCACCATGCCCGATTCGTTCACTTTTGCAATCGTTGGCGATTTCGAACTCCACTGAATCGCCACATCGGTGCGCGGGTCTCCATTCGCAGACCGCGCAGTTGCCAAAAGCACCGTTGTGCTGCCCGTAACAAGCGCCTGCGTTACGGGCGCAATTTCGACTTTCGCCACCGGCGGAGCCACCACAGTTATGTGGGCGAATCCCGGCTTTCCCGCCACTACAGCGCCAACGGTCACTTCACCTGGCTCGTGGAACACTACGACACCTTCGCTATCGGCGCCCGCCAGATCGAACGGTGCAGCGAACCAAACCATGGGCTTCACCGGTAAGACGTTTCCGGCAGCGTCTTTCGCCACCGCGGAGAATTTAATTTTGTCTCCGACATTTGCCTGAATATCTTTAGGAGTAACTTCGACCGTCTGCGCTTTCGGAGGAGTGGCAGGAGCGCCGACCTGCTGCGCGCTCATCACCGGTGCTAAAGCCATTGCAATTCCCGCTAGTCCAGCCAACCTCGTCAGCATCCGCATGAAAGCTCCCTTTACTGAATAAATGTCCGGCAGAGAAGTTGTACCCGCCGGGATACTTTGTCAATAGCTAGCCGAAAGGATGAAACGCGGAACTAACGGGACGTGCGCGAGGCGGAGGCAATTTCGTTCACGATGGCTATAGCGGCTGCGCGGGGATTTGCAGCAGCGGTGATTGGCCTGCCGACCACCAAATAGTCCGCGCCGGCCCGAATCGCTTCTGACGGAGTGCCTATCCGTGACTGGTCATTCGCCACGCCACGGGACGGACGAACTCCAGGAATGAGTATCACGAATTTTGGGCCGCAAGCACGCCGAATCGCCCGAGCTTCGAGCGCGGAACAAACCGCGCCATCGAGACCTGCGTTCTTTGCCAACCGTGCCAATCCAACCGCGCGAGATTCGATCGTGCCGGACATCCCAATCTCTCGCAAAGTAGCCGCGTCGAAGCTGGTCAGCACCGTGACGCCGAGCAGTTTCGGCCGGTCTTTCCTGTTTCCGGCTGCTTCCCGCGCAGCTTGCATCACGGCCGTTCCGCTCGAGGCGTGTAGGGTAAGCAACCGGACGTGCGGTAGTTTGACGGCAGCCGCCACGGCTTTTGCCACGGTATTTGGTATGTCGTGAAATTTCAGATCGAGGAAAATCTTGGCGCCGGTGTCCGCGAGCATCTCAACCGCTCGCGGACCTTCGGAAGTAAAGAGTTGGCTACCGACTTTGAAGAGCCCGACCGTTCCGCGAAGACTTCGCACCAAAGCGGTGGCAGCCCCGAGGCGGTCAAGGTCCAGGGCAACGATCAGTCGTCGTGATGAGTCGGTTCCGGGCGTGTAGGTACCCTGAGAAGTTCAAGCCGGACCTTTGCAAGTCCGCTCTGGTCAAATCCTAACCTACGGGCTACCTCGTAGGAAACGTCTAATTCGCGTCCTTCGACATAAGGTCCGCGATCGTTGATCCGGACGATTTGGCTACGATGGTTTCGCGTGTTCACCACCCGCACAATGGAGCCTAGGGGCAAAGTGGGGTGAGCGGCAGTTTCGGCATACATGTCATAGGTCTCGCCGTTTGCGGTAGGCTGACCGTCGAAATCCCCACCGTACCAGCTGGTTGTGCATTCCCAGACCGCCAGCGGCTTCTGCTGGCCTGCATTGCCGGGTTTCTTAAGGGATATGGTTCGCGTGGCATTTTCTTGGAAAGGGTTGCCTGGCTTACCGGTGACAGTAGGGTTCACCGACGGAGTAAACGCAAGCAGACCCAATCCTAAAAACACCGATTCGAGTACCACAAATATTTTAGCTCTCATTGGCTCCTAACCTTCTTTGAATCAGCAAATTATACTATCCCCAGGTAGCTTGAGCAACGTTTAAAGCTCCCCGTAATCCACTGATTTCAAGTGTGTTAGTATCACGGCACCAGATTTCGAGGCCGTCTATCAGCTTCTCTGACGCTCGCGGGTCAACGAAATGGGCTGTACCAACTTGAACCGCCGAGGCCCCGGCTAGGATATATTCAGCCACATCGGCTGGGCTTTCAATTCCACCCAGCCCGATAATCGGAACATGGATGACCTTAGCCGCTTCATACACCAGCCTCATAGTTATAGGTTTAATGGCCGGACCCGACAACCCCCCCGTCGTACTGCCCAGGCCTGACCTTCGATTGTGTGCATCTATACACAATGC
The DNA here is from genome assembly GCA_003153585.1 of Acidobacteriota bacterium. GTDB lineage: Bacteria > Acidobacteriota > Terriglobia > Acidiferrales > UBA7541 > Palsa-295. The sequence goes on along the minus strand of PLZZ01000126.1, from coordinate 2,214 downwards.
CGGGTAGGTATTCGCGATCACCAAGGCATCGGCTCCGCCAGCTTCCGCGGCCTTCGCTATAAGTCCAATGGCATTAACGTTTGGTGAGAGTTTGACCCAGAGGGGACGCCGCGCAGCCTTCCGCGCAGCCTCCACGACAGCCGCTGTTAGGAGCGGGTCGGTACTATATTCCACTCCACCCCGTTCCACATTGGGGCAGGAGATGTTCAGTTCGTAGGCTGCCAACCCCTCTGCATCTTCAAGTACCCGAATCACTTCTACGTAATCGTCGATGGTTTGCCCGAAGACGTTTGCCACTACCGTAGCCCTCTGTAGTCGGAGCTCAGGCAGCTTGTCGCTTACAAACGCTTTCACCCCAATATTCTGCAAGCCAATCGCGTTGACCAGCCCGCTCGCGGATTCGCTGATCCGGGGCGCAGGAGCACCATCCATGGGCTGAATCGACAAGCCCTTAGTGACTATCGCACCGAGGCGGCTCAGATTGACGAGGGGCGAGAACTCGACTCCATATCCAAAGGTGCCGCTGGCAGCAATAATTGGGTTTTTGAGATGGAGGGTACCAACGCTGACTCGGAGGTCAACTTCCGCGGGCCGTTGGGACATGCTGGCCGGCTGCGGCGCATTCACGGTTGGTAGTCTAACACGCGGGTCAAGAGCAGGGGCCTGCCTACCGAATCGGGCGGCCGGTTTTACGTTTTCGACCGCGGATTCCCCGGCTGCGAACTATTGACGGTCTGTGCTACGATGAGGCGGCAAATGCGCGTCGTAGAGAAACGACAACTGCTCTCCGCCGAAGAAATCGGCCGCACTCTTCAGCGGCTAGCCCATGAAATCGTTGAGAAAAGCGGTGGAACAAACGATCTTGCGCTGATTGGCATACGTAGGCGGGGCGTTCCCTTGTCGCAGCGTCTGGCTAAGACGATTCACGATTCTTCCGGCGTCAACGTTCCCGTCGGCACTCTCGATATCACGCTGTACCGCGACGACCTTTCCACCGTAGGACCGCAGCCGGTGATTCATTCAAACGAAATTGATTTTCCGGTGGACGACCGCGACTTGGTTGTCGTTGACGATGTGCTTTACACCGGCCGTACCATTCGTGCCGCGATGAACGGTCTTTTCGACCTGGGCCGTCCCAAGCGCATCCGCCTTTGCGTGCTGATTGACCGCGGCCATCGCGAAATGCCCATCGAGGCGACGTTCGTCGGCCGAAACGTGGAAACAAGCGACACCGAAATAGTGGAAGTCCGCCTGAAGGAAATTGACGGCGAGGAACGCGTCGTTCTCGTCGATCGCGTTTCCTGAAGATCCGGCAATCCTTTGGGAGGCCCGGAGAAATCGGCAGTAAAGGGAAACCGTGCTGCAGCGCTTGCAACACCTTCTTGGAATCGAAGACCTCACCCGCGAGCAAGTATCTTTTATTCTCGATCAGGCCAAACCGTTCCAGGAATTCCACCGCCATCCGTTAAAAAAATTAGCCACTTTGCGCGGAAAGACCGTCGCGCTGGCTTTTTTTGAGAATTCCACGCGTACGCGCATCAGCTTCGCCACCGCCGCAGCCCGCCTGGGCGCGGACACCATGAATCTGCAGGCCGAATCTTCCAGCCTGAAGAAGGGCGAGTCGCTGCTCGATACGCTTTGGACCCTCGAAGCCATGCGCCCCGACGGAATCGTGATTCGCCACAGTTCCTCGGGCGCGCCGGAATTTGTGGCGCAGCGGCTCGGGATTCCCGTGGTGAACGCGGGCGACGGCACGCACGAACATCCTACCCAAGCCTTGCTCGACGCGCTGACCATCCGCGACCGCAAACGAAAACTGGACGGCCTGCATGTCACGATTCTTGGCGACATCCTGCACAGCCGCGTGGCGCGTTCGAACATCCATCTGCTCAGCAAATTCGGTGCGCACATCACTTTGTGCGGTCCCGCGATGTGGGTGCCGCGCGACCTGGAATCGCTTGCGCCGAATGTTCGCCGTGTATCGCGCGTCGATGAAGCGCTCGATGGCGCCGANNGTAATCATCGTCCTTCGCGTGCAAACCGAACGCCTTCACGAACCGATGCTCGCGGCCGAAGAATACATTTTGCAATTTCAGCTCACGCCCGAGCGGCTCGGACTCGCGGGTCCGGATACGCTTGTGCTGCATCCCGGTCCCATGAATCGCGGTTTGGAAATCGATCCGAGTGTTGCCGATGGACCGCAATCCGGCGTTC
>PLZZ01000158.1:6171-16009 GCA_003153585.1 Acidobacteriota bacterium | reverse complement strand
AGCGGGATGGGAGCAGCAATCTCTACCTACAGCTATCATCCTGCAGCCGATCAGACTTTTTCGAACACTGCCTCGGTATGGGGCACTCAAGTGGCTTACGACGCCATCAGAATCGTGCTAAATGAGTTCTGGCCGGACATCCGCCGCCATTATCACAAAGACAAGACCCAGCCACAGCCCTAGCTAGGGAAAGCTCACCGTTTCAAAGGCTGATACCAAACGAAGGGAATAATTGCGTCGGAAGAAAGCCTAGTCCTGCCTTCTCTCACGGGGAATAGTGGTCGGGGATGTTGTGCGAGCAAAAAAAGAGAGCGCTGGACGAGTCACAAGCCTTCGTNNCCGTAGATAAATTCCAGCGCGAGGTTCAGCCCACCTTGTATCAACAGGTTGTAATTGCCCATCCGGAAGCCGTCCATAGCATCGTAACGGTTCGGAAACCACAGTAAAGCAGCCGCTTCGGTACCGGCGTAGGGAGCCGCGATCGCCGAGAAGGAGATCACTCGATGCCCATCGTCGCCTCTGCGCGCTGTGACCGTTGAAATCAACGCATGCTTCGTTCTCGCAAAGATACCGGTGCATTCGCAGCGGTAGTAAATCGTATCTTCATGCAAGATTTCAGCCATCGTATAACGGGCGGTTTGGGTAACAAGGTTAATTCCAAAGTCGCTTCCAAATCGAGCTCCGTAGGAATCCCAGCCCTGTCCCCAATCCGGGGGGATGCCTGCGGGGTTATGCGAGCTACCGGCGGTGTCAGCTTGCTGGATTCCGGCAGTTGCTGCGGAGCCGATGAATGCGTATGGACCGAACGCATCGAACGCGAAATTCCGTAGTTTCTTACCCTCAGACGGGCGCTGGTACGACGTCAGCCCGGGCTGCACATTCGAAGAGCTCGACGAAGAGGGCGGGGCAGTTTGCGGCTGCGTTTGCGTCTGACTCGGACTCTGAGTTGAAGTGCCGGATCCGCTCGACGACTGCGCCTTTGCCAACGGCTGTGAAACTATGAACAACGTAATCGCAACAATTAAAAACCCGGCTCGACACATCTTCATCTCTTTAAACTCCTTTAAATTAGGGCAACTCTGGCGGGGAACCAGGCGGATAGCCTACAACGAAATGGCATTTCGTTCACGCAAAAAATTCAAAAAAAGACCCCGGGTTGACTTCGGATGCCGTCTCCCCTAACCTAACTCGATTGCGTGCTCGCGTGATGGGCTAACGTCCACGCACCGTTTCAATTCGGAACAGAAAAGAGCCAATCATCCTATGTCAGACCAGAAACTTCCCACCCGAGGGGAGGATTATTCGGAGTGGTACAATCAAGTGGTTCTCCGTGCCGAGCTGGCTGATTATGCGCCGGTCCGCGGCTGCATGATCGTGCGGCCTTACGGCTGGGCCTTATGGGAAAACATCACGGCGGCGCTGGATAGCCGGTTCAAGGCCACCGGTCACGTAAATGCGGCCTTCCCTCTATTGATTCCGCGCAGCTTCATCGAGAAAGAAAAATCGCACGTGGCCGGATTTTCACCCGAGCTTGCCGTCGTAACCCACGGGGGCGGCGAAGAGCTCGAAGAGCCTCTGGTCATACGTCCCACTTCGGAAACCATCATTGGTTACGCGTATGCGAAATGGATTCAGTCTTACCGCGACCTGCCTGTACTAATCAACCAGTGGAACAGTGTGGTGCGCTGGGAACTGCGAACCAAGCTATTTCTCCGCACGCTGGAATTTTTCTGGCAGGAGGGGCATACCGCGCACGCGACGTTTGAAGAGGCTGATTTCGAGACGCGCCAAATGCTCGACATCTATACGGATTTTGCCGTGCGCGAAGCCGCAGTCCCGGTGATTCCAGGCCGCAAATCGGACTCCGAGCGCTTTGCGGGCGCTGACCAGACTTTCTCCATCGAAGCCATGATGGGCGACGGCAAGGCTTTGCAGGCCGGAACTTCCCACAACCTGGGCCAGAATTTCGCGAAGGCGTTTGAGATCCGCTATCTCGACAAAAATGGCGTGCACCAGCATTGCTGGACCACCTCCTGGGGTCTTTCGACGCGCTTTATCGGCGCCATTATCATGGTGCATGGAGACGATCAGGGGCTGATTTTTCCACCGCGTCTCGCTCCGTTCCAACTGGTGATCGTGCCCATTTATAAGACGGAGGACGAAAAGTCGAGCGTCCTGGAATGCGCTCAAAAATTACGCAAGGAGCTGGTGGCGGCAGGCGTACGCGTAAAAATGGATGAACGCGAAGGAGTCAGTCCCGGATTCAAGTTTAACGATTGGGAAATGCGCGGTGTGCCGCTGCGTCTCGAGGTTGGCCCGAAAGACGTAGCCAAAGGCTCGGTGGTGCTCGCGCGCCGTGACCGCCCCGGGAAAGAAGGAAAGTCTTTCGTCTCGCAGCAGGGTCTGGCCGCGAGCGTCGCCCAGTTGCTCGAAGAAATTCAGAAGTCGCTCTACGACCGCGCGCTGGCCTTTCGAAACGCCAACACATTCGAAACCGCAACCTACGAAGAGTTCAAGAAAGCTGTAGAAAAGGGTTTCGCCTTTTCCTGGTGGTGCGGCCGCAGCGAATGCGAGGCGAAAATTAAAGAAGAAACCAAAGCTACCATGCGATGCATTCCCCTTGACCAACCCGGTGGAACCGGCAAGTGCGTTCACTGCGGCGAGATTTCGAAGGAGAAGGGTATCTTCGCCCGCGCATACTAAGCCCGCTGGGCTTAACCCCGGCGTTTACTCATTCCGTACACCGTTTGTTCGCCACCCTTATTACCCGGGAACCACAGTGCTAGGATGACTGCACCGATGGGGTTCCATCCCGCGGAGGTATTTAAACAGTGAAAGCGCAAGCAATGCGGGTCAAACAGCGCGGCGGATCAAAGATCAATTTGCTGCTGACCCTGCTCATTCTGGGATCGATGATCTTCGTGGGCGTCATGCTTGCTCCGCCATATTTCACCAACTACCAGCTTCAGGATGCTATGAAGACAGAGGCTCGTTTCGCCGGATACAACCGGAAAACCAACGACGAAATCCGCGAAGATATTTGGAAGAAAGTACAGGAACTCGGGGTCCCGGCCAAGCGCGACGACATCCACGTATCCAATGACAACAACACGGTTCAAATAAGCATAGACTACACCGTTCCAGTAGACTTGAAATTCAATCAATTCAATCTGGAATTCCATGCCCACGGGGACAACCACTCGCTTTAAACCGCCAATCTAATATAGTGGAAGCCGGGAATGTAAGCCTTGGAAGCGCCGTACTAATTTGCGGTCTCTGGATGGCTTCAGCCGCCCCTTTCAAGCTATAGCGGAGAAACCGATTGCGGATTCGAATCGCCCCAGGATTCTGGACCTCCCGGGCCGGCATCGCGGTGCTGGTTGCGGCTTTAGCTGTGTTCGTCGCGGCAACCTCAGTTTTCGCGTATTACTACATCCAGTTCGGCCACCTGATAGACCAGCGCCTCACCGGCCAGATCTTCCAGAATACCTCCCGCGTTTATTCCGCTCCCGGACACATTTACACCGGCGAAGAGCTGCGGCCCGGCGACCTCACCGAATATCTGCTGCGCGCCGGTTACCAGGATGGCGAGGTGCCCGGAGCGCCTGGACAGGTTCACGTGAAGGGCAACACGATTGAAATCAAGCCCTCCGACCAATCCTTCTTCCATGGCGGAAACGCGTTGCGCGTGGTCTTCACCGGCCCGTCCATTTCGCGGATCACGCAAATTCCCGACGGGGCCGTGCGCGACTCCGCCGAACTCGAACCGGAAGTGATCACCAATCTTTTTGACAGTTCGCGCGAGAAGCGCCGCATCGTCCGCTTCGACGATTTGCCCAAAGATATGGTGAACGCGGTCCTCGCCGCCGAAGACAAACGCTTCTTCGAGCACGGAGGTTTCGACATCGTTCGCGTTCTGGGCGCCGCGCTTGCCGATTTGAAGATCGGACATCGCGCGCAGGGCGCCAGCACGATTGACATGCAGGTAGCGCGAAGCTTTTTCTTTTCCACTAAGCGCGAGTGGCGCCGCAAGGTGAAAGAAACGCTGATGGCTTTTGAAATCGACCAGCGTTTTTCGAAGCAGCAGATTTTCGAGTTGTACGCCAACGAAATTTACCTGGGTAATCGCGGCAGCTTCGCCATTCGGGGATTCGGCGAAGGCGCTCAAGCCTATTTCGGCAAGGATGTTCGCGAGCTGAATCTCGCGGAAATGTCCTTCCTGGCGGGAATTATACGCGCGCCGAATCGTTATTCGGCCGCCGAGCGTCACATGGATCGCGCAATCGAATCACGCGATCGCGTTCTCGCGCAGATGGTCGAGAACGGCTACGTCACCCAAGAGCAGGCCGATGGCGCCAAGAAATACAAGCTTCACTTCGTGATCGGAGGCCTCGGCAGCAGCTCCGCGCCTTATTTTGTGGATATGGTGAAAGACCATCTTCTGGAGCAATTCTCCGAAACCGATCTGCAGACGCAAAGCTATCGTGTTTACACCACGCTCGATCCTGACCTTCAGCGCGCCGCCAGCGCGGCTGTCGATGCCGGAATGGTCGGCGTGGACAAACTCCTGGAGAAGCGCTACGCGGCTTGGAAGAAAAAGGGTCAGGCCGTTCCCCAGGTGCAAGTGGCGCTGGTGGCGCTCGATCCGCATACCGGAGAGATTCGCGCGTTAATCGGCGGCCGCAACTACGGCGAAAGCCAGCTCAATCATGCTCTGGCTCATCGCCAGCCGGGTTCGGTGTTCAAGCCCTTCGTATATGCCGCTGCGTTCTCAAACGCGGCTCAGGGACTGACGCCGGTCGTCACTCCGGTTACCACCGTGCAGGATGTCCCCACCACTTTCGATTTCGATGGCAAAGAATACACGCCCGACAATTACGGCGAAGAGTTCTATGGCACTGTCACCGTGCGAGATGCCCTGATTCATTCCCTCAACGTCGCCACCGTGCAGGTGGCCCAGCTAATTGGTTATCAGCGCGTTGTGGAAGTCGCCCGGCAAATGGGGCTGGGCTCCAACATTCAGGCTACTCCCGCCGTAGCTCTTGGCGCGTATGAGATGACGCCCGTTGACGTGGCCGCGGGCTACACGCCTTTTGCTACCAACGGCCTTCGTTCCGAGCCCATTTTCCTGCGCAGCGTGCTGGCCGCCGACGGCAGCGTAGAAGAGTCCGCCGCCCCGCGCTCGCGCGCGGTGCTGGACCCGCGCGTGGCTTTCCTGGTGACCAGCCTGATGGAGGACGTCATCAATCGCGGGACAGGCGCATCTGTGCGCGCATTGGGCTTTACGGCACCGGCGGCAGGGAAGACCGGGACTTCGCGCGATGGATGGTTTGCGGGGTTCACTTCAAATCTCTTGTGCGTCATCTGGATCGGGTTTGACGATAATCGAGATTTGGGACTGTCGGGCAGCCAGGTGGCCGCTCCTCTTTGGGCGGATTTCATGAAGCGCGCGGTTGAATTGCCTCGCTACCGCAACACGCAGCCTTTCGATCCTCCCCCCGGCGTGATGGCCGAATCGATTGACCCACGCAGCGGGCAACTCGCCACCCCCGCTTGCCCCGAGTCGGTTACGGAATATTTTGTGTCGGGCAGCGAACCCACCCAATACTGCGAGCTTCACGGCGGCCATTTGGCGCAAACTCCCGGAACGTGGCTATCGCATTTGTTCGGCAAGAATGGCGAGCCCATTCCGCCGCCCGCCAATTCCGCGGCTCAGCCGCCCGCGGCGGCAAACCCGGCCGAACAGAACCCTTCCGCGGACGCCGAAAAGAAAAAGGGGTTTCTTGGCAAGGTTTTTGGTATATTTGGGTCAAGTAAGAAGCCTCCGGATAACCCGAAGCCACAACCGTAGGCCAGGCGCGGAAAAGGAGTTGGGCAATGAGTCGAGTGACTCTGTTTGCCATCCCGCTGGTGCTCCTCATCGCGGGGTCAAGCCGCGCGCAACAAGTACCCGTTAGTTACACCAAGCCGGCACAAGCCACTGAAAATTCGGCGGTCAATCCTTCTGGGATGACTCCGCGCGAGATTGCCGAGATGCAGGCCGATATCCTGATGGCGCGCAAAGAATTTTTGGCGGCCGCAATTGCTTATTCCAAAATTCTCGAGACCGACCCCAAGAACGCTCTGTTGATGAACAAAGTCGGGGTCGCATTCCAGCAACTGGGCGATCTGAACAGAGCGGAGCGCTACTACAAGAAAGCCATTCACGCCGACAAAAACTTCGGGAGTGCCATTAACAACTGCGGCACGGTTGAGTACGAAAAGAAACATTACGGTAAAGCGATCACCCTATACAAGAAGGCCTTGGAATCTCACCTGGAAATGGCCACGCTTTACAGCAACCTGGGCTACGCCTACTTTGGCAATAAGGAATACCCGCAGGCCATGAACAGCTTCGCTCAAGCGCTTGCGCTCGACCCGGGGATTTTCGAAAGAAAGGGAACCAGTGGGGCCATCGTTCAGCAGCGAACGGTCACCGACCCCGGATTGTTTTATTTCTTCGTTGCCAAAACTTACGCTCAGCAGGGAGACGCCGAGCGCGCGGCGCATTACCTGAAAATGGCGCGCGACGACGGCTACAATGGCTTCCTCTCGGCGCAAACGGACGTTGCCTTCGCGCGCGTGATCAAAGATCCCCGCGTCCAACAGGTTTTGCAGGTGCCTCCGTCTTACGCCGGCCCGGCGAAAAAGCAGGAGCCTAACTAGCCTCGCGCAGCGCGAGCACCATCGTTCGGACCGGCCGCCGCGACGATTGGAACCGGCCCTCTCACCTCGACATGGACGCGATTCACTGCCGAGGGCTCCCTACTTGTCATTTCCCAAGCCTTTTGCCTCCACGTACACCAAATCGTAAACGCTCCCGTTTCCGTTCGTTTTGACGCTGGCAATATGTTGCATTTCCTTNNAGATTTGTCTTTCTCCACGGTCGTAGCAGAGTCCGAACAATTTAAAACCTTCCCGTATTTTGACAATGCTTTGCGGTAAAACGCCGTAACTTTCCCGGGTGCGTCATCTGACTCCATTTTAAGCACCACAAGTTTGAATCCGGACGATCCGCCCCACGCGCCGAGTTGCACCGACGCGCTATCGTCGGAATCATCCTTGTGTCTCCTCGATCCGGGATACAGCGGCAAGCCAACCTCTTTCGCGCTGGCGTTTTTGCTCGCGATAAATCCAATGCTTTCGCCGTCGGATTTGTTCGCGTCCGAATCTTTCTTGTCCTGCGCTCCCGCCGGCATCGCCGCTGCGGCAAATATCAGCCCCATCGCAATCGCCGGAACCACTCGGCCGCACCATCCCAAGCCAGTCAGCCTTCTTCCCAAAAGAGATCGCCGCGCTCTCATCGTCGCCTCCTCACTCCGTCAATGGAGGATACGTCATGAGGCACCTCAATGTTCCATAATCCGATTTCCGTAGGGGAGCACGGCCTTCGGGGTGCAATCATCAGAGAGAAGGGGAGGCACTAAATATTTAGGCCGCGAAACTTCGGCCTGTTAGTTATTTCTCTTTGCGATAACTACCTTGCGTGATAATTTCCGCGCATGCCGGAGAACGGCCTCACGAAACCAGTTCCGCAGTTCACAACGGCTGAGTACGCGGGGAAGTCCGGAGATGATCGCTGCCGCACCTGCAGCCAGCCCCTGGTCGGAAACTACTACCGTGTTAATGGCGCCCTGGCTTGTTCAAGGTGCGCGCAGCAGGCGGAGCAAAAGCTTCCGAAAGATACCCACCGAACCTTTGTCCGAGGAGTTACGTTTGGGGCGGGTGGAGCGATCCTCGGACTCATCCTTTATTCCGCCGTTGGTATCCTCACCGGTCTGATGATCGGATACGTTGCGCTGGCGGTCGGCTACATCATTGGGAAGGCTATCATGATGGGAGCGAAGGGAATCGGAGGACAGCGGTACCAGATAGCCGCCGCAGTGCTCACGTATGCGGCGGTGTCTCTCGCAGCGGTTCCCATCGGAATTTCGCAGTTCGTTAGGATGAAGCAACACCAACCACCGCCTCGTGTCGAGCAGCTGCGGCCGGGGCAACCAAACGAAGTTCCGCCCAGCGGCGGTGTGTCCAAACAAGGTTCGGCGCAACCAACAAAGCCTCACCTGAAGTTTGGCTCGGCGCTAGGCGCGCTCGCCCTGGCAGGATTAGCTTCGCCATTTCTCGGGTTCAACCAGGATCCGATCCGCGGATGGATTGGCTTGATCATACTTTTCGTGGGTATTCGAATTGCTTGGAAGTTAACCGAAGGGAAGGCGGAAACAGGAGTTATTGGTCCGTTCGAAGTCTAAGCTACCTTACAGCCACAAACCAAAAGCGAGCGTTTTCAACTTGTCTCCCCCAAGTGTCGATCTGATTCGTAAATGCAAACGCTGTTCTTCTCCGATTCCTCCTGAAGCCCTGGTTTGTGTTCAGTGCCATGCATTAGTGCATGCCGAGGAGCTCGAACGGTTGGCTGCCTTGGCAAACGAATGCGAAGAGCAAAATGATTTCAAGAGGGCCGAAGAGAACTGGCTTAAGGCCTTAGAGCGTCTTCCCCTGGACTCAACACAGGCGGCTTGGATTCGAAGCAAAGTAAAAACGTTGACGCTTGATCTACCGCATCCGGAGTCCAAACATGAGTGGGCCAAAAAGCTCGGCCCGCTGGCTCCACTAGCTGTCGCACTTTCAAAGGCCAAAGTATTGCTATCGGTCTTCAAGTTAAAGTTTCTGCTTAGTCTTTTCGCTTTCATGTGGGTCTATTGGACCCTCTTCGGAGCGAAATTCGGAATTGGCTTTGCGATCCTAATCCTGATTCACGAGATGGGGCATTTCATCGACATAAAGCGCAGAGGATTGCCCGCGGAAATGCCGGTGTTTCTGCCCGGTCTTGGAGCGTACGTTCGCTGGCATGCTCTCGGTGTGTCTAACGAAACCCGTGCAGCTGTCAGCTTGACCGGTCCTCTAGCCGGTTGGCTTTCAGCTGCCGTGTGCGCCCTACTCTTTTGGAAAACGGGCAATACTCTTTGGGCAGCACTTGCGCGTGCAGGCGCGTGGCTAAATGTCCTAAACTTAATTCCAGTCTGGCTGCTTGATGGTGGACAAGCAATGTTGGTCTTGAATAAAGCTGAGCGCCTCGTGCTCCTAACCGCTTGTTTGGTTTTGTGGTTGTTAGTGGGCGAGAGCGTGTTCTTCCTCGTGGCGCTGGGAGTTGTCTGGTCCTTGTTTGCCAAGGATATGCCATCGCAACCGAATCGTGCGATCACCGCATACTTCGTCATCGTGCTATCTGCGCTAGGGTTCGTGCTATGGATTATGCCGGGCCAAGGCTTTGGAAGCTTCCAAAGCCTTGGCNNTCATCTTCCGCCGCCCCTTCGTCTTCGGCGGGCGCTTCCAATGTAGTCGAGCTTCACATCGATGGCGAAATCGAGCCCATCCTCGCCGAATACATCGTCCGTGGAATCAGCCAGGCCAATGACCAGCACGCGAGNNTCGACACTTCCATGCGCTCGATAATCCAGGCTATCCTGCGCTCGTCAGTTCCTGTCGTGACTTATGTGTATCCCACGGGCTCGCGCGCTGCTTCCGCCGGTTTTTTCATTCTGCTTTCAGCCGATATTGCCGCTATGTCTCCCGGAACGGAAACCGGGGCCGCTTCTCCGCTCATCGAGTTAGGGGGTCAGCCGGTTCAGATTGACGAGACGTTGCGCAAGAAAATCGTAAATGATGCGACCGCGTATCTCCGCGCCTACACCAGCAAGCGCGGCCGCAATTCCGATCTGGCCGCCACCGCTGTAACCGATGCAAAAGCCTTCAGCGACAAGGAAGCGCTCGACGGCAAGCTGATTGACATCGTCACGGC
>PLZZ01000158.1:0-6159 GCA_003153585.1 Acidobacteriota bacterium | reverse complement strand
TATGCCGAATTCACGCATCCGGGAGCCTTCGCTCCTGGCGTGATGGGTGTGATCGCGCTGGTGCTGGCCTTGTTCGCCATGCACATGCTGCCGATTAACTTCGCCGGCCTGTTGCTCATTGTCGTCGCACTCGTGCTTTTTGTCCTGGAAGCTAAGTATCCGACGCACGGCGTTCTAGGTGTGGGAGGAGTGGTGGCCATGGTATTGGGCGCGCTATTTCTAATCGACTCGCCGCTCACCGGAATGGGCGTGAGCCTCGGCGCCGCTCTGGGCGTGGCGATTCCCTGTGCGGCTATTATCATTATTTTAATGCGTCTCGTTCTGCGCTCACGCACCTGGAAACAATCCACCGGGAAAGAAGAATTGATTGGGGAAGTGGGGGAAGTGACCGAAGCAGTGGAACCCCCCGAAGTGGGAATGGTATTCGTTCATGGCGAGCTCTGGCGGGCGGCTGCGCGTGGCGGGGAAGAAATTCCCAAAGGTGCGCGCGTTCGAGTAAAGAAAGTTGCCGGGCTAACGCTGGAAGTCGAGCTGGTGAAGACGCCTCAATCGGCTTCTTCGTAACAGATTCAACGAGGAGATAGCGAATGGAATTTCCAGTGATCCTCTTGGGATTCGCCATACTGATTTTTCTTTTCTGGCTGGTGAATTCCGTGTACGTCATCAAGGAATGGGAACGCGGCGTGGTGCTGCGGCTCGGACGCATGCTTCCCGAAGCCAAAGGCGCGGGCTTGCAACTGGTTTTCTTTCCCATCGACAAGCTCACACGCATCTCGCTGCGCATCGAAACGCTCGACGTCCCGCCGCAAGACGTAATCACGCGAGATAACGTCTCTGTGAAAGTAAACGCCGTCTGTTATTTTCGCGTAGTGGACGCCAATCTCGCGCTTTCGCAGGTGCAAAATTATCTTTACGCCACTTCGCAGCTGGCCCAGACCACTCTGCGCAGCCTGGTCGGCCAATTTGAATTGGACTCCATTCTTTCCGAGCGCGAAAAGGTAAACGCCAAGCTTCAACAAATCCTTGACCAGGATACCGAGCCTTGGGGTATCAAGGTAACGAAGGTTGAGGTCAAACAAGTCGACATTCCGGAGAACATGCANNATTATTCACGCCGAAGGCGAATTCGAAGCCTCCGCGAAACTGGCGGACGCAGCCGAGGTGCTGGAAAAACAGCCCGCTGCGATTCAGCTTCGATATTTGCAGACTTTGACTGAAATCGGCGTGGAAAAAAATACGACGATAGTTTTCCCGCTGCCGGTGGACATTATTTCGCAGTGGATGAAGCTGGCGGGCGGCAAATAGAAACGGACGACTAGAGACGATGGCACGAACTGGTAGCCGCGGCGGTGGTGACCGAGTGCTGGAGAGCCGGCATCTCGTAGGACTGTTTCTGGGCGTGGTGCTCTTGTGCGGCGTGTTTTTCACGCTCGGTTATGTGATGGGCCGCAATCAGTTCGGCGGCTCGGTTCACGCTGCCGAATCGCCGTCGCGAAACGTACCTTCCTCTTCCGCAAAATCCAAGGAAGGGGAGCCTCCTGTGTGGGATTTTTACGAGGGGAAGAAAGATACCGATCACCTCGAGCAACCCGCGCCTCCCGCGAAATCGCCGGCTCCTTCGAACGCGCCACCCAACAAGCCGAACGCCGCCACTCCTGCGCCTGCGCCCAAGCCTTCCGTGAGCGACGCGAAAAGCCCTCAGCGTTATCAGCCGCCGGCAATTCCAAAAGCCGCCATTCTCCTTCAAGTCGCGGCGCTGCGGCGTCAGGGCGACGCCTTGGAAATGGCCGAAGCTATTCAGCAAAAGAAGTTTCCCGCGTTCGTCGTTACTCCCGGCTCGGACAACTTTTATCGCGTGCAGGTTGGCCCCTACCAGGACATCGCTACAGCAGAGGCCGCAAAACGTGCCCTCGAACAATTCGGTTTCAAGCCTATAATTAAACGCTGAATGAAATTTACGCGACCAATGCGAGTGCTGCTCGCCGTGGCGAGCGGTGCCGCCCTGGCCCTGTCCTTTCCCGACTACAATCTTTGGCCTCTCGCTTGGATCGCGGTCGGCCTGCTCGTTCTCGCATCCGCGGGGGCGCGTCCCGGTGAATCGCCACTCTACGGATTTTTGCACGGCCTGGTCTTCTACCCGGTTTGCGTGCCATGGATTGATACGGTAATGCGGCAGTACGGTAATCTCGACCCGTGGACCTCCGCCGGAATTCTGGGCCTCATGGCCGTCGCGGGTGGCCTGCTCTGCTCGCTGTTTTCCTGGGGTGTGGCCCGCGCGTCAAGAAAGAGCGCGGCCCTGGCTTGCGTGCTCGCGCCTTTCCTCTGGGTCACCCTGGAATTTGTGCGCACCCATTTGCCCTATATCGGTTTTCCCTGGAACCTTACCGGTTACGCGGCGGTCAAAAGTCTCGCGCTGCTGCAAATAACTAGTGTCACCGGAATTTACGGGCTTTCATTTCTTATCGCAGCGTACGGCTCGCTCGTAGCATTCGCGATCCTGATTGGTACGCGGCGCGCGTGGCGCTCAGTTATCATCACCACGATTGTGCTGCTTGTTGTAGCGCTAGGTGGCGGCTATCTGGTTCCGACCGCGACGCCGCATCACATCGCGCACCTGGTCCAGACGAATTTTCCGCAGTCGGAGCAGTATCCATCCAACTGGCTGCAGCTCCACGCCGGGGAACTGGATGAGCTCGCAAGCATCAGCATTGCTGCAGCCAAGAAAAATCCCGGCCCCCCGGAGTGGATCATTTGGCCCGAAGTTCCCGCGCCTTTCAACTGGCAGGACCCTGCTTTCGCTGCCCGTGCCGTTCGCATCGCGCGCGATTCGGGAGCGGATTTCTTGGTCGGCGTCGTGGACTGGAAACAGGCCGCGGATAAAACCTGGCTCGCTTCCAACAGCGCCGTGCTTCTGGACCCTTCCGGCCGGCGAATTTATACCTATGATAAGATTCATCTCGTGCCCTTCGGCGAGTACGTGCCGCTGCGCCGGTGGCTCACTTTCGCGGGACGCCTGACCGCCGATATTTCCGATTTCACGCCCGGGACGGCGTATAGCGTGGGCCAAATTCCCGGAGGCAGCTTCGGCACCTTCATTTGTTACGAGGCGATTTTCCCGGGTGAAGTGCGCCGGTTCGCAGCCGCCGGTGCGCAATTGCTAATCACCATTTCGAATGACGGCTGGTTCGGACGCTCTGCGGCTCCCATCCAGCACTTAATGATGGTGCGAGTGCGCGCGGTGGAAAGCCGGCGCTGGCTGCTGCGCGATACGAACAACGGTTTCACCGCCGCGATCGATCCGTACGGACGCATCGTCGCGCAGTTGCCGACCGACATTCGGGGCGAGCTGGACGCTCCCTACGATTTCAGAACTGATTTGACGCTATACGCGCGATTCGGCGACTGGTTCTCTTGGCTCTGTGTGCTTGCTACCGCAGTGCTTTTGTTTTTCGCGCTGAAGCCACGCGCATCCTAAGAATATAAAGGCGAAAAAGAAATGGCTGAACACATCGAAGACCTGCAGCAACGCTACGCCGAGCTCAAAAAGCGCATCGAGCTCGTGCGGAGCTTTCTTTGACGCTGACTCCGCTCGAAAGCAACTTGCCGCCCTGGAAGTAAAAGTGAGTGATCCTGACTTCTGGCAGAACCAGGAAAAAGCGCAAGGGGTCTTGCAGCAGCGCAAACAAGTCGAAGATCGGGTCAACGCGGAAAAGGTCCTCGATACCAAATCCAGCGACATCGAGACATATTTTAATCTAGCGCGGGAAGAAGCCGACGACTCGCAGCGCGATTCTCTTCTCGAAGACGTCAGCAAAGAGCTCGCCTCCGCAGATGCGTATTTGTCCGAGCTGGAAACGAAAACACTTCTCGCCGGTGAAAATGATCGCCTGAACGCTATCGTCACCATCAAGCCGGGCGCCGGCGGAACCGAATCGCAGGACTGGGCGGAAATGCTTCTGCGCATGTATCTCCGCTGGGCGGAACAGAAAGGACTCGGCGCCACTGTGATCGACTCAACTCCCGGTGAAGAGGCCGGAATCAAAACCGCCACCGTCCAGATCGCGGGTGAAAATGCGTACGGCATGCTGGCAGGTGAAAGCGGCGTGCACCGCCTGGTGCGCATTTCGCCCTTCGATCAAGCCGCGCGTCGGCATACTTCCTTCGCTTCCGTTTTTGTCATCCCCGAGATCGACGACAAAATTGACATCGTGGTGAAACCCGACGATCTTCGCATCGACACATTCCGCGCCGGCGGCCACGGCGGTCAGAATGTCAACAAAGTTGAATCCGCCGTCCGTATCACGCACCTTCCTTCCGGCATTGTGGTTCAGTGCCAGAACGAGCGCAGCCAGCACAAGAACCGCGAATGGGCCATGAAGGTTCTGCGCTCCCAGCTTTACGAGCTTGAACTCGAAAAGCGCAGCGAGGCTCTGCACAAGCTCGACGCCTCGAAGCCCGAAATCAGCTTTGGCAGCCAGATTCGCTCCTACACCATGCAGCCTTATCAACTCGTCAAGGACCATCGCACNNGGGGGAGTCGCCGTTCCCGTTAGCAGTTAATCGGGGGAAATTCGTCGCCCATCGCCGGCGTCGTCTCAGGACGTGCAGGCTCTCTAGCGCCCATTCCAGCGCCGATATTCACCGTTCGAGCCGCATTTAACGCCTTTCAGCGCATAAGATTGACACGCCTAAACCCCTATGTTAATTTTGCTGTTCGGCTGAAACTGCACCTAGCGCAATTTGGCCCCGCAATCGCCTTTCAATCTGCCGGAGGATACTTTTTTGGCGCACTCTGACGAAAAATACCTGTTTACCTCGGAATCTGTAACCGAGGGCCACCCCGATAAAATTGCCGACCAGATTTCCGATGCCGTTCTCGACGCTGTCCTAACGGACGATCCCATGGGCCGCGTTGCTTGCGAGACTCTCGTCACCACCGGACTTGTGGTCGTAGCTGGTGAAATCACCACCACTACGTATGTTGATTTCTCCGATCTCGCCCGCGAAGTGATTCGCGACGTAGGCTACACCCGCGCCAAGTTTGGCTTCGACGCGGAGACCTGCGGCGTAATTTGCGCCATCAAGAAGCAGTCTCCCGACATCGCCATGGGCGTGGACACCGGCGGCGCCGGCGACCAGGGCTTGATGTTCGGCTTTGCTTGCGACGAAACGCCCGAGTTGATGCCCATGCCTATCCAACTCGCTCATAGCCTTACGCACAAGCTCGCTGAGGTCCGCAAGAAGGGAACTGTAGATTTCCTCCGCCCTGACGGAAAATCCCAAGTCACCATTGAATATATTGACGGCCGCCCCGCTCGCGTTGACGCCGTGGTCATTTCCACCCAACACAGCGACAAGGTTTCACACAGCAAACTCGAAGAAGCGGTGATGGCCGAAGTCATCAGTCCTGTCCTTCCCGGGGCCATGGTCGACAAGAAGACCAAGTACTACATCAATCCCACCGGCCGCTTCGTAACCGGCGGTCCCATGGGTGACGCAGGTTTGACCGGCCGCAAGATTATCGTGGACACCTACGGCGGCTACAGCCGTCACGGCGGCGGCGCTCTCTCCGGAAAAGACGCCACCAAGGTTGACCGCTCCGCTTGCTACATGGCACGCTACGTCGCAAAGAACATTGTAGCCGCCGGCCTGGCCACCAAAGTGGAAGTCCAGCTCGCTTACGCCATCGGCGTTGCCGAGCCTGTTTCCGTAATGGCCGACACCTTTGGCACCGGAACGATTCCGAATTCGCAGATCACCGAGCTGATTCGCCATTTCTTCAAGCTCACGCCCAAGGGAATCATCGAAACGCTCGATCTTCGCCGCCCGATCTACCGTCAGACTGCATCGTACGGCCACTTCGGCCGCACCGGCCCGGGCTTCACCTGGGAGAAAACAGACAAGGCCCAAGCCATCAAGAAAGAAGCAGGCTCGCGCGGNNGCAGCTAAGCTGAACGGCGATGTGAAGGACCTTGCCCTAGCCGAAAAAGGCAAGCGCAAAATCGAATGGGCCAATCAGCACATGCCCGTTTTGCAGCTCATCCGCAAGCAATTCATAAAAGACCAGCCGCTCAAGGGCATCCGCATGTCCGCCTGTCTGCACGTCACCAGTGAGACGGCCAACTTGGCCATCACTCTGCGCGACGGCGGCGCCGACGT
>PLZZ01000135.1:7214-13480 GCA_003153585.1 Acidobacteriota bacterium | reverse complement strand
TTGGGGTCCGTGTCCATGGTCACGCCGCCCGCCGTCACCGTCTCACCGACGTTTTTCGACACCAGCTTGGCCAAACCAAAATCGAGAACTTTGGCTTGGCCGCGCTCGGTGACAAAAATATTTGCGGGCTTGATGTCGCGATGGACGATGCCTTCGGTGTGCGCTGCTTCGAGCGCGTCGGCAACGTCAATACCGATTTCGAGCAGCACATCGAGAGCCATGGGCTGGCCATTGATGCGATGCTTGAGCGTGGAGCCCTTCAGCAATTCCATGGCGATGAAGGGCACGCCCGAATCTTCGTCAATGTCATAGATGGTGCAGATGCTGGGATGATTGAGCGCGGAAGCGGCTTGCGCCTCGCGCTCGAATCGTTCAAGGGAAGACTTGTCCGCCTGGGAATTCTGCGGGAGGAATTTCAGCGCGACCTGGCGTTTGAGCTTGGTGTCCTCCGCGCGGTAAACCACGCCCATTCCGCCACCACCGAGTTTCTCGATGATGCGGTAGTGCGAGACAGTCTGACCTATAAGGGATGAGGAATCAGCCATTTCACCTGCGACCGTGGTGCGGTCGCTCGACAGGTGCACATCTTAGGTTGTGATTGGAGGCAAAGTCAACGAGCGGAANNTCGGGGGGCGCAGTTCGCTGGTTGTAAGCTGCCAGTCTCACGCTTCAGTCTGGTTCGAAATCTCTGTTTTCATTCCGCTAGTGCGGTTGTGTGATCGGGCTGCCGGCGTGGGTAGGTTGGGGAGACGGCGAGGACGAAGTGGAAGGCGGAGGAGGCTTCGGCGGTTTCGGAGCTGGGTCTGCGCCGCGAGTTTCTGTTAGGCCTTGCTCGGCGGCGTCTGCGGGAGGGGCGGTGTCGGGGACGTCAACTTGGACTTGTTTGGTTGGGGCAATTTTTTCGAGCGGGACGACGTTCTGAAATTCTTCCACCGGGCTTCCTTGGAGGGCTTGCTGCATGAACTCGAGCCAGATTGGCAGAGCGGCGCGGGCACCGGTTTCTTTCTTGCCGAGTGAAATGCGCTTGTCGTCATTTCCTACCCACACGCCTGCGGTGAGTTGCGGAGTGAAGCCGATGTACCAGGCGTCGGTGAAATCGTTTGTGGTGCCGGTTTTTCCGGCCGAGGGGCGACCCAATTCTTTAGCGCGCACGCCGGTGCCGAACTGGACGACCTCTTCGAGCATGGCGACCATGGTACGGGCGACTTCGGGAGGAATCACGTCAGTAACTTGCGGGCGCGGCTCTTCGAGAACGGCGCCATCGTAAGAGGTGACGCGGCGAATGTAGTGCGGCTCGATGTGAATGCCGTCGTCGGGGAAAACGGTGAAGGCGGAGGTGTGTTCCATCAGAGTGAGATCGGAAGCGCCGAGGGCGAGAGGAAGATAGGGCGGCAGGGGACTTGTGATGCCGAATTTCCGGGCAAGAGCGATTACATTTTGTATGCCGACATGGTCGAGGAGGCGCACAGCGGGAACGTTACGCGAATCGGCGAGAGCGCGGCGATAGGTGATGCGGCCTTCGAATCTGTTGTCGTAATTATGCGGAGAATAATTTTGGGCGCCGCTGCGATATGTGACGGGCTCGTCCACGACGGTATCAAAGGGCGAAATGCCCTGTTCGATGGCGTCGGCGTAAACGTAAACCTTGAAAGAGCTGCCGGTCTGGCGCAAGGCCTGCGTNNGCGAGCAAGGCGCCTTGAGCGGCGGGTTGCTGTTCGAGTTGGACGCGCACGGTGAAGCCGGAAACTTCCTTGATCGAGACGGAGACGAGATCTCCGACTTTGAGTAGTTGGGCGGGAGATTTGCGGCCGGTCCAGGAAAAATCGGCAGGGGTGAGCATGGCGTGATACTGGCCGATTTTGATGGAAGCGAAAGTCGGCTGAACCGCGGTGACCAGGCCGGTAACGTAATCGTTTTTTTGAAGCGAGTTGTGCCACTCGTCGTTTTGATATTTATCNNTCGGCGGCTTTCTGCATGGCGGCATTCAACGAGGTGTAAACGCGCAAACCCTGCTCGTGGACGGCTGCTGTGCCGTAAGTGTGCTCCAGATATTCGCGGACGTCTTCGACGAAGTAGGGAGCAAGGTCGTTGCGACCGGAGGAAATATGAAGACCGAGGGGCTCCTTGGTGGCGGCCGCGGCTTGCGCAGGGGTGATTTTGTGGTCGCGCTCCATTAGAGAAAGCACAAGATTGCGCCGGGCGAGGGCGCGATCAGGATGGTTTACGGGAGCATAGATGGGGCCGCGAATAATTGCGGCGAGCGTGGCGGCTTCCGGGAGCGTCAGCTGGCCGACCGGCCTGCCGAAATAATATTCGGAGGCGGCTTCGAAGCCGTAATTGCCGGAGCCGAGGTAAATCTGATTGCAGTACATAGTGAAAATCTGGTCTTTGGTGTAATGGCGCTCGATCTGAAGAGCCAGAAGAGTTTCCTGAATTTTGCGGCGCAGGCTGCGGTCGGAGCGATTGAGAAACAGCCCGCCACCGAGCTGCATGGTGAGGGTGCTGGCGCCTTCAGCCATGCGGCGTTTGGAAATATCGCGCCAGGCGGCTTCCAGGACGCGCGGGATGTCCACGCCCCAGTGTTCTTCGAAATGCTGATCTTCGGTGGTGAGAATGGCGTCTTTCAATACTTTCGGAATTTGTCCGTAGGAAAGCAGGATGCGGCGCTGCAGCGCGAAGGTGCCGATGGATTGGCCGTCGTCGGCGTAAAGCTCGGTGACCACGTTGGGGCGATAATCTTCCAAGGCGTGAATTTCCGGAAGGTCGCTGGTGTAAACAAACAGCAGGCCTACCGCGGCACCGAAGGCGATGGAGCACAACAAAAGGAAAGTGAACGCAAGACGGCCAAAGAGCGTGTTGCCGGTGATCTTCATCGTGGCGCGGTAGAATCTTTCCATTGCTTTGCCATTCTATCGCATCCACGCAGGGGCCGCTCCGGGCGGAGTTCGCCGGGTGTTCTCAATTTGTTCAATGCTGCACGGCGTGTGACCAGGGCTGAAAAAATTCCTTCTTCAATGAATTGGCTGCCGCGTTCTTGAGGTAGTATGGCGCGATGGAAGCGAATCCTATTCTGTTTCGCGATCTGACGTACATCTTCCTTGCAGCCGTGGCGGGTGGTTTGCTGGCGTGGCGGCTGAAGTTACCCCTGATTCTTGGGTTCGTAGTGGGCGGGATTGTAATCAGCCCTTTCACGCCCGGGCCGCAGCTTTCCGATCTGCACACTTTCGAAGTATTCGCCGAAGTGGGAGTGGTGCTTTTGATGTTCTCGATCGGCGTGGAATTTTCGATACCGGATCTGATGCGGGTGAAATGGATTGCGCTGGGAGGCGGGACGCTGGGCATCCTGCTTTCGATAGGCCTGGCGCTGGGGACGGCGAAGCTTTTTGGATGGAGCATGATTCAAGGCTTCGTGATTGGGTCCACGATATCGGTGGCGAGCACGATGGTGCTGGCGCGATTGCTGGCGGACCGCCACGCCATGGGCACAAGCTACGGACGCGTGATGATCGGAATCACGCTAGTTGAGGATATCGCCGTGGTTTTCATGACGGTTATCATTCCGATATTCAGCGGGCCGGGCGAAGGGCGGTTTGCGAGAGCTGCGTGGACACTGGGCAAGGCGGTTCTGCTGCTGGTTCCGCTGGTGTTTTTGGCGATGACGGTGGTTCCGAAGATTCTTCGGGCGGCGGCGCGCACGAAGGATCAAGAGCTTTTCCTGCTCATTGCGATTGCGATTTGCCTGGTTTCCGCGGGGATTGCACAGGCTTTGGGATTTTCGGTTGCGCTGGGAGCGTTCCTCGCGGGGCTTTCCATTAGCGGGGCCAAGGATTTGCATGAGGCGCATACTGTCTTGATTCCGCTGCGGGATGCTTTTGTTGCGTTATTTTTTGTGTCGTTGGGAACGCTAGTGGTTCCGCAGGTGATCATTCATCATTTGCAGCTATTGGGTGTGATGCTTTTTCTGATCGTCTTCGGGAAATTCGCAATCTGGACCGGAGTGATGCGGCTGTTCCGGTATTCGATTTGGACTTCGATTGCAGTGGCGGCGGGATTGACGCAGATCGGCGAACTGTCGTTCATTCTGGTGGAAGTTGCGAGAAAGTCAGGACTGGTGGGCGAAGAAGTGTTCACTGCGACGCTGGCAGCATCGCTCTTCTCCATATTTCTAAACGTATTTATCGTGCGCGGAGTATTGAAGTGGGTGGAACCGAAACTCGCGGCGGAAAAGTTGGCAGCGGCGTAAATCGTCGAGGACGGCTACGGCAGCGAATAATCGAAGGTCCAGGTGTGTTTACCCTGAGCGTCGATATGGATCATGAGCGAGCCAGTGAGTCCGGTCAGTTCTCCAGTGCCGGAATTGGGTACAACCGTCACGCTCANNCCGGTGCTCGCGGTCGAGCCGGTGATCATTTCTCCGTGGCTGACGCCTTCGAAGTCACCGTGCCAAGTCTTGTCGGAGGTGAGCCGAGTAATGTCGTTGGCCTTCTCGAAGTCGGTTGGTTCGGTGGGAATCATCTTGACGTCGAAAGAACCTTCGGCATGGACCATGTGCGTCTCCTTCTGGGCTGCGCCACTCAGCGCGAGACTGATCACCGCCGCGGCCAATGCGAAGCTCACTCTCATATCGCCCCCGAAATGCAACTTACAGAATTCTTGACCTGAGTTTTCTGATGGGCGAACAAAGACGCTGAGCTTCTCCGACTGCTAATTTCGGGAGGGCTAGAGCGCTTCTTCCGCTTCCGACACCGTGTCGTAGGATTGAATGAGCTGCGAGACTTTGGTCATTTCGATCAACGTTTTCACCTGTGAGCCCATTCCCGCGACCACCAGTTTTCGCTGCACCTTTTGTGTCGCAACATAGGCGCCTACCAGAGCACCGAGTCCGGCCGAATCGATGAAAGGAACGCCGGTGAAATCGAGAATCACCACTGGCGAATTTTCCGCGCGCACGGCGGCCTGAAATCCAAAGACGTTTTGCATGTTCAGCGGACCTTTCATGCGCAGGATCTTGTGGCCGTCACGATTTCCCTGAGACACCACAATTTGCAGGTTTTCATTTAGCATGGTCAGCCATCCTAGCGAAATGCGCGTCGGGAATTGTTAACGTTGTGTTACAAGTCCTCCGGGACGGAGGCACTTTACCACTAAATCCAAGGAACAATGCAGTGACAGAATATTCCGTCCGGCTCGCCGTGGGGAGCTCCGGGATTCGTTTTCTTGCTACGGATCGAAACGGGCGCGCAAGTCCGGAGGCACGATGGGGCAGAGATCATCGCGGCGGCCGAACACGCGGTAGCGGATGCGAGCGACGAAATCNNAAAATATAAAGCGAAGCATTCGAGCGCATGAGCAAGGCGCCGTCTCGGGTGAGGACGACGAAGGAGTCCGGGAGGCGGGCCCGCTGGTCGGCAGGCACGAGAGCCTGGATGGTTTCGCCTTGCAGCGGAGCAAACCGAAAGGCGTTTCCGGAGCGGTCGTGTTTAAGAATGAATTTCACTGCGCGGTGGCACAGGCCGCAGTGGCCATCGTAGAAAACATATTCGGATTTTTGCGCGACCGGGAGCACAGAAAAGCATAGCACGACGCGATGGTTCGTTCATTTCTCCCGGGGCGATCCGGCTGCGCGGGTAGTGTGCCGGTTACCAATTTAAACTAAACTGGGGTGGCGCAGAATTAAGGAGGCCGCAACCATGCAATACGTGATCGTCGGAATTCTTGCTAGCTACGGAGATGCGGAGGACGCGGTCCAGGACCTGGAGCTGGCAGGGATCGTAGGCGAACAAGTGGAAGTGATCAGCGATATCGACGAAGATGCGCGAACCGCAAACACTCCGGGTGAGCCTTCCACGAAGCGGTCCGAACCACATCACAGCTGGGTTGCGCGTTTGTTCGGCGCCGGCGGGCCTCTGGAAAAGCGCGAAGCGCGCGATGTTTCGGGCGAACAGCCGAACTACATCGGGGAACAGGAATTTTACGCGAATCACATCAAACAGGGCGGCGCGGTAATAATCGTCCGAACATCCGAAGAGCCGGCCGCCAATCGCGCCGCCGGGATATTGCACGATCACGGCGCCCGAACCCCGGGACAAAAAGATGGCCCCGCCATACGTCGCATCAACTAGCGTCCGCAAATAGACACAAGCTCGCAAGAGTCTTGATCAGTCGTGAAAAACTTTACGGAATAAAAGAACCATCTCGGCGAATGCGAGGTCGGTTGCCTCGGGATCGAAACGGGGGCCTTCGTCGCGCGTGAAGGCGTGCTCGGC
>PLZZ01000135.1:0-7169 GCA_003153585.1 Acidobacteriota bacterium | reverse complement strand
GTTGCGCGGACGTCGGGCTGGAAGGCAGCACGGAAGGCGAGGTGGCCGCCGATGCAGAAACCCACGACGCCGATTTGCTCCGGCGCGACTTTAGAGTGTTTGGAAAGCCAGTCGAGACCAGAGCGGCAATCGGCATCGAAATGCGCGACGGGAGTCTTCGCGGCGTCTTGCTGACCGCGCGTGCGACCGGCGTCATCAAAGGGGATCACCGTTCCGGGCGGTTCGATGCGGCGATAAATTTCCGGGGCGGCGGCAACAAATCCGTATCCGGCAAGGCGAACGCATGTGCGCAGCATGGGCGGCGTGAGTTGGAAAATGTCGGAATAACACCAGATGCCGGGGTACTGACCTTCGGCCTTGGGCGCGGCGACGAAGGTTCGCATCGGGGAACCCGCGAGAGGAATGTCCGCGTATTCGGTATGGACGATCATTTGGTGGTTCGCGGGAAATTCTGACGGAGAGGCCAGAAGGCGTCAACTCCTGATTAATGCTCTTGCTTGAAATTGACGCACTATCGGCGGGGATGCTGCTGGACAGAAAATCCGGAAGTCACTAAGCTTGAGATTCGTTAGGCACCAGGAGAAAGCGCGCACATGAAGTGCAATAACATTCTCGAGGCGATGTGCAACACGCCGCTGATCCGGTTGAATCGCGTCGCAAAGGATTTGCCGGCCGAAATTTACATTAAGGCAGATTACATGAACCCGGGCGGGTCGGTGAAGGACCGCATCGGCCTGTCGATGATTGACGAAGCGGAGCGGACTGGAAAACTCAAGCCCGGCGGAACAATCATCGAGGGCACATCCGGGAATACCGGAATGGGCTTGGCGCTGGTTGCTTGCGTGCGCGGGTATAAGGTGGTGTTCACTATTAACGACAAGCAATCGCGCGAGAAAATCGATCTGTTGAAGGCGTTTGGCGCCGAGGTGATCGTTTGTCCCACGGCGGTGGAACCTGAAGATCCGCGCAGCTATTATTCCGTGGCGCAAAAGCTGGCGCGTGAGATTCCCAATTCTTATTATCCGAACCAGTACGAAAATCCGATGAATCCGCAGGCGCACTATAAAACTACGGGCCCGGAGATCTGGAACGATACAGAAGGAAAGATCACGCATTTCGTCTGCGGGATGGGCACGGGTGGGACCATCAGCGGGGTGGGAAAATACCTGAAAGAAAAAAATCCGAAGGTGAAAATCATAGGGGTGGACCCCATCGGTTCGCTCTACTACGAGTTCGTGAAGACGGGGAAAGTGGGCAAGGCGAAGACTTATGTGGTAGAGGGCATCGGAGAGGATTTTTTCCCCGGCGCGATGAACCTGGAGATTCTGGATGATGTGGTGCAAGTGAACGACGAAGAGTGCTTCGTGTGGGCGCGCCGGCTGGCGAAACAAGAAGGCATTTTTACCGGAGGCTCGGGCGGAGGATGTATCGCGGGGGC
Organism: Acidobacteriota bacterium; assembly: GCA_003153585.1. GTDB lineage: Bacteria > Acidobacteriota > Terriglobia > Acidiferrales > UBA7541 > Palsa-295. The sequence goes on along the minus strand of PLZZ01000135.1, from coordinate 5,731 downwards.
GCTGCGCGTGGCGAAAAGCTTAAAGAAAGGGGACCTGCTGGTGGCGTTTCTCCCGGACTCCGGCTCGCGCTATCTGAGCAAAGTTTACAACGACGGCTGGATGCGGGAGCACGGTTACGTGGAAGCGGAAGTNNGTTTTCCACGCGCTGCACACCATGCAGAAGCAGGACATCTCGCAGCTTCCTGTGTTTGAGGAATCGCAATCCATTGGCACGGTTTTCGAGGATCAGATTCTGAACCTCGCGCTGCAGGGAAAAGATTTGCGCAAACTGGTAATCCGCGAAGTGATGAGCACTCCGCTGCCGCAAGTCCCGTCAAATTCTCCGATCGAGCGGATCACCCACATTCTCAGCCACGACAGCCCCGCAGTATTTGTGGAAATGCCGGACAAGAAGCTCGAAGTTCTTACTAAATTTGATTTGATGGATACGATTGCCGGGCTCGTGGAGCAAAAGCGGTAAGCATCGCGCGAAGAAGTCGTCTAGGCAATCGCGCTAGGAGCGGAACGGGTCCCAGCCTTGAGACTTCAAGAGCTTTTTACTACCTTCCCGGCTGATCAGCGTGATGCTCTTCCCGCGCGTCACCTCGCCAATTGCGGTTAGTTGGGAGAATCCGGGGGCTTGGCTCAACTTTTTGATGTTGCGCGGCGGGACGGTGAAAAGGAGTTCGTAATCGTCTCCACCGTGCAGGGCCATCTTTAGAGGGTCTGGCTTCAGGGATTTGAAACGGCTCGCTAGCGTTCCGGGTAGGGCGACGCGCGGGATTGATTCGGAACGGATTTGTGCGCCGACTCGGCTGGCGGCGCAGAGGCGGGCGAGATCGGTTGAAAGGCCGTCGGAGATATCCATCATGGCTGAGGCTAGGCGGTGCTTCGCTAGCCAGGCGCCGAGCTTGAGCCTTATGGCGGGATAAAGATGAGGGCGAAGGAGGCGGCGGAGTTCCGCATCGCCATCCTTAATACTTCTATCCGCGACGAGTTTTCCGCGGATAGAGCTCCGAAGCAAGATTTCCAGGCCTAGCTGTGCCGGACCTAGCTTGCCGCTCACATATATAAGGTCCCCCGGGCGAGCGCCTGACCGAGTTACTGCGTGGCCTCGGGCGATTTCCCCGACTACCGTAATGCTGATTGTGACAGCGTCGTTTTTCGTAGTGTCGCCGCCTAGGAGCGCCATGTTCATCGAGCGGGCCGCGCGCGNNAGAAGGAAGAATCGTGGGGTGGCGCCCATTGCGGCGAGGTCGCTAGCGGCACGGACCAGGGATTTGTAACCTACGGAGTCGGGAGGATGCGATTTCGCCAGGAAATGAACGCCTTCGAGAAACGCGTCGGAACTCAAGACCCAGTCACTTTTGCCGCCGGATGCAATGACCGCAGCGTCATCGCCAATTCCCAGGCGCAGTCGGGGGTCGCGTCGCCCTTTGCCCTTCTTGGGAAACGCACGAGCTATTCTGGCGACCAGTTTACTTTCCGCGTCCATCCTGACCCTTCGTACAGTTGTGACGTCTGCTCTATATAAGGTAAGGTGTCCTGAAGGCGAATGCTAAATTAAAAACGCGTTAAGAAGTTCGGGAATAGCTTGCGGTATCAGGCGCACCTATGCAAAATGGAAGATTGAGGTTGACCTGCACCCCGCAGGTCACTACAATTCACCCGCTTTCGAACAGATGTGTCCAATTCGCTAACAGCGTTGGCGGACCGCGAACGGGGACTCGCGATCTGAAGCCAGCAAAAACAAACTAACTAGGAAAATTAAAGAGTGAAAGGCAAGTATTACACGTTTTTTATTGCTTCGAGCGCTTCGGGCGGCATGCGGCGCGTGCGGATTCCTTTCTACGTTCTTCATTTTCTGGCTATTTTGGCTGCGGTGGGCGGCATCACCGTGGTTGCGGGGATGAGTTCTTACTCCCGGATGCTGTGGAAGGCCACAAATTACAACACGCTGCGGCGTAACCAAGACGCGTTGAAGCAGCAGTACATTCAGCTACAAACACAGGTAAAGGATACCAACCAGCGGCTGGACTCGCTGCAATCGCTGGCCAGCGAAGTGGCAATGGCCTACGGAATCACACGCTTCCGGCAAACTCCTTTTGCTTTCGCCGAGGGACCGGACGACGAGCCCCAAGCTCAATTCGAAGAATCGGTGGATGAATTCAGCTACCTGGAGAAGAACGCGACGGCGGTGGCCATGTCGGGTAACGGCATGCGACTGCTGCCCGCGGCGCAGTTGAGCAGTCTGGGAGTGGTGCCCACGCTCTGGCCTGTAAAGGGTGAAATCACCGGACATTTCGGAGAGCGGCTGGATCCGTTCAGCGGGGAAGGCGCGTTCCACGCGGGCATGGACATTGCTTCGCATTATGGTGACCAGATTCGCGCGACCGCCGATGGGGTAATCACCGTAGTCGATCGACGCGCAGGCTATGGCCGACTGGTGGTGATAGACCATGGCTTCGGCGTAAGCACCTGGTATGGGCACCTCTCGGGGTTCAACACGCAGACCGGGATGCACGTGAAGCGTGGGGATATTATTGGATATGAGGGCGCCAGCGGCCGCTCGACTGGGCCGCACCTGCATTACGAAGTTCGGATCTACAACACGCCGGTTAATCCCTGGCGTTATCTGAGCACCGCTACTACCGCCGCCGCATCCGCCGACTAGTCAGCCAGCTTTCTCTTAAATTCATCGCCAACCTGAATTATCGCGCGTGGGCGTGTTTCTAGCGACTGGGCGGGGAAGCAACTCCGGCGGAGTGCGGTCTAGGGGCGCCTAGCATTTCGGGGGTGATCTGAAGCGAGAGACGCACCCACTTGTCCTGATGTACGACCTTTACTTGGTTGATCAGAGCAGCGAGGAAGGTGGCTTGCTGCTTGGTCATCTGAGCGCGCATCTTGGGATCATAGAGCGCCATGGAGCCGACCATGCGGAAAGTATCGAGCAAGGTGGAAATCTCGAAGGCGTTTTTCATCGAATCGCACTCAGCATCTAGAGCGAGATTTATGTTATTGCCGGCGGGCTGTCCTGCCAGGGTGATGGCCCGGACGCTGCGAGCGAGGTGTTCGAGCTGTGGGGAATTCTTGAAATTCGCATAGAAGCCAGCAGGGAGCTGATCGGTGCGCGCCACGGCGAAAATTGGCGCGCCTGCGACGCGCTTGATGCTCGACTGCATGCCAGAATCTCGGGCAGGCGTTCCAGCGGATGTTATGGAGGCAATCAGATCGGTGGCATTTCTTCCGCCGGCGAGAGCGATTCTGGTGGACGATAGAAAGGCCATCGAAACAGGCGGGTTCCCAGGAACTTCATAAACGGATTGAGCTCCACGCACCGTTATTTTCCCTGTGCGCAGCGCGTAGGCTTCGATTTTTTGTTGGTCGAAGCGGCCGTCGGCAATGGCAAGCACGCGGTCTTCGCCGAGGGCGCTGTCAGCAGCGCCAAAACTGACAGGCCAGTAAGCGAGGGCGGCGTGGTCTAGGTCGCGGGTGTAATCAAAGCCGGTGTCGCGCACGAATTCAGCGTAGTCGCGGTCGGCTTCGGGGCCCGGTGAAGTGAGGCCCAGAACCGCTGCGAGCGGAGAATTCTGCAACTTGCGGAGCGCTGCCGCGTCTATATAACCGATGACGGGAGCGTCTGCGGGAAGCTGGCTGAGGATGTCCGGCGGCGGGCCAGGGTTAGTGGTGACACCGGGGAGCGCTGGAAGAGGCCCGTGCTGCCGGTAATAATAAACACCAAGCGCGGCCGCAATGAGCAGAAACAATATTGCGACGACAATCCACGCGCGTTTTGCTGAGGATGTTGGCACGTTAAAATTATGTCTGTTTCGTCGGATTTAGTGTAATGTTTATTCTCCCTCCACGTAATAGAATTAGAGGGTGAACATGCGCCCGATGTTCACGGGCAGGCACGCAGCCGCTGGTGGCTTCCAAAATCGCAGCGCCAACAAGTTCCCTCGAAGGAAGGCTTCTAAGATGACATTCAATAAGATGAGAGTTTTCGGCGCTGGAATCGCGATTTTGGCAATGAGTTTTGCAGCGTTCGCACAAGCTCCAGCGACAACAACTCAAGCTCCAGCCACGGCTCCGGCTGTATCCAGTCCCGCCGCGACTTTACCGAGCGCGGACCAGATTCTGGATAAATACATAGCTGCTATCGGCGGCGAGGCCGCATGGCATAAATTGAATTCGCGCGTTTCGAAGGGCACGATCGAGATCCCGGCGATGAGCTTGTCTGGAACGGTGGAAGTTCACGACAAGGCGCCGGGTTCTTCGTTGGCGGTGGTGAGCCTTGGCGGCGCGACTTTCCAGCGAGGTTGTGACGGAACTACGGCATGGGCGGATGATCCGCAAAACGGACTGCGAACATTGAGTGGAGCGGAGGCCGACGACTCGAAGCGCCAGGCGGATTTTTATCATCAGATCAATATGCGAAAGTACTATTCGAACTGGAAGGTCACCGGCACGGAGAAAATCGGCGATCATGATGCTTATGTTGTGGAAGCCACGTCCCTCGCGGGTGACGTTGATAAGATGTATTTCGACACGCAGAGCGGATTGATGTTGAGAGCCATTATAACGGTGCATACGGGCCAGGGAGCTACGGTGATCCAGTCGGAACTGTCGGACTACCGCGACACGGACGGAATCAAGTTGCCGTTTAGCGTGCACCAATCGAGCGCCCAGACTGAGTACACGATTACGTTTTCTGAGGTTCACCACAACGTGGATCTGTCAGATGGGCAGTTTGCGAAGCCTGCTGCTCAATAGGACAAAGGGATGGTTTTGAACGTACTGTAACTGCTGACTTGGCAATGGGTTTGCGGGGGCGACTGAAACTTGCTTGCAATCCGATTGCCTCTGTGATACTTTTGTTCGGTTTGAGCAACGCTGGCGTAGCTCAGTTGGTAGAGCATCTGATTTGTAATCAGAGGGTCGGGGGTTCAACTCCCTCCGCCAGCTGACTTTGAAGGCACGGCAAAATTTTTTGCAAGGTTGCGGACAGAATTCCTCGCGACAAAAGCGCTAGGGTTGGTGTCTTCGGACACGAGCCCTTTCTGCATTGCGGAGTGCCCCGTACAGCGGTCCGGTAAAGTTCTGGTTGGTAGCGCGGGACAATGAAGCTGTGTCCCGAAGGATTGACGGGACGCCGGAGCCTGCGTCCCAAATGATTCTGCGGGACGGGTGGGTGAGTGGCTAAAACCAGCAGACTGTAAATCTGCCGCTCCTTGCGGGCTACGGAGGTTCGAATCCTCCCCCGTCCACCAGTTTTTGAATACCACATCGCGGTCCAGGGCTTGATCGAGGATTTAGTAGGGGCTCGGCAAGCGAGCTTGGCAAAGATTCAGGAATAGAGTTCGAAGCGCGGAGGAGTTGGCTGCGATTCGAGGTAACGGCAGCGATTGCGGGAAACCGGAATGTGCCTGGGTAGCTCAGCTGGTAGAGCGCGTCCTTGGTAAGGACGAGGTCACCGGTTCAATCCCGGTCCCAGGCTCCAGCTATCCAAGTCCGGAAGATTGTGGACGAAAGTAGCCGGGAATGAGCGGGGGTAACTCAGTGGTAGAGTCTCTGCCTTCCAAGCAGATGGTCGCGGGTTCAAGTCCCGTCCCCCGCTCCATTTTGCGGTTTCTGAATCGTTAGATCGAGCAGTAAGGAAGTGAAGAGTTTCAGCGCGGCGTCTCTGGATAAGAGAAAGGTCGCGAAGTCCTTCTAAAGAGCGAGGCGAGATGGCGAAGGAGAAATTCGAAC
>PLZZ01000104.1:35063-35702 GCA_003153585.1 Acidobacteriota bacterium | reverse complement strand
ATGAGTACAGCGCCAGGAATCCGCCGATCGCCGGACCCACACTCATGCCAAGATTCACCGCCAGACGGCTGAGCGCGAACGCCTGTTTGCGCTGCTCCGGCTTCACCAGATCGGAAACCAACGCGAGGCTCGGTGGCCTCACCGATTCGTTCAAAATGGCGAATACAAACGTGATGGCCAGAATCGAGGCAAAACTGTGTGCTAGCGGAAATAAAAACAACACGAAGCCGGAGAGAAGAAGCGAGCAACGCATCACGAACAGAGAACCCAGACGGTCGCTGAGCCGTCCCGCGACGGGCATAGTCAGAAGCGCGGCTATTCCGTACACCGTGAGCGCAAGCGCGGCGTGCGATATGGAAATTGCAAGGACCCGCGTCAGGTACAACACGAGAAACGGCAGGACCATCGTGCCGCAGCGGTTCACCAGGGTCGCCGCGAAAAGAATCCAGATTTCTCGGGGAAGTTCTCGCAGGCCGCGCCAGGGATTCATCGGGATTTCTTCGCAGACGGAGCCCGGTGGGCCTTGTCCATTTCAGACGCGCGCGGCTTCTTCTTGTTCGAAGGCGTGATACGAGGATCGCACCAGCGGCCCAGCTTCCACATGCTTGAAACCCATTGCTTCGCCCAGCCGCTTGTACT
>PLZZ01000104.1:17929-35040 GCA_003153585.1 Acidobacteriota bacterium | reverse complement strand
AGTTCAAGCGACCGTTCGTACACCGCGCCCTTTCGCACCGTTCGATAAAGCCGAGGCACCGTCTCCATATTGTGGTTTAGAACATCGGGATGCGCCGCCATCACTGTCTCCAGCGCCTGCCAATCGCCGCGAAAATCCGGGATCAGCACTTCTACTCGGCATCCCGGCACGCGCTCGCGGATTCTCGTAATGGTGCGTGCGAAGATTGCCGCTCCACCGTCTGCCTGGTCATCGCGGTTCACGGAAGTCACCACTGCGTAACGCAACCCCATCCGCTCCACAGCTTCGGCCACTCGCTCCGGCTCGTCTTCCTCAGGTGGGCCGAGCGGCTTTCCGCTTGGCACCGCGCAGAATCCGCACGCTCGCGTGCAGATGTTGCCCAGAATCATGAATGTCGCCGTGCGATGCTCCCAGCATTCACCCATATTCGGGCAACGAGCGCTCTCGCATACCGTGTGCAGGTCGAGTGTGCGCATGATCCGCTTGAGTTCCTGGTAATTCGACCCGCCGAAGTACTTCACGCGCAACCAGGACGGCCGCGGATGGACTGACGGCGGCGGCGTGGCATTGTTTGGCAGTATGGTGAATGGAGTCGCCATTTGCTTTAATTCGAAGGCTATTCTACGCGGCCCAAACCGTTGAAACAACCTCGGCGCGTTTTCGAGGATTCTTGTGAAACGGCCGCCAGGTTGACCTATGAAGAAAGACTGACGTGCGCCGTGGATTTAGCTCTTTGCTCAAGACAAGCGATTGTGAAGAAACCGTCTCCCTGTACCAAATCGTTCACATGGCCAACCGCTCATCTGTTGTATATTTACAACACGGGAAAATAATTTCCGCTAAGAAGCACCGTAACTCATTGATTACAATGATGTAAAATGAACTCGCAGCGGATACCGAATTGTTAGTATAATTATGATTGTACTCGGATGCCTTATCAACTGACAATCCAACGACCGTTCGAAATTGACGGCGTCGGACTCCACACCGCCGTTCGTAGCCACCTCCGATTTTTACCCGCTCCCGCGGACACTGGCATCGTTTTCCGCCGCGTGGACCTAGACGGATTCGAGATTGAAGCCCACGTTCGCAACGTAGCGCGCGTCAGTTACGCCACCAGCCTGATGAAACAAGGCGTGCTGCTCTCCACCGTCGAACACGTCCTGGCAGCGCTTTACTCTTGCGGCGTTGATAACGTCTACGTTGAGCTGGACGCGCTCGAGCTTCCTATCCTCGACGGCTCTTCGCAGCCCTACATCGATCTTTTGGCCCGCGCTGGAACGCGCACTCTCCGCCGCCGCCGGCGCTACATCCGCGTCACCAAGCCGTTGGAATTTTCTGACGGTGATCGCCGCATCGGAATTTACCCATCTGAGGAATTTCGGGTGCATTGCTTCGTGGATTACGCGCACCCTGCCGTCGGCCCTCAAGAAGTGGAAATGATCGTGGATCGCGAATCCTTCAGCCGCGAGCTCGCCCGGGCACGTACTTTTGGCTTTATGAAGGATTTTCCGGGATTACAAGCAATGGGTTTGATTCGCGGGGGCTCGGTTGAAAACGCCATCGTTCTCGACGATGACAGCATACTCAACGGTCCGCTGCGTTTTCCTGATGAATTCGGCCGGCATAAAGCACTCGATCTCATTGGTGACCTCGCCCTGGTGGGCCGCCCGCTGAAAGCGCGCATCGTGGCGCACAAGGCCGGCCACGCGTTGCACACGCAACTCGTCACCCGCCTTCTAGCCGATCACTCTCTGTGGACCGAAACTACCGAAGGCCATGCCTCAGCCTCCGCGCCCGAAACTGCTGCTGTTTCTGATTCGGTCTCCGCATTGTCCTGATGCGATTCCAACGGGCTCAGGCTGATCCTGCGGCCGGCCCAATATAGTTCTTCGATCGTCGTCTAGGCTGCATAATTTCAATGTGTTCGGGCTGTTTCGATTGCTAAAGCTGCGAGAGGAAGCGACAATATCTGCGAGATGATTGCAAAAGACACCGCAATCGTACTACTGGCTGCCGGCAAAGGGACGCGCATGCGTTCCGAGCTGGCGAAAGTCCTGCATCGCGCCGGGGGGCTCACGCTCGTCGAGCACGTCGTGCGCGCTTGCCAGCCGCTTAAGCCCGCGCAATTGCTGGTCGTTGTAGGACATCAGGCCGAGGACGTCAGCGCCGTCGTCACCGGCCTTGGAGCGCAAACCGTTCTGCAGCAGCCGCAGCGTGGCACCGGCCACGCCATGCAGATCGCGCGGCGGGCCATTCGCAGAAGCGCGAAGCTGGCGCTTGTCGTTCCGGGCGATGCACCGCTGCTGCGCACTGAGACTCTTGCGGCGCTGCTCGAAACGCATCGCCGCGGCGAAGCGGCCGCAACTATCCTCACCGCCGAGCTTGATGACCCCACCGACTACGGCCGCGTCTTGCGCGATTCCGAAGGCCGCGTGCAAGCCATCGTCGAGGAAAAAAGCGCTACCCCAGAGCAGCGCGCCATCCGCGAAGTGAATTCCAGCATTTATTGTTTCACGCTCCTAAAATTATGGCCGTGCTTGAATGCCCTGCGCCCGGAAAATGCTCATCGCGAGCTCTATCTCACCGACGTAATCGGCCTTTTACGCCAGCGCAATGAACGCGTCCTCGCGTATGTCGCGCCTGATCCCCGGGAAATTCTCGGTTGCAATACGCGCGCTGCACTCGCCGATGTGGATCGGATTTTCCGCGCGCGCAAAGCTGCCGAATTGATGGACTCCGGCGTCACAATTTACCTTCCGGAAACTGTGGTCATCGATCCGGAAGTCACTGCCGGCTCTGACGCGCTAGTCGAGCCTGGCGTCCAGCTTCTCGGCAAAACACGCATCGGCGCGCGCTGTAAGATTCAAACCGGCAGCGTTCTCCGCGATACCCGGGTGGATGACGATGCCATCATCGGACCGCACTCCATTCTCGACTCCAGCCGCGTTGGCCTTAAAGCCGAAGTAGGGCCATTCTCGCGTTTGCGTCCCGGCGCAGATATTCGCGCAGGGGCCCGCGTCGGAAATTTCGTCGAAGTAAAGAACGCGGTGCTTCATGAGGGCGCGAAGGCTTTGCACTTGACCTACCTCGGCGATGCTTCCATCGGCAGCAAGGCGAACATCGGCGCCGGCACCATCACCTGCAATTACGACGGCGTAGCGAAGCATCAAACCAAGATCGGCAATAACGTTTTCATCGGCAGCGATACCGCGCTCGTAGCTCCGGTCCGCGTGGGCCACGGAGCGTATGTTGCCGCAGGTTCCACCATTACCGAAAATGTTCCCGCTGATGCGCTGGCCCTCGCTCGGGGCCGCCAAGTCAACAAGCCCGGATGGGCCGCCNNTCATGAAGTTCGGCGTGGTCCAATTCCCCGGCTCTAATTGCGACGACGACGCCTACCATGCTATCGGCTCGGTCATCGGCCAGCCGGTTGAATTCATCTGGCACCAATCCGAAAAAGTTTCGGGCTTCGACGCCATTATTCTGCCGGGCGGCTTTGCCTACGGCGATTATCTTCGGACCGGCGCGATCGCGCGTTTTTCTCCCGTAATGAAAGCGGTCGATCGGTTTGCGCATTCCGGCGGACTGGTGCTGGGCATCTGCAACGGTTTTCAGATTCTCCTCGAAGCCGGCCTTCTGCCCGGCGCGATGATGCGTAACAAAGGCCTTCGGTATCTTTGCCGGCAGGTTCATATACGCGTGGAATGCACGGACACGCCCTTCACCTGCGCGGCGCAGCGCGGGCAAGTTTTGATGGCCCCGATTGCGCATAATGACGGTAATTATTTTTGCGAGCCTGCCACACTCGCCGAACTCGAACGCAATGACCAGATTATTTTTCGTTACGTCGCACCCGACGGACACGATGCTGCTGAAAATGATCGCGAAGCGAATCCAAATGGCTCGCTAGCCGCCATTGCCGGAATCTGCAATCGCGAGCGCAACGTGGTCGGCTTGATGCCGCATCCGGAGCGCGCCGTAGAATCTCCACTCGGTTCCGCCGATGGTCTTGTCGTTTTCCGCTCGATGGTAGCAAGCCTCGCGCGCCGCGCGTCCGTTCCCGCGTGACGCACGCTAATCTTTTCACCGATCGCTTTTCTCCGTTCGTCCATGCGGCTCGAACTTCAACCTCTTGCTCGAAGGTTAATTTGCTGGGACAATCCGTTCAGAAACAGGCAATTTTTAGTTCACAAATCGTGACACGCGCGGCGTCTTTTGGCCAAAAGCAAAATGATCGACACTGAAATCAAGGTCACGCCCCAAATCGCTTCCGAACACGGCCTCACGCCCGAAGAATACGCCCGCATCCAGAAAATCCTCGGCCGCGATCCCAACTTCACTGAGCTCGGTATCTTCAGCGTGATGTGGAGCGAACATTGCTCGTACAAATCCAGCCGCGTCCACCTGAAGCGCCTTCCCACCGAAGGAAAATATGTGGTGCAAGGTCCGGGAGAAAATGCCGGAGTCGTGGATATCGGCGACGGCCTCTGCGCCGTCTTCAAGATCGAGTCGCACAATCATCCCAGCTTTGTCGAACCGTTTCAGGGAGCGGCTACCGGCGTCGGCGGAATCCTGCGCGACATTTTCACCATGGGAGCGCGTCCGATTGCGGTGCTCGATTCGCTGCGCTTTGGGCCGATCGCAGCCGGACCGGGCGCGGGAAGTGCAACTGCCGAGGACATCGCGCGAAACCGCCGAATCCTGGATGGCGTGATTCGCGGAATCGGATTTTACGGAAATTGTTTCGGAGTTCCCACCGTCGGCGGCGAAGTGGTCTTCGAGCCGTGCTACTCGAACAATCCGCTGGTGAACGCGCTAGCGCTAGGCATCGCGCGGCGCGAAGAATTGTTTTTTGCCCGAGCGCGCGGCGTCGGCAATCCAGTGATCTACGCCGGAGCGAAAACGGGACGCGACGGAATTCACGGCGCTTCGCTGCTCGCTTCCGCGGAATTCAGTGAGGAATCGCAGCAGAAACGCCCCAACGTCCAAGTCGGCGATCCTTTCATGGAAAAGCTTCTGCTCGAAGCCTGCTTAGAAGCCATGCGCACCGGCGCGGTCGTCGCGATTCAAGATATGGGCGCAGCCGGCCTCACCAGCTCGAGCTCCGAGATGGCTTCGCGCGGCGGCCTGGGAATTGAAATTGACCTCGCACGCGTGCCCCAACGCGAAACGGGAATGACTCCGTATGAAATCATGCTCAGCGAATCGCAGGAGCGCATGTTGCTGGTCGCCGAGCGCGGGCGCGAGCGCCAAGTGTTCGAGGTCTTTCAGAAATGGGGGCTCGACGCAGTCGAAGTCGGCCGCGTCACCTCCGACGGTAAGCTTCGCATTTTGGATCATGGCCGCTTGGCAGCCGAAATTCCCGCGCACGCGATCGCGGAAGAGGGCCCGCGTTACGAGCGGCCCATTGCAAAGCCGAGAGCTAGTGCTCCACAGGCAAAAATGGGGCTTCTAGAATTCGCGCCAAAAGGGTCGGATCTGACCGAGAATTTTCGCCAGTTGCTCGCTTCACCCACGATCGCGTCGAAATATTGGATTACCGAGCAATACGACTCGATGGTGCGCACGAATACGCGCGTCGGTCCCGGCTCTGGCGACGCCGCGGTGCTTCGCCTGAAAGAAACCAAGCGAGCGCTCGCACTTGCGACCGACGGCAATGGCCGCTGGTGTTTTCTCGCTCCGCGCCTGGGCGCGATGCACGCTGTCGCAGAAGCCGCGCGCAACGTCGCGTGCGCCGGCGCGCGACCGATTGCCGCCACGAACTGTCTGAATTTCGGCAATCCCGAGAAGCCCGAAGTGATGTGGCAGTTCTCGGAGGCGATTGACGGAATTTCCGAAGCCTGCCGCGCGCTCGACATTCCCGTCACTGGCGGCAACGTCAGTTTCTACAACGAAACTCTCGGCAAGCCGATTTATCCCACGCCGGTTTTGGGCGTCCTCGGCTTGCTGGAAGACGCCGAATGCGCCCTCGGTTCCGGCTTCTACAGGGAGGGGGACGCGATCCTGCTGCTGGAAGGAAGGAGCCAGGAAGCCAGCCTGAAGGCCGCAGCTAAAGATGCATTGAACGAGTTATCGTCGAGTGAATACGCGAAAACGATTCATGGAGTTGTCGCCGGGACGCCTCCGGCAATAGATCTCGCTGCTGAAAAGCGGCTCATTGAATGCCTGGTTAAGCTCGCCAGCGCGAAAATAATTCTCTCCGCCCACGATATCAGCGACGGGGGCCTTGCTGTTACTCTCGCGGAATCCTGCTTCAGCAGTGAAGGACTTTCTGCTGAAATCGCGCTCGATTTCGATACGGCGAACGAAGCTGCCGAATTCGCGCTTTTCGGCGAGCGCGGCGCGCGTGTTGTGGTATCAGTCGCCTCCTCTTCGCTTGCTAGCGTCCGTGCGGTTGCGGCACAATATAACGTCAATGTTCAGCCAATTGGCACAGTCTCGCGTGGTGAATTTCGCATCCAATATAAAGGCACGCCAGTAATCCACGGGGATATCGGTTCGTTTCGCAAAATCTGGGCAGGACGTATCGGAAGCGCCATTGAGGCCCGATGAGACAGGCATGAGCCGCCTAATACAAATCGACGACGATCACTTCCACGATCATTGCGGCGTCTTCGGGATATTCGGCCATCCCGAAGCTGCGAAGATGGCCTATCTCGGCCTCTACGCGCTGCAGCATCGCGGACAGGAATCCGCCGGCATCGCTTCCACCGATGGCACGGATATCCACGTGCACAAAAGCCTTGGCCACGTGCAGGAGATTTTCACACCCGACGTGATAGCGCAGCTTCCCGGAGAAGTCGCCATCGGGCACACACGTTATTCCACCGCCGGCGACACGTCGCTGATGAACGCGCAGCCTGTGGTAATCGATTGCAATAAAGGCAAGCTGGCGCTGGGCCACAACGGCAACTTGACGAATGCGCTGGAAGTTCGGCGCAGGCTCGAGCATCGCGGCTCCATTTTCCAAAGCACGAGCGATACGGAAGTAATCGTTCATCTGATCGCTCGCAGCTCCGCGCGAAATCTTTCCGGAGCGATTGCGGATGCCCTTAACCAAGTCGAAGGGGCTTACTCGCTGCTGTTACTGACGCGCGATGAAATTTACGCCATCCGCGATCCTCGGGGCTTTCGCCCTTTGTGTCTCGGCCGGCTAAATGGAGCGTGGGTGGCTGCGTCGGAAACGTGCGCGTTCGATTTGATTGATGCTGAATACGTGCGCGAGGTGGAACCGGGCGAAATGGTGCGAATCTCGCGCAGCGGTATCGAATCGATTCGATTCGCGCCCGAAAAACCGCACCAGTATTGCATTTTCGAGCACGTTTACTTCTCCCGGCCAGACAGCGTGGTTTTCGGGCGTCCGGTGAACGAAAGTCGCGAACGCCTGGGCCGATTGCTAGCCCAAGAGCATCCGGCGCAGGCCGATCTCGTCACACCCGTCCCGGATTCCGGCGTGCCTGCCGCGATCGGATATGCGGCGGAATCGGGAATCCCGTTTCGGATGGGGCTGATTCGTAATCACTACATCGGCCGTACCTTCATCGAACCGGAACAGGCCATTCGCGATTTTGGCGTGAAGCTGAAACTCAATCCCGTCCGTCGAATGCTTGAGGGTAAACGCGTGGTTCTCGTGGATGATTCCATTGTGCGCGGCACCACCAGCCGAAAGATCGTGCGCCTGATGCGCGAAGCAGGCGCCACCGAGGTGCACGTGCGCATCAGTTGTCCCCCCACAATTTCGCCTTGTTACTATGGCGTGGACACGCCGCGGCGCGAGGAATTGATCGGAGCGAACAATTCCGTCGAACAGATACGCCAATTCCTTGGCGCGGATTCGCTCGGTTATCTCTCACTCAAATCCATGCGCGCCGCCGTGGAAGATACGGAAGGAAAATTCTGCACGTCGTGCTACACCGGCAGCTACCCGACTGAACTGGTGCAACTCGAAGTGGAGGCTCATCGTGAAAGCTGACGTAGATACAGAAGCCGTGTTCCCGGACGACGTCCGGGAAGAAAAGCCAAGGGAGCTCACGGCGGGCGACCGTATCTGGCACGAAGTGATTTCGTGGTTCTGGGTAATTCTCGCGTTTCTTTTTATCGAAGGCACGCTGGTGCAGGCGCGTGTGATTCCGAGCGGCTCCATGGAAAAAACGGTCTTGATTGGCGATCATCTGATTGTCAGCCGTATCGGTTACGATGCTGGAATTCCTTTCACGAACATTCATGTTCCGCTGTGGCGCAATCCCAAGCGTCAGCAGATTATCGTTTTTCGCGCGCCGCTACCGGAGCAGGGCTTTCCCGATTTCATCAAGCGCACCATAGGGTTGCCGGGCGACACGATCGAAATCAAGCAAGGCATCGTTTACATCAACGGGACCGCTCTGGCCGAGCCATACCGCCCGGACCCGCCCAACGCGCTCGAAAATCGAGGGCCTTACAAAGTTCCGGCCGGCGATTACTTCATGATGGGCGACAACCGGGAAAATTCTTACGACAGCCGCTACTGGGGTTTCGTTCCGCGCGAAAATATTATCGGCACGCCGCTTATGATTTATATGTCTATCGACGCTCCGGAAGAAGTTTGGGAGCCCGGACACATCGGCGAACGCTTTGAAACGTACCTCAACGCCGTCATCCATCCGAGTGAAGTGCGCTGGAAGCGCCTGTTTCATATTTTCTAAATCTATTTTGCCTCCTTCAGGAAGCAGATTCTTTTCATGCGCTATTCCGATGCTGGAGTAAATATCTCGGTCGCCGACGGCGTCAAACGGCGGATCGCCGCAATGGCGGGGAAAACATTTCGCCGCGGCGTGCTGGCGCCGGTGGGCGGCTTTGGCGCGCTCTTTCAACTTGACCGCAAGCGCTGGCGCGATCCGATTCTCGTGGCTAGCGCGGACGGCGTAGGCACCAAGTTGAAAATTGCGTTCGCCACGGGAATTCACTCCACCGTAGGCGCCGACATCCTGAATCATTGTGTGAACGACATTCTCACGCAGGGCGCTGAGCCGCTGTTTTTTCTCGATTATCTCGCGATGGGCAAGATGGACGCGCGCGTGGTCGAACAGGTGATCGAAGGCATGAGCCGCGCAGCCAGGAAAGCGGGCTGCGCTCTGATTGGCGGCGAAACCGCGGAGATGCCGGGTTTCTATGCGCCGGGCGAATACGATCTCGCCGGGTTCATAGTCGGGGCCGTGGAGCGGAAAAAGCAGCTCGACGTGCGGCGCGTGAAGCCGGGCGACCTGCTACTGGCGCTGCCCTCCAGCGGACTCCATACCAACGGATATTCTCTGGCTCGCAAACTTGTGTTCGGAGTCGCCAAGCTCGGTCCGAATGCATACGTGGCAGATGTTGGAAACAAAATAGGCGCGGAGCTTCTGAAGCCTCACCGCGCGTACTGGCCCCTTCTGAAAAACATTCTCGCGCGAGGCTGGGTTTCTTCCATGGCCCACATCACCGGCGGCGGGATCACCGGAAATCTGCCGCGCGCTCTTCCCACAAATGTTCAGGCCGTCGTCGAACTCCATCAATGGCCCGTGCTTCCTATATTTAGTTATCTCGCGCGCTTGGGCAAAATCGAGCGGGACGAGCTGCTGCAGACTTTTAATTTAGGCGTGGGAATGATTCTAGTGGTGCCGGCAAAGCATATCTCGCGCGTGGAAACAGAGTTGCGGCGACGCCGTGAAAAGTTCTATTTGATCGGCCGCGTCGAACATGCGCGGCGCGGAAAACCAAGAGTGAGCTATTCCGGCACGCTAGCGTTGTAGAGCCGAAGGCAACAGGCGGAGCCTGCCGCAGTTATTGTCCAAGGTTGTCGGTATCAATGGCAACCTTCCACGAACCATCGGCTTGCTTCTTCCGGAAGTTCTTTTGCCAGTCCTTCTGAGTATGGTCGTTTTGCCTGCTCCCATATCTGTGCTAATTTCGGGCCTGCATGAAGAAACGCATAGGGGTGCTACTTTCAGGGCGCGGCTCGAATTTCGAAGCGTTGGCAGGGAGCGTTGCGGCCGGACGCATCCCCAACGCTGAAATCGCTATCGCGTTGAGCAACCGCGAAGATGCGCGGGGTATCGAGAAGGCTCGCGCATTTGGAATTGAAGCACGGGTTATTTCGTCAAGGGGCCTGGAACGAGAGGCCTACGATAAACTGGTGATCGCGGCGCTGCAGGAAAAGCGCGTGGATCTGGTTTGCCTGGCGGGTTACATGCGGTTGCTTTCGCCGCAATTCGTGGCCGCGTTTCGCAATCGCATTCTGAATATTCACCCGTCCCTGCTGCCCGCGTTTCCCGGGCTGGAAGCGCAGCGACAGGCGCTGGAACACGGCGCTAAGTTTTCCGGCTGCACCGTGCATTTTGTGGATGAGAATCTGGATGCGGGGCCCATCGTGCTGCAGGCGTGCGTTCCGATCGAAGATAACGACACGCCGGAAACGCTGGCCGAGCGGATTCTGCGCGAGGANNTTGGTCCTTCCTGAAAAAGGATGGGAGAAAAAATAGTGCCTTCCACAAAATTCAAACCGGTTCAAGAGCAGTTCTCGTATCTGCAAAAGGGCGCGGCGGAAATCATCCGCGAGGACGAGCTCAAGGCCAAGCTCGAGAAGTCCGTCAAAGAGCAGAAGCCCCTGCGCGTGTATCTCGGAGTGGATCCAACGGCGCCGGACATCCACCTGGGCCACACCGTGGTGCTCCGCAAACTCAAACAATTTCAGGATATGGGCCACACGGCAGTTTTCCTGATCGGCGATTTTTCAGCGATGATTGGCGACCCCACGGGCCAATCCGAAACGCGGCCGCCCCTGGCGCGCGAACAAGTGGACGCGAACGCGAAAACTTATCTCGAACAAGTGTTCAAGATCCTGGACAAGAAGAAGACGGAGGTACGCTACAACAGCGAGTGGCTGGGAAAACTTTCGAGTTCTGACATCGTTCAGCTCTGCGGGAAATACCGCCTTGCCCGCATGCTCGAGCGGGAGGATTTTCGTTCGCGCCTCGAAAAAAACCTGCCGATTTCCGTCCACGAGCTGCTCTATCCGCTGCTAACGGCCTACGATGCGGTGGCGCTCAAATCCGACGTGGAACTCGGCGCCACCGAACAGAAATTCAATCTGCTCGTGCACCGGGACATCCAGCGCGAATACGGTCTGCCGGGAGAGGTGGTGCTTACCATGCCGATCCTCGTGGGCCTCGATGGCGAGCGCAAGATGTCGAAGAGCCTGGGCAACTACATCGGCATCACCGAAGCTCCGGATCAAATGTTCGGCAAGCTGATGTCGATCTCGGACAAACTGATGTGGTCCTACTACGAGCTGCTCACGGATTTCACTTCCCCCGTGATTGTGCGGCTTCAAGAGGAAGTCAATATGGGAGTGCTGCACCCCATGGACGCAAAGATGCAACTTGCGCACACGATTGTGGCCGGCTTTCACGGTGAAGAAGCCGCCAAAGAAGCTGCTGACGAATTCCGACTGGTCTACCGCGACCGAAAAGCTCCTACAGATTTGCCGGAAATGAAGCTGGCCTGGGGCACGCGGCCGCTGTTCGCGATTCTGACAGAAACGCAATTGGCCACCTCAAGAAGCGAGGCCGAGCGGCTGATCAAACAGGGCGCCGTGGAGGTAAACGGTCAAGTCGAGAAAGATGTGAAACGTACGATTGTTTTGAATCCCGGCGACCTGCTGGCGCTGCGAGTGGGCAAGAAGCGGTTCCTTCGCGTCGTGGGAGTTTGAAACTCAACGGCGCTCGGCAAGGCGCTGCAGCCTGTCGAGCCAGGAACGGTCACGCGCGGCGACTCCGTGGCGCGTGAAAAGTAGATCGATAACTTTACCGATGCGGCCGGGCATTTCGTATTGGTCAAGCATCGTCAACCGCGTGGTGTCTCCCCGAGGCTGAATCTCCCAGCGCTGCTTGCCCCGCACTCCGTAGGAATCCTGAAACTGCCACTCGAACACGTGTTCCCATTGGTACTCAGTGATGACGACAGTCAATTTGAGTTCGCGATTGCCGAGCCGGCCGGCGATGCGCACTTTTTGGCCGGCCGCAAAATCCGATGCTCCGCCCTGCACTTCAAAACAACTGTTCATCTCGGCGCCGTACCAGAGCGCCATGCGTTGTGGAACGAAGAAAACAAAAATCTCTTTCGGAGGAACTTCGAACTCGCGGACAAACTCAAGATTGGCCATCGAAGAATTGATCGTTCTCTTTAGCAGGGATTCTAGTTAACTTCCACCAGGACGAGCGACACATCGTCGGTTGCCGGGCCGTCGCGCCACTCGGCGACGAGATCGAGAATTCCTTGCTTCATTTGTTTGAAAGGGAGAAGCGAAGTCTCGCGCACGATTTTTTGCACGCCTTCCACCCCGAGCATATCGCCGCTCGAATTGAAAACGTCCGTGATCCCGTCGGTATAGAGCACGATGCGGTCTCCTGCTTCGAGGTTTACGTCGAGAGTGGCTTCCGTGCCTACCGCGTCCGGAAGCGCGCCCAAAACCATGCTGCGCGATTCCAGCAAGCGTGGCTCGGCTCCGGCGTGGGCGATCATGCCAGGGGGATGGCCTGCTCCAGCAAAGAGCAAGCGTCGGCCAGCCCGATCCAGTTGCGCCGCCGCAATGGTGAAAAAGAAAACGGAACTCCCGATATTGTGCATGACGAAACGATTCAACTGGCGAAGCATCGTCGCGAGCGGCGCGCCGTTGCGAAGCTGGGTCATCGTTTCAGCATAAATGCGGTTGGCAACCAGCGCGGACCCTATGCCGTGCCCAGAAACGTCGCAGACTAACAGGTTCAGAGAATCGTGGTTTAGGGGCGTCACTAAACCAAAGTCGCCGCCAATCGTACGTACAGGATGGTAATACGTCTCCACATGCACGCTTCCCCAAACGAGCGACTTGGGCGCAAGACTTTGCTGCACGCGCGCAGCCAGCACGAGATCCTCTTCAATTTCTTTTTGGCGCTCTTCGAGCAGCTTGTTGGCCGTGCGAAGGCCTTCTTCCGCGCGCTTCTGTTCGGAAATATCCGTGAACGTGACAATTGCAAAGCGCCGGCCGTCCGGATCTTCAATAGATCGCGCGCTGACGATGACCGGGAGCCGGCCGCCGTCGTGGCGCGGTAATACGAACTCAAAACGGTTGTGGCCCGCCTGTAAACCTCTTTCTCTTTGGTTGTTAAGTATTTCAGTTTCTTCCGGGGTGAAGAATCTGTCGAAGTTCGATCCGATAAAATCGCCGCGTGGTATGCCGGTCATTTCCTCGAAATTTGCGTTGGCGAAGATGATTTGGGGACAATCGTCCGCAATGATCACGCCTTCATTCAGCGTCTCAAGGATACCTTCGATTTGCGCCAACCACTCGGGCGGTTCGAATTCCACGAAATCCCCTTTGCGAGTATCTTACCGAAACATCCCGAAACCACCAACGCGCCCACGCTCTTCACGGGAAGCCGTAAGTAACTCGCCTCAATCATCTGATTCCCCGCCGAGTGCCTAAGCTGCAAAGATTTATGAAGTAAAGTAAGGTAATAAGACGTATCACAAAGAGGTCGGTGCGTTCGGAGAATTTCGAGTCTATCGGCATGCGCGACAAGTTATCTACCAACGGAAATCTAGTTCCACCAGGGCCGAGAGGATTGCCGCTCGTGGGCATGGCGTTGCAGGTGTTGCACGACCCGCTCGGCACCCTCCAACGGATCGCGCGCGAGTACGGCGACATCGTCAGGATACCGATCGGGCCTGATAGCCGCATCCTGCTGAATCATCCGGACTACATCGCGCAAGTGAACGTGATTCAGCAGAGCAAGTTTCATAAGAGCAAGCTCACCAAGGATGTGACCGGGCGTTTGCTAGGGGAAGGCCTGCTGATCAGCGAAGGAGATTTCTGGAGGCGCCAGCGACGGCTGGCGCAGCCCGCATTTCATCGCAGCCGCATCAACGAGTACGCCTCGACGATGGTGGAAAGCGCGGAGACGCAAATCCGCAAGTGGGGTGACGGCGAAGAACGCGATATCGCGCAGGAGATGACGGCGCTCACCCTGGAGACGGCGGTGCGCACTCTTTTCGGCACCACGTTGCCCGGGGAAGCGCGGCAAGTGGGACGCTCGCTGGACTTTCTGGTGCGCTACTCTCTGCGGAAGGCGCGTTGGCCCATCAAAGTGCCGGAAAGCTGGCCCACGCCCGCGAACCGCCGCGCCGAACGCGAAATACAGTTTCTGGACTCGCTGGTGTACAGGATTATCGATGAGCGAAAGCGCCTGGGAAATATCGGCGAGCACAAGGATTTGCTCTCGCTGCTGATGTCGGCGATGGACGAAGACGGTAGCCAAATGACCGCGAAGCAGCTTCGCGACGAAACGATGACTTTGTTTCTCGCGGGGCATGAAACGACGGCGCTGACGCTTTCGTGGGCCTGGTTTCTGCTGAGCAAAAATCCCGCGGCCGAAGTCCGGCTGCACGAAGAGCTTCGGGATGTTCTCGGCGGGCGGGCGCCAGGTATCGGGGACCTCGGGCGGCTGCCGTATTTGCTGGCAGTGGTGAACGAAGTGCTGCGGCTGTATCCGCCCGCGTATATTTTGGCGCGGACTTCCATCGCGCCGTCCACGATTGGGGGGTACGATTTTCCGGCCGGCTCGACGATCATCATGTCTCAATGGGTGATGCAACGGGACGCGCGCTTCTTCGACGATCCGGAAGCATTTCGGCCGGAGCGCTGGCTCGACGGCCTNNCTTCAACTCGTTGCAGGCCAGAAGATCGTACCGGAGCCGCTGGTGACGCTGCGTCCGCGAAACGGAATTCGCATGAGGATCGACGCGCGGCGCTAGCGCCCTCCACCACGCAACGAGGAATCATTTTACGAACTCGCCGGTTCCGCCATGGGCCCAAGGATTATAGGTAAGCGAAAAAATGATGCGGTCGGGAATGGGCGGATGCGAATAAAACAGAAACACATCCACGGGATCCGGCTCGGGATCGGAGAGATCCACTTCGCCCAGAACCTGAAAAGATTGCGCTGCGGTCTGGCCTGAGTCCGGCGTAAGGCCGTGCGTGACTTCCAAACCGTACTGGTCCGCCTGATGCTCGACGTAACGGCTGAAAGCGCTATTGATGGGCCCCGAGATAAAACCAAAAATGGAGAGCAGCAGCAAAAGCGCGGGAAACGAAGCCCAATCGTCCAAGCCGCGAATTCCCCAACGGNNCGACGAAGACAATCTGCGGCGTGGTCATCTTGGCAATGGTGGTATCCCAAACCACAATTCGCTTGGAGGCGCCGAGCCCCGTGACGTACGCGTTCAGCCCCGTGGTCTTTTCGCCCGCGCCCATCCAGAACATCCGCTCCGGCGGAATCGTTTGCCCGGCGCGCTGCACCATTTGCTCCAGGCTCGCCGTCAGGCCCGGGTCCTTCACCGCAAGCGGCTCGAATTTGTGGAACATGGGATCCACAACCAGCGGTTGAAGAAAAACAAGGAGAACCGCAATGGGTAAGGAGATGAGCCAGAAATAAAACCACCAACGGCGCGGGCTGCGTCGAATCACGCGGTAAAGTATCGAAATGAGAAAAATTCCAAGAGCAATGGAAAGGAACTGGCCCTTGGTCCAATCCCAAGCCCACGAACCCCATCCCTGCACGGAGATTCCAAACTTTCGCTCGACCCAGTTTTCATAAATGTCGGCGGGCAAGCCCAGGATGCTAGCGGTTAGAAGGAACAGCGGCACAAAAACGATAGCTTGCGGTAAATGCTTGGACGAGAATTTCTCCGCCCAGTCGCGATATTTCGGCGCGAGCCTGAGTTGCAGGATGAGCCACAAAACGAAGAGTCCGTAAGCAAAACTGATTAAGGCGAACCGGAAATGAATGCGGCTCAGGTCACGCGCCTTTTTGTAGGTTTCAGGAGGAAGCGTGTACGCGGTTACCTTTTTTTCCGTTGGCTGCGGTGTCGCGGCAGGAGATGCGGGTGCCTGCGCGCTGGAAGACGGCACGCCG
The DNA here is from genome assembly GCA_003153585.1 of Acidobacteriota bacterium. Classification (GTDB taxonomy): domain Bacteria; phylum Acidobacteriota; class Terriglobia; order Acidiferrales; family UBA7541; genus Palsa-295. The sequence goes on along the minus strand of PLZZ01000104.1, from coordinate 19,072 downwards.
TATTGCGGCGCAACGGTTGGGGACGGCTGGAGAGGGTGGGCGGGGAGAGTCGGGATGAAGGCCAGCGAAACGCCTAAGATCGCGAGAAGAACCAAAACCGCTCTCAATTTGTAGTTCGCCGAGTTTGTTGCCAATTTTCCGCCGCATGCAATTCTAGAACCGGGTAGAAATGTCGCGCTCTTTTGTTTTGAGTGGGTTACAGCCATTTCTACATATCGGCCAGAACCGGGTAGAAATGCGGCTGAGCAGACAGATTCTTCGCGAAAAGCGCCCTGAGACGTGCGGAAAAGACGCTCTGGGTGAGCTGGCTGACACGCAGTTCTGGCCCCGGATAGAAATGCCGCGGTTGTTTGTTTTGAGTGAGTTACAGCCATTTCTATATGTTGGGCTGTGCCGGATAGAAATGCAGCGACGAAGCTCGAAATTGAGGGCTTAGTTGTAGCTCGGAAGCTCCCTTTGCGAATGCACTCCCTTCGATGCCGCTCAGGGTGAATTCTTTGGAATTCACACGGTAGAGGAATCCTGTCGGGATTCACGGGAGCTACAGGTGGAAAGTTTGAGACCACGGGCGGGCGCAGTGCCGGAATTCCGTTTTGGTGAAGCGCTCGACGATATTCTATTTTAATCACGAGCGACGCTAGCACGTGATTCGGTGAAATTCAAGGGACTGCATGTTGTGAGCATAGCTCTGCGAAGCGGCTCTATTCCCATTTTGGGGGAACGAGTTGATCTTGAAGAGGTGGTTCGGTACCCAAAGCTTCTGATAAAGCCCGGGAGTGGCTTGCGCAGCTTGACCGAAACCGCAGAGCGAATGCTTGCGCGGGTGAAGCAGCGCAAGCGGTAGAGGAACGAATTGGAATTTCTTTTTTGGAGGGGATAAATCCCCTCCCTTCCCGAACATCCTTCGCGTACACCGCTCCCTTCCGTCGCCAGCAACGCGCTCAATTGAAACTATTTCCGTGGCAGTTGCGTTAGTGCTGATAGATTCTCAATCGCGCGAGGATGGCGAGGTGGAAGGAGAGGGCGGTTCATGAAACTTGTGATTGATGGGGTGAGCAAGCAGTATGCGGGGAAGGTGTGGGGGTTGCGGGATTTGCGGCTGGAGCTGAGGCCGGGGGTGGTGGGGTTGCTGGGGCCTAACGG
>PLZZ01000104.1:0-17896 GCA_003153585.1 Acidobacteriota bacterium | reverse complement strand
TGGCGGAGGCGCGCGACCGTTCTCTGGGCGGATTTTCGGGCGGAATGAAGCAGCGCGTGGGAATCGCACAGGCGCTGTTGAACGATCCGGAACTTTTGATCGTGGACGAGCCGACGGCGGGATTGGATCCCGAAGAGCGCGCTCGATTTCGGAATTTGCTTTCGGAATTGTCCGGCGAGCGAATCGTGATTTTCTCCACGCACATCGTTTCAGACATCGAAGCGATTGCGACGGACATCGCCATACTGGGCGGCGGACGGTTGCTGGCCCATGCAGCGCCGGAAGAATTGTTGCGCGCGGTGGAGGGGAAAGTGTGGGAGTGGGTGGTCCCGAGCGCGGAAGTGGCCGCGGCAAAACAAAAATTCTTGATTTCAACGAGCGTGCGGCGGACGGACGGGGTGCACGTTCGAATTGTCGCGGCTGAACGGCCGGGCGCAGGCGCTGCGCTGGCCGCGCCGACGCTTGAGGATGCCTACCTGCATTGCATTTCGAGCCAGCGAGCGAGCGTGGCGGCATGAACGGCACCGGGGCGAGCAGCGGCAGGATTCTCTACCAGCTGGCTCGCGCGGATTTCCTGGAACGCGTGCGGCGCTACAGTTTTCTTTTTACCATGGGGATTTCTCTCTACCTGGGATACGCAGCCGCCACGGGACGGCTGGTGATGCGCGTGAACGACTCGCGCGGAGTTTTCAATTCCGCGTGGATTGGCGGGCTGATGGCGCTGGTTTCCACCACGTTTCTGACGCTCGCGGGATTTTACGTGGTGAAGAACACGATCGAGCGCGACCGTTCGACGCGCGTCGGCGAGATTCTGGCTTCCACGCCAATGTCGAAAATGATGTATGTGATGGGCAAGGCGATCAGCAACTTTGTGGTGCTCACGGCGATGATCGTGATTCTTCCAATTTCCGGAATCATCATGCAGTTCTGGCATGGGGAAGATTCCCACGTGGAGCTTTGGGAGCTGCTGGCTCCGTTTCTGCTGATCGCGTTGCCTGCCATGGCAGTGGTTGCCGCAATTGCTGTTTTNNGTCGAAAAGCCGGGTGTGAATCCCCTGGATTGGTCGGGATTCACGATCATTTGGAGGAGTCTGCGTGCAGTGGCGAAGGGGCCGGGGAATCACACTGGCTTTTCGCTTTCGATTGAATCCAGCTCCGCTGCGAAGGCGGTCTCCACTTTTCAGTGGAATGGAGTTGAGTGGACCTCGAGCCTGGTTTTCGCGAGACTCTTTTGGGTGGCTGTCGCTATCGGACTTACTTTTTTGGCGGCGCTGCTGTTCGATCGATTCGATCCATCGAAAGAACGCCGGCGGCGCGCGGCGGCGCCGGTCGGTGCCGAAACGTTTGAGAACGTGGCGGCGCCGCAGAGGCCGGCTCACGCAGCATCGCTGACACCACTCGCAGCGAGAACGGGCCGACTCAGATTCGGAGCGATACTCGTCGCGGAACTGCGATTGATGTTAAAAGGGCGGAAATGGTGGTGGTANNCGCGGGATGCTGTTGGCATGCGCGTGGTTGTGGCCGGTATTGATGTGGTCGAGCATGGGCGTGCGCGAAGTTCGCGACCAAACCAGCCAGCTTCTTTTTTCCGCGCCGCACCCGATCGCGCGGCAGCTTCCGGCGGTGTGGCTTGCGGGAGTGATACTTGCTCTGCTGACTGGCAGCGGATTCGGCGCCCGGGTATTGCTCGGCGGAGATTGGCGCGAATTGTTTGCATGGCTAACGGGCGCGCTTTTTATTCCTACGTTAGCTCTAGCGCTGGGAGTGTGGAGCGGGTCGAGCAAGCTTTTCGAAATAGTCTATCTGCTGCTGTGGTACATCGGGCCGATGCACGCGACGTTGACGCTGGATTTCATGGGCTCCGCACCCGGAACGGCAGCCACACGCGTCCCTATCATCTATTTCGCGCTGACGGCAGCAATGGCAACAGTTGCGGTTCTTGGCCGGAAGCGCCAATTACAGACTTGAACGCGTTGGCTACGACGTTACCCAATCCACGCCCAGCAAAGAGGGCCGCAGCGTTATGACTGGAGAAAGGCAGGGTGTCTCTTTGGGTGCGGTGGGGGATGCGAATCGCCAAGAGGGGACGCAGAGCGGATAGGATGAATGTGTGGCAAGCTGCCGGTGTAGCGGGGAGATGGTCATGAAAATCGCGCTGTGGGGACTGGGAATACTGCTGGTTATGCCGCTGGGCGTTGTCGCGGGGCAGGATCAATCAACACAGCAATCGCAGGCCGACCCGGTGGCGGAAGCTGCCCGGCGCACGCGCGAGCAGAAAAAAGATCAGGCGAAAGCCACGCATGTTTGGAACGACGAGAACATCCCGAAGACGAATGGAGTGAGCGTGGTGGGGGAAGACTCTACGGCCGGAGTTGGCGCAGGCGCGAATGGCGCCGGTAGCTCCAATCCGGCGACTGGGCCCGCGACTGCGCCGGGCACCACGCCAGGGCCGGCTGCTGCAGTGGCAGGGCCGGGAGCCCCTGCGGAAAATGCAGCAACAGTTTCCGCCGAGCTAAACTCCGCAAAAGAGCACCTGAAAAGCCTTCAGACGGATCTCGACATCCTGCAACGGAAGTACGTGCTGGACCAGCAGATGTATTTGAGCAAGCCGGAACACGAAAACGACAAAGAAGGCGCCGCACAGATGCAGGACGAAGAAGATCAAATCGCGGCGAAGCAGCAAGAAGTAGCTGACGCGCAGAAGAAAGTGGACGAACTGCAAGCCAAGCTGACGGCGCTAACGCCGGCGCCGACCCCCAATCCCAACTAAATCGAAGGGCCGAGCGAAAGCGCCAGCCCAAGCAGTCTTCTGTTTTCTCTTTCACCTCGCACGGGGAAGAATCCACGCTGGAAGTTATCCACAAGTAATTGCGTACATTTTTCTTGACACACTAGAAACGCGGGCACACAATTCCGCCAGTTTTACGGGGACGTATTTTTTTTCGGGAGCGACGGGGATTCGAGTTGGTACCGCGCTCTTCGAAAAGCGGCACAAACTTCGCACGCCATGAGGTGAAAATGCACCAGCTTCCAGGGTGGACCGTGCAATGTTTGAACCCGGAATGTTCCGCGCGCGGGCACTGGCTGCGGGTGGAAGATACGCCGCAGGAATGTTGCGGCCAGTGCGGCGCTCCGCTACACAAAGTGTCGCCGCCGCTCCCGCCGCGTTTTCGAATGCGGACGCGGGCGAGCTACCGGCCGATGGGGCGCAGGCGCTAAATCTTCCGCGAAGCAACGAACCGGCAACTTCCCTCTGTTTTGCAAGAGCGGGCAAGAACTACGCGCACTCCCGGTGGATTGGAAAGAATCCCNNTTTTAGAAATAAAACTTCAGGCCAAACTGAATGATGCGCATTCCGCGATCGGTAGAGATTTCCCCAAACGTGGAGCTGCCGCCGAAATTATCGGGATTCAGGAATTGCGCGTGATTGAAAGCGTTGAAGAATTCTGCGCGGAACTCCAGCAATTTGCCTTCGGTGATCTTGGTTTTCTTGGTCAACGAAAGATCAAAATTGTTTATGCCTGGTCCGCGAAGTGCGTTGCGAGGAGTGGTGCCGAAAGTAAAGAGAGGCACGCCCGCGGGATTGATACTGCCGTCGTCGTTGTAGGGCGAAGTGCAATTGAATGAATTGGGATTGAACCAGAAGTTTCCCTGCGCCGGAGCACCGAGACAGCTGGCAGTGCTGGGATCGAATGCGGTGGTGGTGGACCGCGGGTTCAGATATTTAATGGGTCCGATGAGGTCGGGCCGATCGAGGCCGTTGCCTTGCTGACTTGAGTCGTTGTTCGAGTAGAGAGTAAAGGGCTGGCCGCCTTGAAACGTGGCGATTCCATTAAATTGCCATCCTTCCGTGGCCTTCCTTACAAATTCGTTCTGAAAGTGGCCAAGTGGAAGCTCCCAAATGCCGCTTATAACCAAGCGCTGATGCACGTCGAAATCGGCAACCGCGCGGTCCAGCCGGGGATCCAGCGGATCGGTGTAGGTGGAGGAGCGAGATCGGAAGCCGGACGTTAGATCAATGGCCTTGCCCAGAGTGTAGGCACCGCGCAAAGCGAATCCCTTGCTGAATCTCTTATCCACGGTCATCTGGAACTCATCGCTATCCGAAAGACCGTTGCTGAAGTTGGTGTAGATTTGGGTGATGCCAGTGGGAGAACCATTCGGATCCGTTGGCGAGGTCCCCCCGGTACACGCGGCCAGCGGACGCGCGCAATCCTCATTGACGAATCCAAAGAATTCGAGCTGTTGCATCTCAACCGACGGAATGGGGTAGTTTGTCTCGGCTGTCGAGATGAGCCTGCGACCCAGGCTCCCGACGTAGACGGCCTCGACCATGGTGTTTTTGGTCGCCTGCCACTGGAATCCGTAGTTGAAGTTTTCAGAATAGGGAGTGCGGAAGTGCGGGTAGGTTGTATATCCGTAAGAAATTTTCGGGACGCCGAAGGTCCCGACGTCCGCGGGGAGAAACGGAAAGACGTTGGTAGCGCCGAACGGTGTGAATGGATCGGCAATGGGATCCCCAGTTATACCCAGATATGAGGTGGGCTCCGTGTTGTAAATGTTTGCAACACCGGCATAGGGAGGCAGGCCCCCAAACTGAAGATTTAGCGCGCCATCTTCGATGTCGTAAAACATTCCGAATCCGCCACGCATCACAAGCTTTGCGTCGCCGAACATGTCCCAAGCAAATCCGAATCGGGGAGCGAAATTCTTGTAGTCAGGATAAACCAAAGCGCGATTCGGAGTTCCGGGATCGCCCGGGTACAAAATTCCTTCCGGTGCATTGGGAAATACAGTGGATTGTTTCCCCGGGAAAAACCCCAGAATCTCGTTATGAATATCGTATTGGGGTACATAGTAGTCCCAGCGAAGGCCATAATTGAGAGTCAGGCGAGGAAGGATTTTCCAGGTGTCCTGGGCATACAGGCCGACGGAACCAGTGCGGATTCCGTAAGTCGATTGAGAATTCTGGTAGTAATTGTCCCAGAAGCCGCCAACGAAGTCCGCCAAGAAGCTTCCGGTAAAAGATGACGCGTACGATCCGAAATCGAACCCTCCGTTATTGTAGTAATCATAGTGAAAGTTCAGCTGAAGGCGGGTAAGGTCGGTACCGAACTTAAACTCGTGCTTTCCGCGGGTCCATGTAAAGTTATCTGCCCATTGAAAAGTGTTGTCGTTAAGTTGTGTTGGTCCTTGAACCGAAGATCCCAAATTGAAGTTGGGAGTAAAGAAAACGGGCGGCGAGACGCCGGCAGGGTCGTCGGGGTTCAGATTCGTAAAGCCCAGCGATGCCGGTGAGGTTGTGTCAAGGGGTATGGCCTGGTCAGTGGAAGTTCGGTTAGCCCCGAATCGGAACTCGTTGATCTTAGAAGGCGAGAATGTATGGCTCCAGGTGAGCGTGCCGATTTGATTTCGGAAATTGGTAGCGTTGGCACCACCGAGAGGAGAAGACAACTGGGATGGGAGCGGGAAAAGTTGGCGCTGGTCGTCGACCAAATAAACGAAGGAAAGGGTGTCGTGAGTGCCGATATTGTGGTCAATATGAAGAATCCCTTGATCTTCGTCAATTGATTGGGAAGGTGATGCGATAAATCCGTTGCCAGGAAGATTCGGCAACGGCAGGTATTTTGCGATGTAGTTTTGAATGACGGGATCCACAAGCGAGCCGCCCGGGCCCGGACCGCCGAGTCCAGGGGCCGCCATGTTGTTGTTTGGAATATTATTTCCCGTGTACGGGTTGACCAACTGGGTGCCCCCGGCGCTGAGCGCTGCAGGAGTGCAGTTGCCGGAACCGTCGTAAGCGGAGCACAGCTCGCCAAAGTTCCCGGTCTGCTCCGGTTGGCTCAACACGGTCAACTGCTGAGAAGTGTCGCCTTCGCGCCGACGGGCTCCTTGATATGCGAGGAAGAAAAAAGTCTTATCTTTCTTGATTGGACCGCCGATGGTAGCTCCAAAAACATTTCGCTTGAATGACTGTTTCGGCTGGGAGGGGGGCAGGAAGAAGTCTCTTGCGTTAAACACGTCATTTCTCAGGAACTCAAAGGCATCACCGTGAAAATCGTTTGTTCCTGAACGGGTAATCTGATTCACGATACCACCGGAAGTCCGGCCGTACTGCGCGTCGTAATTGTTTGTGAGGATCTTAAATTCCTCGACAGCATCGGGGTTTGGACTCACAACAATGTTGTTACCGAGGAAATCGGTATTGTTCCCGCCGTCCAGCAAAAAAGTGAGGGATTCCGAACGCTGCCCGCTGACCGAAAACGGGTTTCCGGAAGTATCGTCAGGATCCGGATTAAAAACACCGGCCTGAAGCAAACCCAGCTGGAGTGTGTCGCGATCCACGAGAGGAAGATCGACAATCATCCGCTGGGTTTCCACTTTGCCGAGCACGGCGCCGGTGGTGTCGACCTGCGCCACGTTGGCAGTCACTTCGACAGTCTGGGTGGCCTGTCCTACCTTGAGGGTGATGTCCGCGCGTCCGTTTTGATTTAGCTCAAGTACGATTCCTGCCTGGATGAATGTTTCGAAGCCGGACTTTTCCACGGTGATCTTGTACTTGCCCACTTGCACCAGATCAAAAAGATAGCTGCCGTCACTGCCCGTGGTGGTGGAGCGCGCAATTCCCGTGCCTATATTTGTCAGGATGACTTTCGCCCCGACCACGACACCGCTAGATGGGTCGGTGACCGTGCCGCGGAGCGAGGCATTGGTCTGGCCCCAAGCACCAGCGCTGAGGATTAGAATTCCGGTGAAAAGCGTCACGCAAGAAAGGATAGTTCGAAGCTTCACACCCCACCCCCGGTATAGAAAATTCCGCGCCCAGGATATGCAGGCCGTGGAGTGGCGGGCACCACGTCGAAAAGCAAAGCGGAGGGTCAGTTCGCCCCGTAAGGATGCAACCTCGGTTTGCCTCTAGCCTACACAGCCGATTTATTACGGCACTCTATAGACCGTGTGCGCTAGAAGTCAAGAAACATTCTGTATTGTCGCCGGTCAAAGCGGTGCAGGAGAATGACTTGGAGTCAGGAGAAAAAGGGGAGCGGCCGGTGGGGGTGCCGGCCGCTCGTGGGCATGGGGTGATGGAGGTGTAGACATTCGAGACGCCTATGCGGGCCCCGAACTCGTAGTGATTGTGCCTACGGCGGTCGCACGGGTCGATAGGCCGAAGGGTTCAATTCGTTCCGGTACCTTCGTACCTTGGATAGAGTTCGCGGGCTATTCGCTCCCCGGCAGGGATTGCCCAAGGCAGCGAGCGGTGATAGGCTCGCTCAAGTAACGGGGATTTTGGCAGCGCGGCCAAGAATGCTCCTCGGGCCGCCCGGTCATCACCTTCATTCGTCAAAGTAAATCTAGCTATTTCCAGATTTTCGATTTATGGGCGCAACAGGAACAAAAATCGATCGCACGGCGGCCGTTGGTACGCAAACCCTCGATACCTTGCGCCAACTTTTGACCGAATTGGGCGGCGCGCGCGGGCTCGGAGAACTGGCGGCGCGGGGTCCTGCGGCGCACCTGGAACGCGAACTAGGGCTCGGCAGCCTAGAGCGCGTGGAACTGATGCTGCGCCTGGGAGACGCTTGCGGCGTGCGTTTGCCCGATCGCGTGGTTGCCGAAGCCGATACAGTGCAGGATCTGATCGACGCCATTCTGCGGGAAGAATCGGGCGGAAACGCGAACCGTGTGGGCTTGCAGGAGCCAGGCGCGCGAAATGCCGGAATGGCATCCGCGCCTATGGCGGCATATTCGCCTGCCATTCGCGCGGATCTTGAGCAGCAAATACGCAACGCGGAAACTTTGACGGAGATTCTGCGCCTGCGCGGGCGCGGCGAACCCGCCCGCGCGCACATTCATATCTACGAAGAAAACGATCAGTTGCGCACGATCACATTCGGCGAACTTTACGAACGCGGCTCAACGGTGGCCGCGGAGTTGTCACGCCGCGGGCTGGAGCCGGGACAGACTGTTTCGATTATGCTTCCCACTTGCGCCGAATTCTTCTGGACCTTCGCGGGCATTCTGCTTGCCGGCGGAATTCCAGTGCCAATTTATCCGCCGTTCCGCGCGGACCGCATCGCGGAATATGCAAAGCGGCAATCCAACATCCTGCGCAACGCGGAAGCGCGCTTTCTGATTACCTGGAGGCAAGCCGAAGGGCTCGCCCGGCTGCTTAAGCCGGGAGTTCCTACGCTGCGAGATGTGCTGAACGCGCAGGAGTTGGCCAATACCACAACCGAGCCGCAACAGGAATCTGCTCCGTCGCAATGGCGCCCGGTGGAAAACCTGGCGCATCACGCGCGCGCTAAAGACATCGCTTTTTTGCAATACACTTCCGGCTCGACGGGCGACCCAAAAGGCGTGGTACTTACGCATGCAAACCTGCTTGCCAATATTCATTCGATCGTGTCCGGCATCGAAATAAAGCCTGACGATGTAGCGGTAAGCTGGCTGCCCCTTTATCACGACATGGGATTGATCGGCGCCTGGTTCGTTCCGCTTTTCACCGGCATTCCGCTGGTTGTGATGTCGCCGCTCGCGTTTCTAAGCCGGCCGGATCGCTGGCTCTGGGCGATCCATAAGCATCGCGGAACGATCAGCCCGGCCCCGAATTTTGCGTACGAGCTTTGCGTGCGGAAGATCCCAGACAAAGATTTGCAGGGGCTGGACCTGAGTTCATGGCGCGCGGCGACCAACGGGGCCGAGCCCGTGCGCTCGGAAACACTCGAACGATTCGCCGCCCGCTTTGCACCCTACGGTTTTCGACGCGAAGCAATTCTTCCTGTGTATGGACTGGCCGAAGCGACGTTGGCGGTTTCGGTGCCGAAGCTCGGCGTTGGTTACAAAGTGGACCGTATTGAACGGGCATCATTTGAATCTGGAGGCAGCGCAAAACCCGCCAAAGCCAACGATGCCTCCACGCTGGAATTTGTGAACTCCGGCAAGCCGGTGCCCGGTGTGGAAGTTCGCATCGTGGACGGCGAAGGTCACAACCTCGGTGAGCGAGCAGAGGGACGCTTATGGTTTCGCGGAGCGTCGGCTACGAGCGGTTACTATCGCAATGCCGCGGCGACGCAAAACTTGATGCGCGACGGCGACTGGCTCGATTCCGGCGATCTGGCGTACTGGGCGGACGGCGAAATTTATATAACCGGGCGGGCGAAGGACATCATCATCAAGGCGGGACGGAATCTGTATCCGCATGAAGTGGAGGAAATTGCCGGACGCGTACAGGGAGTGCGAACAGGCTGCGTGGTGGCGTTCGGCGCTCCTGACGAGCGCACGGGGAGCGAGCGCCTGGTGGTGACAGCGGAAGTGCGCGATATGGCCAGCGCAAAGCGCATCGAGGATGAAATTGCGCGAACGGTGAATGAAGCGCTCGGGATACCACCGGATTTGGTCAAGCTCCTGCCGCCCCAATCCATTCCAAAAACTTCCAGCGGAAAATTGAGGCGTAGCGAGACTCGGCGGCTTTTTATCGAAGGAAAGCTGGGCGAGCGCCAGCAACCGACATGGATGCAGGTTGCCGGGCTGGCGGTACGAGGCTCGGGTCCGAGTGTTTGGTCTTGGATGAAGCAAGGAGCGAAGAACACATTCGAATTTCTTTATGGCGTGTACGCAATGACGGCCTTCACGATACTGCTATTTCCACTGTGGGCTATCGTGGCACTCACCTGGAACCAAAAGCGCGCGGCTTGGTTCACGCACAAGGGCACGCGAATCATGCTATTGATGGCGGGCATACCCGTGCGAGTGGAAGGGCGCGAGATCCTGGCTGAGCGGAAAACATCCGGCCCCTGGATTTTTGCTCCGAATCACTCGAGCTTTCTCGACATTCTGATCAACCTGGCGTTTCTCCCGCCGGATGTGCGCTTCGTAGTCAAAGGTGAGATTCACGATATGCCGCTGTTTCGCACCATGGCGCGCCGAAGCGGCCAGTTTACATTTGATCGCAGCGATCCGCAGGCGCGCATCCGCCAAGCGGAGCAAGTGAATGCGGCGCTTGAAAGCGGGGAGTCTGTGGTGATCTATCCCGAAGGAACCTTTACGGCCACCACGGGCATTCGTCCGTTCCAACTGGGCGCTTTCAAATCCGCCGTAGATACACAGCGTCCGATTTGCCCGGTGTCCGTGCGCGGTGCGCGGCGTATTTTGCGTGACAAGACGAAGTTGCCGCGGCCCGGACGGGTCACACTGACGTTCGGCCCGCTCGTAACGCCAGATCCGGCGGCAGGGAACGATTGGCACGAGATTGTCCGCTTGCGCGACTCCACCCGAGATATAATCGCGAAAAATTCCGGTGAACCTCTCCTCTAGAAATCGTTCAGCAAGGTGCTCTACGGTGAAAACCTGAGATCCCAGCGGGGCACTATTGCAAGATTTGTTGGTAACCCCAGCGAGCAACCCGGCATCCTACTTTTTCCAGCCCAAACGGTGAATCTTCGTCCGAATAACTCTCAGGAGGATGTACCCATGCTCAGAAGGATCGCATTATTAGCCGGATTGATTTTTGTGGTCTCGCTTACGACGCAGGCGCAGGACACATACAAAGTGGAGGTGTTCGGCGGCTATTCTTATCTGCGGTTCGATAATTCTCCGTCATTCAATCAAAACGGCTGGGAAGTTTCCGGGCAATACAAGTTTGCTCCCTGGCTGGGCGCTCTAGCGGATTTTTCGGGCGATTATGGTAACAGCACGCACACGACTTACTTTCTGTTCGGGCCCCAAGTATCGTGGCCGGCGCGCGTCTCGCCATTTGGGCACGTACTGATCGGCGGCGCGCACGTCAGCAGCACGTTCACGGAAGTAGTGGACCCTCCGGTTGTCGAAACCTTCACATCGTCCGAGACGTCTTTCGCGGTGGCGATCGGTGGCGGGATTGATGCCAAGATTGTGGGACCGTTTCACTGGCGCATCTTCCAAGGTGATTGGATTCACTCGAGCGTCTTCGGGAGCGGTCAAAACAATGCGCGGATATCGACCGGCATTGTTGTCAAGTTCTAGAGGCTTGGCCGTTTGAATCTGGGGGCGTCTCGCGAAATCGAGGCGCCCTCGCGGTTCCCTTCAGTTCTGACCGAGGATGAAATTTACGGTGATGAAAGTCTCAACCTCTACTGGTTCGCCGTTCAGCTGCGTAGGTTGATAACGCCATTCGCGCACGGCCGCAAAGGCTGCCTGCACCAGGATGGGATTTCCGCTGAGGACTTGCAGCTCGCGCACGCTGCCGTCTTTTCCAATGATGGCTTGCAAGCGCACCGTGCCCTCAAGATGCATCAATCGAGCCACGGCGGGATATTGCGGCTGTACTTTATGAATGAGGGCCGCTTCCATGACGCCTTCACTCAAGCGCCGCGGCTTTTCCGCCGGTGGCGGAGGCGGAATCGAAACCGCTGGACCGAAATTACTTCCGCCAGGAACGAGACCTCCGGGACCGGAGCCACCGCCTGGGATGTCGGTCGAGCCGAAACCGGAATCCGAATTAATCCCTGGCGCTTCGTCCGAGGATGGCTCCTGCACCTGAGAAGGAATGCTAGGAGGCTGCACCATTATTTCGTGGATCTTGGGAGGGCCGTCCTGACGAGTTGAATGCCCGTGCGACGGCCCCGGTTCTGGGGCTGGGCCGCCATGGTATGGCGGAGCGGGAGTGATGAAGAATTGTCGAGGCAGTTTGCCAAGGGTGATAAGGGGCCACAAAAGCAAGGCCAATACCAGCGCTGCCTCGACGACGATCGACGCGAGCAACGCTTTTTGACGGAGCCGGCGAGCCCGCTCGAGAGATTGCTCGTCGCCGTCAACCAAGCACTGCGAAAACCCTTCGCGCTTGCTCATGGCACACCTCCTCCGCAAGATTCAACAAGGAGAGCTGATCCTGAACAACGGCTCCGCTAAATCGGGAGCGGTTCGGAGTTCGCGCGAATCTCTACCAGGGATAGACACCGGGAACGGGCGCTGGTTCCCGGCTTCTGGAAAGGACTGAATCGACAGGGAAGATTACCTGTTGCGGCGCTCATAACGATTGGGAATTCAGTGACTTGTGAGAATTGTGCGGAAAATGCATCGCTTTTGGCTCGGCATGCGTCTAAAGCATTGTGATATTCGACTGGCGGTCAGTTTCGTCAGGCCGTCTGGGGAGGCAATTATGGAAAAAGAATCAATAGAAACGATAGGCGTTCGATACACCGGCTGGGCCGCGCTACATCGCGACCCGCTGGAAGATCGCGTGGAGTTTACTTGCCCGCAATGCGGTGAGAAGGGAACGAAAGCAGCAAGGCGGCCGCGAGCCGCTTATCACTTCACCGACGGATTCGTTCAGGATCTGCAGGGAGAGGCAACTACGTGCCGGAGTTGCAAACATTCGCTGCGCGTGGTGCCTGTCGTCATGCTGCACGATCAGGACGAGAAGCGGCGGTTTCAGGCGGTCTTCGCAGTCGAGCCGTTCTCGAGCAACTAAGGTTTGAAAAGCGGCGGCACCTTGCGCCGGAAATAAAAAACGGGGAAGGAGCCCTAGACTCCTTCTCCGTTTTTTAATTTAGTGTGACTTCAGCCGGTCGTCTTCAGCGTTGTCCGCAGAGGGTCCCTACATTCGGCGCATGGGCTTGGTGTATGAATCGGATTCGACTTCGAGATGATGCGCTTCCAGGTCTTTGCGGATGTGGTTGAAGGCTTCGTCCACGTCGTCGGCAAATTGAAGCAGCTTGAATTCGCGTTCGTTAATAGTGCCGGTGCGGACCATGTGCCGCCAGTTGATAACCTTGTCCCAATATTTCCTTCCGTAGATCAGAATTAAATGATGGGAAGAAAGCTTACTGGTTTGCATGAGTGTGAGCATTTCCCAGAGTTCGTCCATGGTGCCGAAGCCGCCGGGAAAAATAATCAGAGCTTTGGCCATTTGCGCGAACCAGAGCTTGCGCATAAAAAAATAGTGAAAAAGGAAATTCAGCTCGGGCGTGATATAGCGATTGGATTCCTGCTCGTGCGGAAGCTGGATGCTGAGGCCGATGGAAGGACCGCCGGCTTCGGCTGCGCCGCGATTGGCTGCCTCCATGATTCCAGGACCGCCTCCGGAACAGACGACGAACCGGCGAGGATTGTCCCCCAGGGTCATGGACCACATCGTAAGCCGGTGAGCGAGTTCGCGTGCCTCTTCGTAGTAGCGCGACATGGAAACCAGAGACCGCGCGGCGCTGACTTTCTGACGCCATTCCGGCGTGCGGCGGCCTCGCGCATTGCGTTGCACCGCTTTCAGGTGCGTGAGCGCGCGATCTCGCGATTGAATTCGCGCAGAGCCGAACATCACAATCGTGTCGCTCACGTTCGCGCGACGCAGGCGATTTAGCGGGTCAATGTATTCCGCCATGATGCGAAGCGGCCGGGCCACCAAGCTCTCCATAAATTTCGGGTCCTGGTAGGCTACCTTTTCGTGGGGCCCGCGACTGCGACGACTCATGTTCTCTCCTGGCTACGAGCGCGAACATTCATTCTAGGAGAACGCCCCGACGAAAAGCCAGTCATGGTGCAAAGGGCTATTACACCGCAAGCAACGCAGCTGAGTTTCCGCGAATCAGATAGACTGAATTTCGATGCAACGCATAATAGCCGCGGCGAGAAGAAACTTTTACTGTCTGCCGGCGCTCGTTCCTTTGGCGCTGACGTTGCTGGGAGCGGCCGGCCCGGCGTGGTGCCAGGCGCCGCCTGGTCCGTTGCAGCAAAAGCCGGGAGCTCCGCCCGAGCAACACAAGAACGCGATCCGTGTGCGAGTGAATGAAGTGGTCGCGCCGGTGACGGTGACGAACCAGGCGGGGGAAATGATCCTGGATCTTTCCAAAGATAATTTCCGCGTGTACGACAATGGCGTGCGGCAGAAAATCGAGCACTTCGATCTGGGCGGCGACCCGCTTTCCGTAGTGTTGGCTGTAGAAACCAGCTCGCACATCGAGCCCCTGCTGCCGGCGGTGCGCCAGACCGGAATCATCTTCACGGAGACGGTGATGGGGCAGACAGCCGAAGCCGCTGTGATCAGCTTTGACAGCACGGTAGAGCTGCTCAAGAAATTCACCACGGATGTGGACGGAGTGCAGGATACGATCAACCACCTGCGCATTGGCGTAAATCAATCGCGGCTTTACGACGCCATGTCGCGCGGGATTTCATTGCTGGAACAGCGGCCGGCCGTGCGGCGGCGAATTCTGGTAGTGGTGGGCGAAGCGGAGGATGAGGGTAGCGAGGATACACTCGGCGAGGTGTTGCGGCACGCGCAACTGGCGAATGTGACGATTTATACGATTGGTTTGAGCACGTCGATGGCTGATTTGCGCGCGAAGCGAAATCCGTATCAAGCACCGCAGATGGGACCGCCGGGAACGTTTCCCGTTCCGGTACCACCGGGGATGGCGCAAACGCCGGACAACGAAGCGGCCGCGCAGGGCCAGGGAAACATAGATCTGCTGGCGCTAGCGGTTTGGCTGGTTAAGACTGGGAAGAATGCGATCGGCCCGAATTCGCTCGATATTGCTAGCAAAGCGACCGGCGGCCTGCACGTGAATACTTTGAAAGACCGGTCGATTCAAAAGGCGATGGATGAAATCGGCGGCGAACTCCACGCGCAGTACACGCTCGGCTATCGTCCACCGGGAGATGAGCCTACGGGGTACCACGAGATCAAGGTGGAAATCGATCGCCCCGGCGCCACCGTCCGTACCCGGCCGGGTTACTACGTTGCCCCGCCGGAATCATAGCTCGCCGTCGTTGCTGTTCGTNNTCTTCGAGACGGAGTAAGCGGACGCCCTGTGTCGAGCGGCCGGCTTCGCGGATCTCGCCGGAGTGCACGCGAATCACTTTGCCTTGCCCCGTGATGATCATCACGTCGGAATCCTCGCGGACCTGGAGTGCGGCGACGACGGAGCCGTTGCGATCGGTGGATTTCAGATTGATTACACCTTTACCGCCGCGTGATGTGACGCGGTATTCGGCGAGAGGCGTGCGTTTGCCGTAACCTTTTTCGGAGACGGTGAGCATCAACGAGGTAAGCGACTCGCGGATCTGGTCGCTTTCGAGCTCGTCGAGATTCTGCGTGTCCTTTTTGTATTCCTTTTGAATGATGACGAAGTCGGGCTGCGCCGCGTCCATGCTGACCACGAAATCGCCTTTGCCCAGATCCATGCCGTTCACGCCGCCAGCGGCGCGACCCATCGAGCGCACTTCGGTTTCGCGGAAGAGAATGGCCTGGCCGTGGTGGCTGGCGAGGAAAATCATCTGCTTGCCGTCGGTGAGTTTTGCGCCGATCAGCTCATCACCGGCATCGAGGTTGATGGCAATAATGCCGGACGGCCGCGGGTTCGAGAATTCAGCAATGGCAGTTTTCTTCACCGTGCCGTTGCGCGTGGCCAGGAAGACGTAGCGGTCAGCTTCTTCCAGGTTTCGCGCGGGAACCACGGCGGTAAGTTTTTCATTTTCCTGGAGGCGTACGAGATTGCCGATCGCTTTTCCGCGGGTGGCGGCCGCGGCCTCTGGAATTTCATAGACTTTCAACCAGTAAATGCGGCCTTTGGAAGTAAACAGCAGAATATAACTGTGCGCCGAGGCGACGAAGAAGTGCTCGACGAAGTCATCTTCGCGGGTTTTCGCGCCAATGCGGCCTTTGCCGCCGCGCGACTGGTGGCGATAAACGTCAACCGAAGTGCGTTTGATGTAGCCCGCATGGCTGACGGTGATAGCCATTTCTTCGTCTTTAATCAGATCTTCGAGCTTGATTTCCTCGACGCGGTCGACAATCTGAGTGCGGCGCTCGTCGCCATAGGATTTCATCACTTCGCGGAGCTCGGCGACGATGACGGCTTTCAGTTTTTTCTCGCTGGCGAGGATCTCACGCAATTCCGCGATATGTTCGCGGATTTGCTTCAGCTCGCTAAGAATATCGTCAATAGAAAGACGCGTGAGGCGGTGCAATTGCAATTCGAGGATGGCGTCGATTTGCGGGAAACTCAGGCCAACAACTTCGGTGGCCAAACCGTACTTCTTGTTGCTGAGCTTAATTCCGGCGAGGCTCTTTGCTTTTCCGTCTTCCGAAATGGAAATGGATTTGTTAGCGAAAACATTGTGCAGGTTTTCGCGGGCGTTCGCGCGGCTTGAAGAACCGCGGATGACGCGGATCACTTCATCGATGTAGTCGAGCGCGATCTGGTAACCGAGCAAAATGTGTTCGCGCTCTTCGGCTTTGCGCAGCTCATATTGCGTGCGACGACGAACTACGTCGACGCGATGCGCGATGAATAGCTGAAGTAATTCGACCAAACCGAGCTCGCGCGGCTGCCCGCCGACGATGGCCAGCAGAATCATGCCGAAGGATTCCTGCATCTGGGTCTGCTTGAACAGGTGAGCCAGGATAATCTGGGGCTCTTCGTCGCGTTTTATTTCGATGACGATGCGCATGCCGTCGCGGTCGCTTTCGTCGCGAATGTCGGCGATGCCTTCCAGTTTCTTATTCTGAATCAGCTCGGCGATGTGCCCGATCAGGCGGGCTTTGTTCACCTGATAAGGAAGCTC
Organism: Acidobacteriota bacterium; assembly: GCA_003153585.1. GTDB lineage: Bacteria > Acidobacteriota > Terriglobia > Acidiferrales > UBA7541 > Palsa-295. Next base: position 1,357 of record PLZZ01000104.1, on the reverse strand, counting down.
GGTGATGACGATATCCTGACGATCCTTGCCGCGCTGCTCGATGGCAACCTTCGCGCGCACCTGGAAGGACCCGCGTCCGGTTTTGTAAGCCTGCTCGATTCCTTCCCGCCCATAAATGTAGCCGCCGGTCGGAAAATCGGGACCGGGGATAAGCTTCATCACTTTTTTCAGGTTGGTTTCGGGCTCTTCGATCAGCAGGATGGCGGCTTCGATTGTTTCTTTCAGGTTGTGCGGCGGGATATTTGTTGCCATGCCCACGGCGATGCCGGTTGAACCNNTCGAAGTTCGGAACGAAGTCGACCGTCTCCTTTTCGATGTCCGCGAGCATTTCTTCCGCGACTTTCGAAAGGCGCGCTTCGGTGTACCGCATCGCCGCCGGAGGATCTCCGTCCACGGAGCCAAAGTTTCCCTGGCCGTCCACGAGCGGGTAGCGCATGTTGAAATCTTGCGCGAGGCGGACGAGGGCGTCGTACACGGGACTGTCACCGTGCGGATGGAATTTGCCCAGAACTTCGCCGACGATCTTGGCACACTTGCGATAAGCCTTCGTGGAGGTGAGGCCAAGCTCGTACATGCCGAAAAGAATTCGGCGGTGGACGGGCTTGAGGCCGTCGCGCACGTCGGGCAGCGCGCGGCCGATGATCACGCTCATGGCGTAATCGAGGTAGGACTTCTTCATCTCCGATTCGATATCAACCGGAGTGATGATTGACTTATCTATTTCGTCGGCCACTTGTCTCTCCGTATCTGTGATCGCTCATTTTAAGATTGCGGCTTTCTCGTCGATCGCTCCAACACATAAGTCTTTACGGTCTCGAACGCGGAGGCGTTGTTCGAGAAACGCTGCGGCGCGAAGTGAGTCTCTAACTCGCGCAACAGTAAATCACGTTCGGCTTCGCTCGAACATTCAAAGGCTACGCCTTGCTCGTTATTTGGCGCCGTTGTTTGCGACGCGCTGAATTCGGAGCAGCTTATGCCGCGCAGCCCCGGCAAAATTTTCCAGTTCAGCTGGTAAATCATCGCTTGCTGCTTTGATTCAGCATGCCCTTCTTAGATATCCAAGTTGACGACGTCGAGGGCGTTTTCCTCGATGAATTTGCGGCGCTGCTCCACGTTTTCACCCATGAGCGTGGAGAAAATGTCTTCGGCAGCGACGGCGTCTTCGAGACGGACTTTGAGAAGNNTGTTTCTTGGCGTCTTCGAGAACGTAATTCAGCAGGCCGGTTGCATCATCTTTAACGACTTTGTCACCATTGTGGCCGACGGTGAAGGGCGGCCGATCGTGCACCGCGATTTGTTGATGCAGCGAGCGCATGCGCTTGTATTCGGGAGTGGCCGCTAGCGCCCAATTGATGCG
>PLZZ01000077.1 GCA_003153585.1 Acidobacteriota bacterium | reverse complement strand
TCGTCGATTCCGAGCAACTCGAATCCAATCGCCGCGCCCACGATGTCCACAATCGAATCCACAGCGCCCACTTCGTGGAAATGCACTTCTTCTACCGGCACGTTGTGAACTCTCGCTTCCGCTTCCGCCAGTCGCGTGAAAACTCTGCGCGCTCGTTCCGCCGCCCTTGGCGCAAGTCCAGCCTTGCCAATCCTTCCCAGGATAATGGATAGTCCGCGATGGTGATGCTCCTCGCTCGTCTGAACCTTCACGTGCGTGGCAAAAATCGCACCACGCTTCACCTTCTCCGCGGAAATCGTCCAGCCTTCCAACCCGAGCTTGCGCAGCTCCGCCTCAATCGCGCGCAGGTCTGCTCCGGCGTCCACCAGCGCGCCCAGCACCATGTCGCCGCTGATCCCCGAAAAACAATCGAAATACGCGATCCGTGAGCTCTTCATGTCCTTCAGCTGTTAATGCCGCAAATGATTGAAAAAACGATACTAGTCTGGCCTCTACAACCTGTCAAATCTACGGCATGGCCACGCCGTGAAAACGAAATGCTCACAACATGCGAATCCTTGAATTTCATTCGGCCTCGTGCTACCGTCGCTCGTGTTTAAAATTAAATTATTGACGATCGAGTCCGGCGAAGCCGAAAAGTTGCTCACTCCTTTCCGCTTCAAATTCACAGACTCGTCCCGGTTTTTGTCCTGGCAAACGCGAATATTAAATCGCCAAACTCCGGAAGTAGAACACCTCGTAACTCGCAGAAAACAAACGACCGCGACTTGCTCAAATCGCCAAAAAATCACAATTTGCCCGCCGCGTTTTTGGCATCCTTTCCTGACCACCGACAGACAGATTTCGCGAGACGATGCTCGTGTATAAGGCCGTCGAAAATCGAATCCGCAAAGCGCTGAAGCACCACATTCACGAGCGCTACAAAATTGATGTGCCCGTCGTTCTCGAGCGCCCGCCGAAGCTGGCCATGGGCGAAGCAGCCTCCCCGCTGTGCTTCGAACTCGCCAAGCAGATGAGAAAGCCGCCGCGCGCGCTGGCGCAGGAGATTGCGAATTCGCTGAAGCCAGTCCCAGGAGTCGCGCGCATCGAAGTCGCCGGCGGAGGCTACCTGAATTTCTTTTTCGACCGCGCCAACTTTTTTCGCGCCGCATGCGAAGAGGCCGGACACGAATCCGCCTCGCCCGTCGCAAACGCCCCCAAAACCGTCGTCGAGCACACCAGCATCAACCCGAACAAAGCCGCGCACATTGGCCACGTTCGCAACGCGGTCTTGGGCGACACCTTCGCGCGATTGCTGCGCCACGCCGGACGCCGCGTCGAAGTGCAGAACTACATCGACAACACGGGCGTGCAGGTCGCTGACGTGGTCCTCGGCTTCCTCCACCTCGAAAAAAAATCGCTCGCCGAAATAAAAGCGCTGGCCGCCGCCCCGAAATTTGACTACCTCTGCTGGGATCTCTACACCCGCGTCACGCAGTGGCTCGCCGAAGACAAATCGCGCCTCGAACTTCGCAATCAAACTTTGAAAGAAATCGAAGAAGGCCATGGCGACACTGCGAAAGCCGGCGAGGTAATCGCAACCGCCATCGTGCACTGCCATCTGCGCACCCTCGACCGCCTCGGCATCGATTTCGACTTGCTCTCGCAGGAAAGCGAAATCCTTCACCTGAAGTTCTGGGACGCCGCCTTCAAAATGCTTAAGGAGCGCAACGCAATTCAGCTCGCCACCTCAGGAAAAAATGCCGGCTGCTGGGTGATGCAGCTTCCTTCCCAACGCGACGCAGCTGAAGAATCAAAAGCGGCGGAAAATCCTGACGCCGCGCCCGAGGAGCCTCCCGAGGAAGCCGAAGCAAAAATCATAGTGCGCTCCACCGGCACCGTCACTTACGTTGGCAAGGACATCGCGCACCATCTTTGGAAATTCGGCCTGCTCGACCGCGATTTTCACTACCGGCGTTTTCACAAGCATCCCGACGGCCACGAAGCATGGGTCACTTCCAGCGATCGCGATGACCCCGGCGCGCCCTCTTTCGGCCACGCGCACGATGTCTTCAACGTGATTGACTCGCGCCANNCAGGAAATGGGCTACGAAATTCCCGCGGAAGACGCCAAGAAGCAGTACGTTGACGTGAGCGGCCGCAAAGGCCAGGGCGTCAAGGCGGACGATCTGCTCGACCGCCTGGAAACCAGCGCTCGCGCGGAAGTGGATTCGCGCCATCCGGAGTCGCCAGAAGCCGAACGCGCCGCAATCGGCCACGCCATCGCCATTGGCGCGCTGCGATATTTTCTTTTGCGTTTCACGCGCTCCACGGTCATCGCGTTTGATTTTGAGGATGCGCTCAGCTTCGAAGGAGAGACCGGCCCCTACGTTCAGTACGCGGTCGTTCGCGTAAACGGAATTTTGCGCAAGGGCGCAGAGCTAGATCCCGACATCGGCGCAGAGAATTCCAGGAATATAGAGCGATTGAAGAGCGGCGCACTCGACGTCGCGCCTTTTCTCGCTGCGCCGGCGGGTGACGACCTCTGGGATATCGTTTTGCTGGCAGGCTCGCTCGACTCGCGAGTGGAATTCGCCATCTCGGCGCAAGAACCGGCGATTCTCGCGCGTTTTGCCTTCGAACTCGCGCAAGCCTTCAACGTCTTCTACCACAAGCACCACATTCTCTCCGAAAAAGACGCCGAAAAGCGCGCCTTCCTTCTCCTGATCACCGCGCTGGTGCGCGAACAACTAGTAACCACGCTAGGCATCATGGGCATTACCGCCCCGGAAAAAATGTGATGAGCACGCGCGCTGTGGGCGGCGAAACACCTTACTTGTTAGTCCCGCCAAACTGCTGTCATCCCGAGCGAAGCGAGGGATCTGCTCTGGTATTTCTGAGCCAGCAGCACGGATCCCAAACATGGATCACAGCTTCAACGCGAAATCTACAATCGAGCGAATCGCGACGCCGGTCGGACCCTTCGCAAGCCACGGACGGCCTTCATCAACCCAGCACGTCGCCGCGATGTCCAGATGTATCCAGGGCGTGTCCTCGGCGAATTCCTTGATGAACCACGCCGCCGTGATCGCGCCACCGCCTTTCCCCGTGCCGGTATTGCGAATGTCTGCGATGTTGCTCTTGATCATTTCCTGGTATTCGTCGTCCATCGGCATGGGCCACATTTTTTCGCCGGCAGCCTTTGCGCTTTCCAAAAACTGGTCGAGATATTCTCGCGGCGTGCCGAACGCGCCGACGTGCACGTTGGCCAGCGCCACCTGGATGGCTCCTGTCAGCGTAGCAGCGTCGATCAAATGAGTGCAGCCCAGTTTGCGCGCGTAGCAAATACCATCGGCGAGAATCAGCCGGCCCTCTGCGTCGGTATTGATAATCTCGATGGTTTTTCCGGACATCGCGACTTGCACGTCACCCGGTTTCTGCGCCCGGCCGCCGGGCATATTCTCCGTCGCGGGAATCACCGCGATCACCGGCACAGCAGGCTTCAACGCTGCAATCGCGCGCATCGCACCCAGCATGGTTGCGCCGCCTCCCATGTCGTACTTCATTTTCTCCATGTTATCGGCCGGCTTGATGGAGATACCGCCGGTGTCAAACGTCACCGCTTTGCCCACCAGCCCCAGCACGGGTCCACCCGGCCGCGCATTTTCCGGGGTGTATCTCAGGACGATCACGCGCGGCGGTTCTACGCTGCCTTGCGCTACGCCAAGGAGGGCTCCCATTTTCAAGTCCGAAATCTTCCTCTCGTCGAGGATTTCCACCGAGAGTCCCGCTTCCTTCGCCATGGCTTCGGCGCGCGTGGCCAGCATGGTAGGGGTGAGCCGGTTGGAAGGCTCGTTAATCAGATCGCGGGCGAAATTCTGAGACTCTGCAAGCACGCGGCCATGTTCAATTGCGGCCGTAAGGTTAGCGCCCAGTCCGGCGTCAAAGTTGGCGAGCGAAACGGATTGAATTTCGCGGTTCGGCTTTTTCTCCGTATGGTATTTGTTCGATTCGAAATCGGCGGCGATCAATCCCTCCACCACAGCTTGCGCCGCGTTCGGCCCGCGTTCGCCTTCCTGGGTGACGAATACGAACTTCTTCACACCGTGGGACTTTAGGTAGCGCAACGCCGTACCGGCAATTTTTCGCAAATCCGCTGTTTCAAATTTGTCCCGCTTCCCGGCGCCTACCAGCAGCAGGCGTTGCGCCCCGAGCCCTGCTGGGAAATGTACGAGCACAACCTCGAGCGCCTTCCCGGTCAGTTCCCCGCTCTCTACAAGTGAGGCAAGCTGGCCGTTCATGGCGCGGTCAATTTCGCCTCCCACTCCTTCGAGCTTGTTTTCCCGGTCGAATATATAAGTTACAAGTGCATCCGTAGAAATAGAAGAAAACGGCTTAGTCTCCAGTTGTATCTGCATGTTCCCCTTTTTTGATTTATCGCCGTCGAGAGCGGAAGATCGCTTCGCTGGCTTCTCGTTTAGCTTCTTTTTGTCTTTCGGATTCGCGGCGATCGTGAAACTTCTTTCCTTTGGCCACCGCCAATTCGCATTTTGCTATGCCGTCGCGAAAGTAAATCTTCGTCGGCACTACGGTCATACCCTTTTGCTGGGTTTGAACCAAAAGCCTCTCAATCTCGCGCCTCTTGATCAGCAGCTTTCGTTTTCGAAGAGGGTCGTGATTGCGAAAGCCTCCGGGTAGATACTCCGGAATGTGACAGTTTACCAGCCAGGCCTCGCCACCGCGAATTTCCGCATAGGCGTCCCGCAGGGTTCCCTTGCCCTCGCGCAATGTTTTTACTTCGGTTCCAACAAGCACCAGCCCCGCTTCCAAGCTATCGAGCAGATGATAGTTGTAGGAAGCGGCCCGATTCTGCGCAACAATCTTGACCCCTTCGTGTTGAGATTTGTTGGCGTTCGATTTCACGCCAACCATGATAGCCGCCGCATGCAATGCGCTGCAAGTCGCAGATTTCGCCCGGTTTCACCCGAGAGCGCACGATTTTCACATTACCTTGAGCGAATATGAAACTTGATCCGTCTAATGTACTTACCCAGCACAATGCGGACCATTCCTTGCGGCATCTTATAGCGGGTGCTAGACTTTACGAAGACGCATGGAAACCGCGCGGAGGAACCTTTTTGCGCCGATTGGGATGCTTTTCACTTTTGTTGCTCGTGGCTTCGTTGCTTGCTGGGTGCCCAAAGTCCGGGGCGGGCTTGGACTATGACGCCGGACGTAAGGCCGAGAATATTCAGGATTACGACACTGCGCTAGTCCATTACGAACGAGCTCTCCGCGTAGACCCTACCAACGCCGAATACAAGCTGCGCGCTCAGCAGATGCGCTATGAATCTGCGGTGACGCACGTGAAGCAGGGCCAGGTAGCGCTGAAAAGGGGTGATCTCCAGCTCGCCCTGGGTGAATTCCAAAAAGCTCAATTGATTGACCCTTCCAATTCCGCCGCGGACCAAGAAGTTAAGCGAACCATGGACCTGATCGCGCAAGGTGCGGCCGACGCCCCGAAACCGGTCAACCCGGCCCCTCCGGAGGATGACCAGCTTCTTTCGGCGCCTCCACTGTTGAAGCCCCTTTCGCGCGAACCAATCAATTTGAAGATGACGAATGATGCCCGCGTGGTGTACGAAACAATCGCGAAGCTAGCGGGCTTGAGCGTAGTTTTCGATCCGGAGCTTACGGCGAAGCGCATTACGATTGAGCTGCCGAATGTAACCCTGGAACAAGCTCTCGACACGGTGTCGCTCGCAAGCAAAACTTTCTGGAAGCCGGTGACTCCGAGCGTGATTTTCGTGGCGCCGGACCAGCCGCAAAAGCGCAAGGACCTCGAGGACGAAGTCGTAAAGACGTTTTATCTCTCGAACACGATCACGCCGCAAGATTTGACCGAGATAGTGAACGGGCTGCGTCAACTGCTTGACTTGCACCGCTTGCAGCAGGTGAACGCGCAGAATGCGATCGTGATCCGCGACACGCCCGACAAACTGGCGCTCGCGGCCAAGATCATCCGGGACATCGACAAGTCAAAGCCCGAGATTTTGCTTCACATTCAGGTGATGACGGCGAGCGTTGACCGCCTTCGCGACTTGGGTATTCTTCCAGGCCAATCCATCGCGGTCGCGTTCAACCCCCGCACATCTCTGCAGCCAAATAGCTCAACCACCACTACCGGCACTACTACGACGAGCACAACGACTACCACACCGCAGGTTACCCTGAATAATTTGAAGCACCTGGGCACTGCGGATTGGAGCATCACGCTGCCGGGCGCGCAGGCAAATGCGATCTTGACCGATAGCCAAACGAAAATCGTCCAGGATCCGGAACTTCGTGTCACCGATGGACAGAAGGCCACGCTGAAAATCGGCTCGCGCGTTCCGGTAGCAACCGGGAGCTTTCAAGCCGGCGTGGGAGTGGGCACTACCGGCTCGGCGGGTGTGGTGAATCCCCTGGTTAACACGCAATTCCAGTACATCGACGTGGGCGTGAACATCGAGGTGACGCCCCGCGTACATCCCGACGGCGAAATCAGCATGAAGCTGACAGTGGATATTTCTCAAATCACGGGTACCGATAGTATCGGAGGAATCAATCAACCGGTCATCGGCCAGAAAAAAGAGGAAGTTGATATCCGCTTGAAAGAGGGCGAAGTCAGCGTGCTGGGCGGACTGATCGAGCGAACGGATACGAAGCTGATTAACGGCATACCGGGACTGGGCGAAATTCCCGCAATACGCTATTTATTCTCGGACAATAGCCATGAGGTCGAGGAAGACGAAACCTTAATTGTTGTGACTCCCCATGTCATTCGGCTACCTTCGTTTTCTGCCGAGAATCTTCGTTCGATGGCGGCGGGCACGGACTCGAACGTGCGCATCTATCGCGAAGATTCGGAAGTAATGCCTGAGGGAGGACCGACGCAACCCGCAGCTGCTGCTGTGGCGCCAACTCCAGCGGTGGCTCCAGCCATGATGCCGACCTCCGCGCCACAAGCGGGAACTCCGGCTGCTCGGCTTCACTTCGAGCCTGCGGCGACGACCATGAAGACGGGTGACACCACGACGCTGGGCCTCGCGGTTTCAAATGTGAACGATCTATACTCAATCCCGCTCCTCGTCCACTACAACCCGGCGGTGATTCAGGTGGAAGAAGTTCGCAACGGAGGATTTCTCTCCGGCGGAACGCAGGAAATTGCCATCGTCCAGCGAATCGATTCGCAGCGCGGCGAAGTGGTAGTCTCCGCCACGCGCCAGCCCAACACGCCGGGAATAAACGGTACCGGAACGCTGCTGGGCTTCGTCATCCGCGCAATTGCCCCGGGCAATTCGTCGCTCCAGATATTGCAAGTGAATGCGCATGATTCGCAGCAACGGACAATTCCGATGGTGTCCGGAGAAGCCACGATTCAGGTGCAGTGATCGAGATGAGCAGGATTCTCAGCCGTCAAGTTGTAAGCAGTTCCCCTCGGCCGCAAGTGTCAGCTTCCGGATTTTTCCGGAGCGCGCGCCCCCGCGCGACCGGCATGACGCTGATCGAACTGGTCCTGGCTTGTGCGATTCTTCTGGTGTTGGCGACAGCGGCGATTCCTTTGGCGCGCGTCACCGTGAAGAGGCACAAAGAGGATGCCCTTCGTTACGACCTGCGGCAAATGCGTGACGCTATCGATCGCTACAAAGATGCGGCTGACAAGGGACAAATTCAAGTTCAAGCCGGCACCGAGGGATATCCGCCCGATCTGCAGACATTGGTTCACGGCGTGGCGTTGACCGGGGTTACCGGTAAAAATGTCCGGTTTCTGCGCAGAATTCCAATCGACCCGATGACCGGAAATCAAGATTGGGGTATGCGCTCCGTTCAGGACGATACGGATACCACTTCCTGGGGCGGTACGGATGTCTTCGACGTATTCACCAAATCATCCGGAACCGCACTGAACGGCACCAAATACTCGGATTGGTAATTGCGTTGGGGGTTGGGCAATGATGCACAGGGATAAATGCAAATCGAATAGTGACGCTGGGCACCGCGCAATTCAGCGCGGGTTTACGCTAATTGAATTGATGGTTGTGATCGCAATTATCATGATCCTAGCTACCATTGCCGCGGGAAACTATCAAAAATCAGTTACACGGGCGAAAGAAACGACACTGCGCACGGACCTGAAGGTCATGCGCGATGCCATTCAGCATTACACGGAAGACAAAGAAGCGGCGCCGTCCTCGCTCGATGATCTCGTGAGCTCGCACTACATCCAACAGATTCCAACCGACCCGATGACGAATGCGAAAGACTGGAACACGGTCTCGGAAGATTTGGACGTCAGCCCGGAACAAAGCGCTTCGGGAATCACGGACGTGCACTCGGCATCAGACAAAGTATCTCCGTTCGAGAATGATCCTTACAGCTCGTGGTGAGGGGCTGACCCTACCTGTGAAGTGTGCCGCTGATTCGAGCACCAGGGTGAAAGGCGCTCAAAAATTAGTGGTTGGGTTGATTTGACCGCACCGCGCACATCCGCTATCATGTTTTCGCGGGGTGGAGCAGCCTGGTAGCTCGTCGGGCTCATAACCCGGAGGTCGTTGGTTCAAATCCAACCCCCGCAACCATTTCTTTTATTCCGCATTCCCTGCCGTCTTCCTGAGCCCGAAAACCCGGGCTGACATTCTTCCATTCGGCCCGGCTTCACCGGGCCGGGGCCGGAGGTCGTTGGTTCAAATCNNTGATTCGACCGTCGGGTCCGAGCACAAACACATTGGTGCCGCTCATTAGTTCCCGGCCGTCTGGGCCGCTCGCGATCCAGTCTGCGAGCACCACACCTTGGCACTGACGCGGCTCGCCCTTGCGCCGCAGTCGCACGCCTGGCATGAATCGCTGGGCGGCTCCCGCGTGAGCCGAGAGATCCGTCAAGCCGTCGAGCAAGCTGAAGCGGNNACAGTCCACGCTTCAAACCACCCGTCCACGACACGGGCTGAATCCGCGAACACTTCGTCGGAGACAATGTTTGCGAAAAGCGAAAGCTGAAAGCGCCAGCCTTGCACGTGCTCGTCACGCACCGCCACTTCGGGAAATTCATGGAGAAGATGAAGGCGGGTGCCGTCTTCGCACGGTTCCAGAGAGATGGTCACGCGTGANNCTGCCCGGGGGAATTGGCTTGCCAGTGGCAAACCCATAGGTGAACACGATGCGTTCTGGTGGAAGCACTTCGAGGACCTCGCCGAGCACCTCTATTCCGCCGGGATTTCGAATCAGGACCTTGCCTCCCGGGTGAGCTTCGATGCTGGAGCCCGCGCCCCACCATTTGGCCCATCTCGCGCTATCGGTGAAGAAATGGAAAACGGTCTCACGCGTGGCTTGGATTACAACCGAGCGATCCAGTTTGTGCGTAAGTGGTCCCATGATTTGGCAACCCTCCTAGGTTTTTCTCCGTCGGCGGCGCGGACGCGGGCCGCGCCGGGACTCCTCTAGCTCGGCCTCGAGCTTTAGTCCCCAGAGCTTGTCGTCCCACA